>CAZPJH010000027.1:0-17570 GCA_964586875.1 uncultured Oscillospiraceae bacterium
TCAATAAGAGGGTAATTTACATGAATGTCAATGAAGCATTGGAATACATCCACTCTGTCTGCTGGAAAGGCAGTATTCCCGGTCTTTCCCGAACACAGAACCTGCTTTCCCTTATGGGAAACCCGGAAAAGAAGCTGAAATTCGTCCATATCGCCGGAACCAATGGCAAGGGCAGCACCGCTGCCATGACCGCTTCCATTCTGCAAAAGGCCGGCTATCGCACCGGTCTTTATACCTCCCCCTACATTTACCGTTTCCATGAGCGGATGCAGGTCAACGGCGTACAGATCTCCGACGAAGATCTGGCTGCCGTCACCGAATGGGTGCGACCTCTGGCAGAAAGCATGGAAGAAAAACCCACAGAATTTGAACTGGTGTGCTGCATTGCCTTTGAATATTTCTACCGCCAGAACTGCGATATCGTGGTACTGGAAGTGGGCATGGGTGGCGCCATGGATTCCACCAATGTCATCGACGTGCCGGAAGTGGCCGTCATCACCAACATCGGCCTTGACCACACGGAAGTACTGGGTGACACTTTGGAAGCCATTGCCGAGACCAAGGCAGGCATTTTTAAAGAAGGCGGCAACGCCGTTGTTTATCGGGGTATTCCCTCCGTGGAAGCCGTGTTTGACAGGATTTGTGCCGATAAGCACATTTCTCTGAAAAAGGCTGATTTTGACGGTCTTACCCTCCACTGTCACGGTCTGGAGGGTCAGGTGTTTGACTGCGGCAGCCGCAAAAATCTGGAGCTTCCCCTGTTGGGCAGCCACCAGCTGAAAAACGCCGCTGTGGTGCTTTCCATCATCGACACGTTGGTTGAAAGAGGGTGGAATATCTCCGAAGAAAATATTCGCCATGGTCTGCACGATGTCCAGTGGCCGGGACGGTTCGATATTGTGGGCCATGACCCCCTGTTTATCATCGACGGCGGCCATAACCCCCAGTGTTTTGAGGCTCTCATTAAAAACATTCAGGACTATCTGCCCGGCAGAAAGATCATTGCCCTGACCGGCGTTCTGGCTGACAAGGACTATGCAGATATGTACAAGCCCGTCATGCCCTACATTCAGCAGTTTGTCTGCATCACCCCTCCCAATCCCCGAAAACTGGATGCAGATCAGCTGGCTGCATTTTTGGAGCAGGCCGGAGCCACCGCTACCGCCTGCGACAGCATCGAAGGCGGTGTTGCCAAGGCCATCGACCTTGCAGGAAAAGAAGGCGTGGTGCTGTGCTTCGGCTCGTTGTACACCATTGGTTCTGTCCGTGATGCTCTGCTGGAAATCAAATAAAGCAACGCTCCCTGAAAAATCAGGGAGCGTTATTTCTTGCCTCTCCCGGAGGGAGAGGTGGCAAAAATCTATGATTTTTGTCGGAGAGGGCTTTTCTCAAAAGGAAGGCTTGTCGGCCTTTCCGCAGAAACGCCCTGTTACATATCTTCCAGCACCTTAGGCAGCTGACGAATGTCGTCGATTTTCGCCGTCGGGCTGTCCGGGCTTCCAAAACCATAGGCCGCCCAGATAAAGGGAATATCCGCCACCGCAGTGGCTTCCAGATCCCCTTGGGTATCGCCAATATAGACTGCCGATGTAATGTGGTGTTCTGCCATCAGGCGGCGAATGGTCAGCCCCTTTTCCGTGCCGGTATCGCCGAAGCACAGGTGACCGGAGAAAAGATGACCGATCCCCAGTTTCTCCATGCACAGCTCGCAGTAGCCCTTCTGGGCATTGCTGACAATGAACAGCCGATGATTTTCAGCCAGGGTTTCCAAGGTTTCCTTCACACCGGGATAGCCAATGTTGCATTCATTTTCATAGAGGTAACGGTTTTCCGTTTCCATGCACCGCTCCATGATCTCATAACGTGGGCCAATGGGAATTTCTGCCAAGATGCTGTCGGCGATCTCTGTCATTACCTTGCCGAACAGTGGACGCAGATCCTCCGCCGTAACACACAGGTGGGACAGTCCCTCCCGGTGCAGTTGGATATTATACCCTTCCGCCACCAGGGCTCGGGAGTCCCAAAGAGTACCGTCGATGTCAAAGATCAGACTTTCAGGCTTCATCCCATTCCTCTTTCAAATGCCGCTGAATGTGACCGATGATCATATCCAGCGCCACCACATTTCTGCCGCCGATGGGAACCACCACATCAGCATATTTTTTACTGGGCTCTACGTACTTTTCGTGCATGGGCTTAACGGTAGTTTCATACTGCTCCAGTACCGACTCCAAGCTTCTTCCTCGCTTTGTCACATCTCGCTTGATCCGGCGGCACAAACGCACATCCGCATCCGCATCTACGAAGATCTTCATATCCATCAGGTTGCGAAGATGCTCGTTTTCAAAAATCAGAATACCTTCCACAATGATGACCTGTTTCGGCTCAACACGGATGGTCTGCTGGCTGCGATTGTGGACAGTAAAATCATACACCGGGCAGTCGATGGCCTGTCCACGGCGCAACTGTTCCAAATGGTAGACCATCAGACTCGTATCCATAGCATCCGGCTCATCGTAATTAAGCTTACAGCGATCTTCAAAAGACAGATCATCCCGACATTTATAATAATTGTCGTGACTGAGCATGGTCACTTTTCCGCCGAAATGTTCCGACAGACTTTTGACCAGGGTCGTCTTACCGGAACCGGTACCGCCGGCAATTCCGATCACAAGGGTCTTATCCATATCTTTTTCTCCTTATTTTATCAAGGCTTGTATCCGTTGGACAAACCGGGGGTCTGCCCCACTGTGCAAAATTTGCAGGCTGCCTGCCTCATCCCCTTGGTACAGCAGTCCGGCCGCCGTCAACATCCGACGGGTATGGCGCGCCGTTCCCTCGCCGCCATCTAAAAGCAGAGTCTTTTCCCCCAAAATACGGGAGATGACCCCCTGAGCAAACGGATAATGGGTACAGCCCAGCACCAGAGCCTGCAGCTCTCCCCGATAGGGGTTCAAAACAGGCTTTAGCAGCGCCTCTGTCTGGGCAGTGTCCCCCAATCCCTGCTCTACCAGTTCCACCAGACCGGGGGCAGAAATACAGCTGATGGTACAGTTTTCTGCAAAACGAGCCATCAGATCATTGAGTTTCTTTTCTCGCAGGGTCACGTCGGTTGCCATGATGCCGATATGTCCACCGGGAAACCGATCCGCCGCCATTTTCAGTGCCGGTTCGATGCCAATAACGATCAGATCCGGATATATTCGCCGCAGATCCTCAATGGCCGCCGAGGTGGCCGTATTGCAGGCCACCACCAAAGCCTTCACCGGATACTGTTTCAGCAGCATTTCCGCTGCAGCCAAGGTCAATTGGCGGACATCGTCGGTCGTGCGCTTTCCATAGGGGGCGTTGGCATCATCCCCAAAATAGAGAAAATCTTCATTTGGCAGCATCCGCCGCAAATGCCGCAGGACACTGGCTCCGCCAACACCGGAGTCAAATACCGCTATTTTTTCCCGACTCACGGTGGACGCCCCCTTTCTTTCTGTGCCGAAGAAATTACTTTGTGCCGAAGATGCGGTCGCCGGCATCGCCCAAACCGGGGGTGATATAGGCATTTTCCGTCAATCTTTCGTCCACGGCGGCCAGATACATTTCCACATCCGGGTGGGCTTCCTGCACAGCCTTCACGCCCTCAGGACAGCCGATAACATTCATCATGATAATGTTGCGACAGCCATGCTTTTTCAGGAACTCAATGGCCGCAATGGCACTGCCGCCGGTAGCCAGCATGGGGTCTACCACAAAAACCTGACGGCTTTCGATATCTTCCGGCAATTTGCAGTAATATTCCACAGGCTGATGGGTTTCGGGATCACGGTACAGGCCGATATGTCCGATCTTAGCAGAGGGGATCAGGTCTACCATCGCATCCACCATGCCCAGACCTGCTCTCAAAATCGGAACGATGGCCAGCTTCTTACCGGCAAGCATCCGGCATTTTGCCACAGCCACAGGGGTCTGGACTTCCACTTCTTCCGTGGGCAGATTGCGAGTGGCTTCATAGCACATGAGGCCGGAGATCTCGCCGATCATCTCACGGAATTCTTTAACGCCGGTATCCTTGCTACGCAGAATAGACAGTTTATGCTGGATCAGGGGGTGGTCAAGCACATGAACAGTTGCCATTTTTCAGTTCTCCTTTGCATTTCTTTCTAATTTTTCCCGCTCCGCTTGACTTAAGCGGAGATAATTAGGCTCTAGCGCTGCGGCATCGCCGCATTCTCCTGCATTGATCTTCTCCAATGCCGCCAATGCCACACCGGCAGCTCGCTGGTGGAGCTGATGCTCCGCAGGCAATATCAAATTGGGGATCTTCTCCGACAGGGAGTTGTAGGTCAAATAACTGCCATCACCCACCAGATAGATGGGCTGGACAATTTGAGCAAGTTCCTGCTCCAGATCCGCCAGTGCAATAGCACGGTCAGGGCAAATGGGCGTATACACCCCTTTTTCTACCCGAAACAGGCCATTATATACCTGATTTCTCCGGGCATCCATGACAGCACAAACCACGCCATCGAAAACACCCAGATTTTTCGCCATGGCTTCCAGCGTGGACACGCCATAGCAGGGGATCTGCGCTCCCCAGGCAAATCCTTTTGCCGCCGCCACACCAATACGCACACCGGTAAAAGAACCGGGGCCGGCTGCCACTGCCACAGCTGTCACATCCCGGGGCTTCAGGCCACACTGTTTGAGGGCATCCTCCGCCATGACCATCAGGGTCTGGCTGTGGGTCAAACCGGTATTCTGATAGCATTCTGCCAGCAGTTTTGTGCCGTCATGCAGTGCAACACCGGCAGCTTTTGCCGAAGTTTCAAAGGCTAAGATCAGCAATGGCTTCCCCTCCTTCTATGGTAATACGCCGGGAAGTATCCCCCAGCTTTTCAATCGTAATAAGAACCGGATGATCCAGTGCATCATCCACATTTTCGCTCCACTCCACGGCGCAAACGCCGCCCCGGTCTAAATAATCCTCCCAACCGATATCCCACAGGTCTTCGGCAGAACGAAGGCGATACATATCAAAGTGGAACAGGGGCAGCCGCCCACCCAAATATTCGTTGACAATGGTATAGGTAGGACTTGTGACCGGCTCGCCGTAGCCCAATCCCCGTGCCAAGCCTCTTGTGAAGGCAGTCTTGCCTGCCCCCAGATCACCTCGGTATGCCAACACTGTACCAGGGGACAACACCCGTCCCAGTGCCGCTCCCACGGCTTCTGTTTCATCGGGAGAGTTGGTGATAAAGTACATAATTCTTCCTCTCTAGCAAAGCCTTCCCACAGAAGGCTTATTGGCTGTTTTTCAGCTTTTCGGCCTGGTCGGCGGTAGCAAGGGCATTGATGATCTCATCCAGATCTCCGTCCATAACAGCATCGATCTTATACAGCGTCAATCCCACCCGATGCTCCGTCACACGGCCCTGAGGGAAATTGTAGGTGCGGATCCGCTCATTACGCATTCCCGTGCCCACCTGACTGCGGCGCAGACCTCCATGCTCACTTTCGATCCGCTCCTGCTCCATCTCATAAAGTTTGGATGCCAGCATTTTCATACATTTTTCCCGATTTTGCAGCTGACTGCGTTCTTCCTGACAGGCCACCACGATCCCGGACGGTCTGTGGATCAGCCGTACCGCAGAGGAGGTTTTATTCACGTGCTGGCCGCCGGCACCGGAAGCCCGATAGACCTGCATTTCAATATCTCCGGGATTGATCTGCACATCCACTTCTTCCATCTCCGGCAACACGGCTACCGTGGCGGTAGAAGTGTGTACCCGGCCACCGGACTCTGTTTCCGGCACTCGCTGAACCCGGTGAACACCGGACTCATACTTCATCCGGGAGTAGGCGCCCCGGCCGTCAATGATAAAATCCGCTTCCTTCACACCGCCCAGTTCCGTTTCGTTATAGTTCAGCAGTTCAATGCGCCACCCCTGCTTCGCCGCATACATGGAATACATCCGAAACAGGCTGTGGGCAAACAGAGCGCTTTCTTCGCCGCCCACGCCTCCCCGGATCTCCACGATGACATTTTTTTCGTCGTTGGGATCTTTGGGCAGCAGCAGGATTTGCAGTTTTTCATAGAGTTCTTCTCTGGCCGCTTTTGCCAGTTGGAATTCTTCCTGCGCAAAGTCCTTCATTTCAGGATCGCTCATCAACTCCTGGGCATCGGCCATATCTCGCTCAGCCTTGCCATAGGCTTTAAACGCCTCCACAATAGGCTCCAGATCATTTTTCTCCCGGAGGAGCTTGGCCGCTTTCTTCGGATCAGCATAGAAATCCGGCTGTTCCGATTTGGCGCACAATTCTTCAAAGCGGTTGGCCACCGCCTGCAATTTATTCAGCATGCTCCTACTCCCCCATTTTCTTCTACCCTTTAGTATATCATTTTTCAGAGCAATTGTAAAGAGTCCCATTTTATAAAAAGAGGGGCGTGCTGATGCACGCCCTTCTTTTTTAACTCAGTTGATTTTCAAAATGATCCACTTCGCCGCTGTCCAGGCCGAAATAGGCATCCAAAATGGCCTTGGCCACCGGTGCCAGATAGCTACCGCCTTTGCACTTCTCGCCGTAGACGGCAATGGCGATCTGGGGATCATCCGCAGGCGCAAAACAGATGAACGCACCATTGGTCAGATCGGCTCCGGTTTCGGCCGTACCGGTCTTTGCCGCCACGGAAATGGGATAATTTTTAAAGGTGGAGTAAGCCGTACCGCCCTGTTCCTGTGCCACACGCTTCATGCCATCCAGATACATGGCCTTAACTTCATCGGATATCTCCAATCTGCTCAACACTTCCACCTGATTTTCGTAGATCAGGCTGCTATAGTCCGAAGATACCACCCGATTTAAGAACGTAGCCTTGTTGCGTACACCCTGATTGGCCAGAGTGCTGGCATAAACAGCCAATTGGATCGGTGTAAAAGAGTTGACAGACTGGCCGATACCAGCCATCAGTGCATCAGCACGCAGCCAGTTGGCGTCATAGCCGGAATAATACTTGTCTTTGCTGGTCGCATTGGCACGGTCACCCATCACTTCATACAGCTCCACGCCGGTGTATTCGCCCAGACCCAAAGCCTTGGCTGTGGCATCCGTCACCGCCCAGTCCAGTTCCTGATTGACCCGGTCAGCCAGCCAGTAGAAGTAGCAGTTGCAGGACACCTTGATGGCATCCGATCCGGTGACGGATCCGTGGCCATCCAGCTTGTTACAGTGGGGCGTATAACCGGGGATGTGATACCAGCCTTTGTCAAAATATGTCGTATCCGCATCCACCAGGCCTGCGTTAGCTCCGGCGATCAACATGGATACCTTATAGGTAGAACCGGGAGCATAAGCAGATTGCAGGGCACGGTTCAGCAGAGGGTTATATTCCGCCTGATTCAGCTGATCCCAGTTTTCAAACAACGCAGACAGGTCATAAGTAGGATAGCTGCCGCAGGCTAACACCTGACCGGTCTTCACATCAATGGCCACCACTGCACCGCCCTCCGCAGCGATACCTGCCTCTCTTCGGCTTTCCAGCACCTGTGCCAGTTTGTCTTCTGCAACGGTTTGCAGCAGCAGGTCAATGGACACTTCCACATTGCTACCGGACTTGGGTTCTTGGATATAGGTGCTTTCCACCACCACGCCATCTTTTGTCACCACGTCCTTGCGTATACCGTCTACGCCGTGCAAGTAGGACTCAAATGCTTTTTCCAAGCCACTCTGACCTACCAGCGCATCCATTTCGTATCCTTCGATCTGTTGATACTGTTCCCATTGGCTGGAGTTCATGGCACCGATATAGCCCAGAATATGCGCTGCATATTCCGTGCTGTATTCCCGAACAGCAGATGCTTCTACTGTCAGTCCCGGCATATCCAGTGCCAGCACCGCCGTCAGCAGACTTTCCGACGCATCCTCCAAGAACACGAAGTTGGGCAGATTCGTCAATCCATTTCGCAAAGTCAGCTCATAGCGCAGTCCAATGACCATTCGGGCTTCTTCATCGGACCAGGACTCCGGGATCTTATAGCTTTTGCGTAGCTGCTGTAGCAGCAGCGGTGCCGAGATATCCGAGTCGATCTTGCGATCGGCCATAAACCGAAGAAAGTATCCCTTCCATGTATTTGTTTGTTGCTCCAGTGTATAGGTAAATGGCTCCTGGGTGGTCATGGGGAAATGGTCATAGTAGCTTACGCCCATTTCCCGGCACAACGATGCCAATTTCAGCAGCCAACCATTGGTGTCATTCACCGTTAAAATCACATAATGGTTGATATGCAGATCATAGCTGGCTCGATTGGTCACCAGCTTATTGCCGTTGGTGTCCAGCAGCTCTCCCCGGGCAGCACGTACCCGTGTATAGACGGTGTAATAGGTAGAATTGTTGCCGTTGCTCTGTGCATTTGCCACCTGCATGGAATACAGTTTAACACCAAACAGTCCCATGATCAGCGCCACGATGACCAGCAACAGCACTGCGCGAAAACCGGTTATTCTCCCCATGCTTCTCCTCCCAATTTTCCTATGGCCATCATCACCGGATAAGCAACAGGCACCGCGATCAGGCTAAGTCCCACAGTGATCAGGGCCGCATGCACCCTGGATGCCACTGTCAATTTTAAAAACAAGTTGATGCCGAACAGCCCCATTTCATACAGCAGCAGTCCCATGGCTGTACACAACAGTGCCGTCCACAGGCCACGTTGTAAGAATGCCTGCCGGAAGATCACCACCAACACCGTCACAGCAGTCAGCAGTGGGATCACATGAAAACCGGCTGAAGATCCGGAGAAAAAGTACAGAGCGGATGTCACCAGCGCAAAAACGCTGCCGCTTTCCACACCCTGAATCACCGCCACCATCAAGATCAGGCAAGGCACCAGATCCGTACAGCCACCGGCTACATTCACCCGGTACAGCGCCACATCCTGCATCAGCAGCCCCACCAGACACACCACACCGTATAAGATCCAGCGCAGAGCCCGTAATTGCTGCTTAGGTGTAGGCCAGAGCTTTCTCAGCTGGCCTGTATCCGGGCGATCCGGGCGAAATTCCCGTTTTCTTAGCGTAAAACTTCTCATGTTCGGTCATACCCCGTGATAATAAATACCTGCTCCAGCTTGGCGATCTCCGCCGCAGGCTCCAAAATGGCATATTTTGCCACACCGATATCGTCAAATCCACTCTCCACCACATAACCCAGGATCAAATTCCGAGGATAGTAGGCAGAACCGGATGTCACCACCTGATCCCGATTGCGGATCACGGCGGTACTGCTCAAATACTCCATCCGCAGCATATTGCTCCGGCCGCTGGTATAAGAGCCAAAGACCACGCCGGAATAACCGGAGGTAGCAATATTGGCACTGACTTCCAGCGACGAGTCCAAAATAGTCTTGATCACTGCATAGTTGCTGCCGGCCTCCGTCACCAGTCCGACCACTTCACCATTGGCGGTAATGGCGCACATCCCCACCGCAATACCCGACCCGGTACCCCGGTCGATGGTTATGGTACTTGTCCATTCAGCACTGCTTCGGGCGATCACATAGCCGTCCACCAATTCATAGTCGGGGTTGGCCTCTTTCAGCTTCAGCAGTTGGCGCAGCCGCTCATTTTCTCGCTCCAGAGCCGCCGATTGACGGATATCTTCCTGCCATTGGGCGATCTGCTCTTTCAGCTGTGCATTTTCCGTCTTGATCCGGTCAAAATCATAGAGATAGCTGTAAAACCGCTCCGCCTGATTGGTCAGTGCATATGCACCGGAGCGCAACGGGGTCAGCAGGGTCTGAAAAAAGCCACTGGGCACATCCCGTCCCGTCAGGCTGCCTGCAACACCCAGCAGCACTGCCAGTACCAGGGCAATGGCCAGCACCACTTTGACTTTTGTGGAAAAATAGTGTCTCATTACATTTCTCCCATCATTTCCGGTGCCAGCTCTTTCAGCACCTGCCCCAAACGACAGACAGGCAGACCCATCACATTGTAATAATCCCCTGTCATTTTCTCACAAAACAGAGCGGCACCCCCCTGGATACCGTAGCCCCCTGCCTTATCCATAGGTTCCCCGGAGCGCACATAGCGCTCGATCTCCCCTTCCGTCAGGGGACGGAAATGCAGATCCGTCACTTCCGTAAACACGCGCTCCTGATCCCCTCTGCGCACGGTCACACCGGTCATCACCTGATGATCCCGGCCGGATAACAGGCGCAGCATCTGCTTGGCCTCCTGGGGGGAATGGGGTTTTCCCATCACACGCCCCCGGCAAACCACGATGGTATCCGCGGCAATGACCACATCATCTTCCCCGGCAGCCACCGCCAGAGCCTTGCATCTACTGACCCGTGCCACCTCATCAAAGGGGGATCTGTTCTCGTCCATTGTTTCATCAATATCCGCCACCTGCACCCGAAAAGGAAGCTCAAACAGCCGCAGCAATTCCTGCCGTCGGGGAGATTGGGACGCTAAAATCAATTGCATGATCATTTTCCTTTCTTTTGAGAAAGCCAAATACGTTTTCTCAGTCCAGACCTCTTAAATACAGGCCTCTGGTACATGCACCGGGGTCAAAAGGCACCGGCACCACACACGATTGCAGTATCCGGTCAACTTCCTGTGCATTCTCTGTGGTAAAATACAATCGCAGTGCCCACAGACCCAGTTTGGACAGGTCCGTCTGTCTGTCCAGCCAGTTCAGTTTTTTACCGTTGAGCAGTACGCTGCGGCAGGAATTGCCATCACGGATCACTGGGAATTCTGCACCGGTCTTGTCCACCAGTTTTGTGCTGGACATATGGCAGGCACACTCCCCGGATCTGCCACGGATCAGGCAGTTCTCCGTTACCATCAGCGGCATTCGGCCATAGGCCAGCAGTTCCGTTGGCAGACATTTGCTGATATCCCGCACCTGGGGCAATGTCATTTCAAAGCTCAAAGTGGCCGATCTCAGCTCCAATTCCTGCAAGGCTGTCATCGCCACGGAATTGTAAATATTCAGGCCAAAATCTCCTCTTATATGCAGTCCTGCTTCCCGTACCGGCAGCATCAGCCCCAAATTGCCCACCAGCGCTTCCCGGACGCCCCATTGGCTCACTTGATGCAGCTGCTGACGCAACTTTGCCATCTGACCGTCATGGACGATCCGCGGTAATACCGCCGCCAGACGGACTGCACCGCACAGCTGACGGGTAAAAGCTTCCTCCTCTGCCAGAATGTGCAGCGGAACATACAGCACCGCCGGGTTCATCTTCAGCACTCTGGCTGTGATCTGCTCCCGTGTGGTCACCTCAATGGTATAGCCCGGCGCTTCCCGAGGGCCTTTATATCGCTGCAACCGTGGCAGAGGCATCCGCTGTCTGGTTTCCTTGCGGCTACGCAGAGCCGTCAGCTGATTAAGGGCATCCCGGCGCATGGCATTGATCCCGGCAGCGGAAATGGTCAGCCCGGGGGTCAGTTCCGTCGTCAGCCGCACACAACGGTAGGGTGTGCCACCGGTTTTTGACAATCGGATCTGCAGCTGTTCCGATGTCAGTTCCACGGTCCGTGCCGGTTCCGGCACAGGGCCGAAGGCAGTACAGCGGCGGCCTTCAGGATCCAGCACTGTCAGGCTGCTGATCTCCCCACGGACTGTCAGATGCATTGCCACATCCACCAGCTGATTTTCTACCCCTTCATAGGTCTGCCGGGCGGCACGCATCCAGCCCTCTTCATCGCCTTTTTCTTCTCGAATGCCAAACATCCCACCGCCTGTGCGGCCGGTATAGTAGCCGTCGGTAAAGCCTTGACGATTAAAGGCCGTCAGCAGCGCATCCGTCATTTCCTTTGTCACTTTGTCGCCATCCAGCGCTCGGCGGTAAACATTGGTCACCACGGCCACATATTCCGGCCGTTTCATTCGTCCTTCCAGTTTCAGCGATGCCACACCCATATCCTGCAGTTCCTGCAAATAGTGGATCAGGCAATTGTCTTTCAGGCTCAAAGGATATCGGTTTTCCCGACGGCTGTATCCATAGCATTGGCGGCAAGGCTGGGCACAGCGTCCCCGATTACCGCTGCGTCCGCCGATGGCCGCAGACAAATAGCACTGGCCGGAATAGCTCATACACAGTGCGCCGTGGCCAAACACTTCGATCTCAATGGGAGAATGCTTGCAGATATAGGCAATTTCCTCTCGGCTCAGTTCCCGGCTCAGTACCACGCGAGTCATGCCCCAAGCTGCACACAGCAGCACTCCGGACAGGGAATGGACAGTCATCTGCGTAGAGCCGTGGACAGGCACGGTAGGGGCAATGCGGCGGCACAGTTGCAGCACGCCCAGATCCTGAACAATAAAGGCATCCACGCCGCATTCCACCGCCCCGTCAATGAGCTTGACGCATTCCTCCATCTCTTTATCGGACACCAGCGTGTTCAATGTCAGATGGACCGCCACCCCCCGAACATGGCAGTATTTCACCGCCTCCGCCAGGGATTGAAGGGTAAAATTCTTTGCACTTTGCCGGGCATTGAAGGTGCCGCAGCCCAAATAAACGGCATTTGCACCATTTTGCACCGCCGCCCGCAGGGCATCCATCGACCCTGCCGGAGCCAATAATTCGATCATAGCGTTTCTCCTAAGTATCTAATAGCTATAGTTGGATTCATTATAGCACACTTGCCTCTTTTGCGCTACCCCGGAAGGAGAAAGTTTATGAAAAATTATTGATCCCCACTTGGCAAAAAGCCTCCCTTTAATGGGAGGCTCTCTTCTTCAGCCAGTCTTTACCGCTGATAAATCGCTCCACAATGAACGACACCACATAGTCCCCGGCTGAATTGATCATGGTAGCGGGAGGATCCACCAGGTTTCCCAGGGCAATCGCCACCGGATAGGCAACGGCCAGCTGTTCCGGGAAAAACATGGTGCAAAGCACCAGTTCTCCTGTGCCACCGCCGCCGGGAATACCGCTCATGGCCACAGAAGAAAATACAGCCACGATGATTGCCAGTATCCCATCCCAGCTTCCCACATCCCGGCCGAAAATCCCAAACAGAAACACCACTTTGACAATGGCTGACATGGCAGAGCCATCCATGTGCATGGTTGCACCCAGCGGCATCACGATATCTGCCACATCCCGGCTGATACCCGTATCTTCTGCCGCCTCCAAATTGGTGGGGATGGTCGCCACCGAAGAGCAGGTACCAAAGCTGACCGCCGCCGGGCGGAACAGATGTGCAAACATGACTTTGATCCCCTGCTTTCCGCCGCCAAATCCTGCATAGATGGGAAAAAACACAAACAGATAAGCAAAGCACATTGCATAATAGATCAGCAGCGTTCGACTGTAATCACCGATCAATTCCGGGCCGAATTTGGCCACCAGAGCAGCAAAAAATCCAAAAAATCCAATCGGAGCGTAGTATGTAATGATCTTGACCACTTTCATAATGCAGGCAGTCACATCATTCAGCAGCTTTGCAGTAGCCGTTTGTGGACCGCCGGCCAACTGAATTCCAAATCCGCACAGCACCGCAAAGACGATCAGAGGCAGGATGGCTTTGCGACTGAGCAGTTCTGTAAAATCCGGCTTTGTGAAGAAATTGACCACCATTTCCCCCACACTCAGGCTTTCTCCCACTTCTCCTTCCACCACCTGATAGTCCCCTTTCACAAGTGGGATCACCTGTACCACGCCATACATCAGCACCGCTGCGATGGCTGCCGTGACCAAAAAGGTCAGTATCGTGACCGCCATGATCTTCCCGGCCTTTTTTGCCGATGCCATATTGGCAATGGCGGAACAGATGGAGCAGAAGACCATCGGCACCACAATGCAGAACATCAGATTGATAAACACCGTTCCCAGCGGTTCCAGTACCGCAGCACCGGCACGGACGATCTGCCCCGACCCGTCACGGGTCACCGGCCAGATCACACCTGCAAGGCACCCGGCCACGATCCCTGCCAGCATCAGCAGCAAAAACCCATTGTTTTTCCAAAATTTCCCTTTCACACAATCCCTCCTTCCCACTATTGTATGCAGGGTAACGGGAATTTGCCCCCGGAAAAAAGGAAGAACGCCCCACCGATCACTCGACGGGGCGTTCCTGCTGGGGTTTGGAAAGAAGAGAGGTAGAAAAGAGGATGATTTGCATTGAAAAGGCGATGGCTTGCGGCTTCCACCGCCTTTGTGCCCTTATCATAAGGGGCAAATTTGAACAGGTCATGTCCACTTTGAAAACAAAAATCTACATTTTCGTGAACAAGCACGCCTCTATGTTCAAAATTCTGGTAAAGATTGGGTAATTTTTCCCAAAAATACCCCTTGATACTCTCCAAATAAAGTGCTATGATAGCGCTTGTGCGACAGCCTCAGGCTGCCAATATAAGAAAAGAAGGATTATAAAAGTGGAAACCTATTTGATTTGTCTTGCAGTGGCCGTCATTGGCGGACTTCTCATGTCTAGACTGGCAAAAAAGTTGCATTTGCCTGCGGTCACTGCCTATTTGGTGGCAGGTCTATTGCTTGGGCCGTTCTGCCTGGGTGCATTGAACGTGCCGGGGCTCGGCTTTAACAGCCTGACCCAGGTGGAGGGACTGGGGATCATCACGCAGACGGCGCTGGGCTTCATCGCCTTTGCCATCGGCAACGAATTCCGCCTGGCACAGCTGAAAACCATGGGCAGTCGTGCCATTACCATCGGTATTTTGCAGGCCGTCATTACTACCGTGCTGGTAGACGCCGTGCTGATTGCCCTGCACATGATCGCGCCCCACATTATTTCCCTGCCTGCGGCCATCGTACTGGGTGCCATCGCCTCCGCCACCGCTCCGGCAGCTACCCTGATGGTGGTTCGTCAGTATAAGGCCGACGGTCCCATGACCAGACTTCTGATGCTGGTGGTGGCCATTGATGACGCTGTGGGCCTTTTGCTGTTTGCCATCTCCTTCGGCATTGCAGGTGCTTTGGAAAACGGCCAGATCAGCGCCATTTCCGTGGTGGTAGAGCCCATTCTTGAAATTGTCCTTTCTCTGGGACTGGGCGCCGTGATGGGTCTGATTTTGGATCGTGTGGAGCGGTTCTTCCACTCCGGCAGCAAACGTCTTGCCCTGTCCGTTGCCTTTGTGCTGCTGACGGTCGGGCTTTCTATGCTGGAGTTCCGCATGGGAGCCGTACACATTAAATTCTCCCTGCTGCTGGTGTGCATGATGACCGGCACCATCTTCTGCAACGTTTGTGACACCTCTGAAGAGCTGATGAACCGTGTGGAAGGCTGGACAGTGCCCGTCAACATTCTGTTCTTTGTGATCTCCGGTGCGGAACTGGATCTGGAGATCCTGGCCAATCCCATTACCTTGCTGGTCGGCCTCATCTATATTATCAGCCGCTCCACCGGCAAATATCTGGGTGCATATGGCAGCTGCCGCCTGACCCATTGCTCCGACTCCATCACAAAGCATTTGGGCATCACCCTGCTGCCCCAGGCAGGCGTGGCACTGGGCATGGCCGCCACTGCCTCCAATTTGGGCGACGGTGCCATCATTGCCAATGTCGTTCTCTTCTCCGTGCTGGTTTACGAGCTTGTAGGCCCTGCATTGACCAAGCGCAGCCTGACCGCCGCCGGCGAAATTCGTCCCGAAGGCAAAGTCAGCTCCCGCCGGATCAACGAACCCAAGCCCCCGGTGGATCTGCCCAAGAAGCAATAACATACAAAAGGGCGCACGATTGTGCGCCCTTTTCCACACCTGAAATAGCGCTCCGCAGAAAAAACAGAAATCGATCCATAATTTCTAAAAATTTTTCTTGCCTTTTTGGAAAGAATGTTATATACTATCTAGGCACCGATGCCGGTGTGATGGAATGGTAGACGTAGTGGACTCAAAATCCACCGCTGGCGACAGCGTGCCGGTTCGAGTCCGGCCACCGGCACCACGTCGGAGCAAGCGATATATCGCTTGCTCCGACTTATTATATAAGTCAGAGCGCACTCATGCCGTTGCTCCTTTCCAAATCGAACTAGCTACGCTGGGCTTCGATTTGGTTTTTGTTCTAAGCATTTCAGTGCTATATCGCCATTCTCGTACCGAATAAAAAGGAAGGCTTGAGCTCCCTGCTGGTAAAACAGTAATTCGCAATTTTCTTGGAACAGGCATGATTTCGGTCATGCCTGTTCTGCTTTTGTCAGTACATCCACGGGAATAAAGCCGATGAGGTCGTAGGAGATGTGAATCTTCTGTTTTCTCTTTCCGCTGGACTTATCGGGTGCTTCTACATAAACCGCCTTCACAAGCTCTCTGAGAGCGTAAGGGGTCAGCTCCGTAAGTTCACTATTTCTCTTTACCCTCTGGATAAACTGTTCTAAATTCTCTGCCTGTCGTTCCTGTTCTTCAATAACCTGTTGCAGACTTATGACCTCAGCTTTGAGGTCTTTTTGTTCTTGTGTATAGCTCTTGTTCATCATGGCAAAGCGTTCATCGTCAATTTTTCCCGACACATTATCCTCATAGGAACGAATGAACAGGCGGTCAAGTTCACCGATGCGCTTCTCGGCTTGTGCCAAACGCTTCTTATGTATCCGAAGCGTTTCCTCACTCTGCATACGGAGCTTTTCTTCCATCTCAGAACGGAAATAAGTCTCATAGCGAGTTACCACCGATATGACCTCTTGAATGTGTTTCCAGACCTGTTGTTCAAGCACAACGGCACGGATATAATGACCGCTGCACTTGTCCTTATTTGCACGATGCGTGGAACAGATGAAGAAGTCCTGCCGCTTTTCAAAATAGTTGGTGGTGGAGTAATAGAGTTTCTGTTTGCAGTCATTGCAGAACACAAGACCTGAGAACATATTACTCTTACCTGTTGCCGTCCTGCGATGCCGCTGCTGTCGGATTTCCTGCACCTTATCAAAGACTTCCAAAGAAATAATCGCCGGATGGGTGTTATAGAAAATCTTGCGGTTTTCCATAGGGTTATCACGCTGTTTCTTGTCATAAATGGAGTTTGTGTAGGTCTTAAAATTGACCGTACAGCCTGTGTACTCCATATATTCGAGAATGTAAGCAACGGTACTTTCGTGCCAGCGGTATTCGTTCTCCGGTGTCTGATGCGGCGTTTTCCTACCCTCACGCTGTTTGTAGGCGGTGGGGTTGAGTACCTTTTCCTTTTCAAGCAAGGTGGCGATTTGGCTTGGTCCCTTGCCCTCCATGCAGAGTGTAAAAATCCTCTTTACGATTTTTGCCGCTTCGTCATCAACTGTCCATTCCTTTGGATTGTCGGGATTTGCCTTATAGCCATAGGGAATGTTTGTTGTCAATCTCTCGCCACGCTCACCCTTTGCCTTATTAACCGCACGGATTTTACGGCTGGTATCCTTGGCAAAAAACTCATTGAACCAGTTCTTTATGCCTGCGATGTCATTATCCGTGCTGTTGGGATCAATGGTATCGAAGTGGTCATTGACAGCAACATACCGAACACCGTACTGAGGGAAAGTGTAGTTGATGTAAAGTCCCGTCAATGCGGAATTACGACCGAGCCTTGAAAGGTCTTTGGTGATGACTGTACCCACATTACCGGCTTCGATTT
>CAZPJH010000028.1:0-16147 GCA_964586875.1 uncultured Oscillospiraceae bacterium
TTGATAGAGCTGTCCGTACCGTGTACCGTCCGTATATGGCAGACCCCCGACCGGAAAATATGCCGATCTTGGAAGATCTGTATAACGAGATCCGACAGCAGCAGGAGCCGGAGGCCCAGAGAGTAGCAGCGGCGTTGGAGCTGTATGTGCATGGTTCGCTCAATGTGTTCAATCACAGAACGAACGTAGATATCAATAACCGCCTTGTGTGCTTCGATATCAAGGAGTTGGGAAAGCAATTAAAAAGCCTGGGTATGCTGGTCATTCAGGATCAGGTGTGGAACAGAGTGTCCCAAAACCGGGACCTTGGCAAATCTACCTGGTATTTTGTGGATGAGTTCCATCTTTTGCTTCGTGGCGAAGTGGGCGCATGGAGTGTGGAGATCTGGAAACGCTTCCGCAAATGGGGCGGTATCCCCACGGGCATCACCCAGAATATCAAAGATCTGCTTTCGTCTCCCGAAATTGAGAATATCTTTGAAAACAGCGATTTCGTGTACCTTCTCAACCAGGCAAGCGGCGACCGCAGGATACTTTGTGATCGCCTGAATATTTCCGAAAAACAGGCGGAATACATCAGCAACGCAGGCCCCGGGCAGGGGCTAATTTTCTTCGGAAATGTGATCTTGCCGTTTGTGGATGATTTTCCCAGGGACAACGAACTTTACAAGTTGCTTACTACGAAACCCGGTGAAGCAGAATAGAAAGGATAAAAATAGCTATGAAATATGTAATTGACAGCAAAACCTACAAAAAGCACATCAATGAAGAAGTCCACCTCTATGGCCTTCTTCACCAGCTTGCCTTCCTTGCCGGGAAGGTAAAGGATGACGGGGATGTGGCACATCTGACCTACACCGCCCAGCATTACGGCGATATTGCCGATGAAAAATTTGACAGTTGGGGCATCCCCGGCCGCTATCTGGTGTTCGGAGACCGGGCCGACCTGAAGGACTTGAAGGAAACGGAACTGGAACCCCTAACTGCTGTCCTGAAAGCCCACGACCGGGAGCAGGAGGAAAAGGCTCGTGCTACTACTATCAACGATGGCGCTTACATCATTTCCGGCAGCAGCTTCCGTATGCTGGTGCATGACCTTTTTGACCTGCTGGTGCTGTACGGCTCCCTCCGCAACCAGATTATGAAGTTAGAAACAGAAGTGCAGTTCAAGCGCCTGCAACAGAAATTGGAGAAAGAACCGGCCACAATCCGCAGAATGTATCACAAATGGGGTATCCCCGGTGAAAACGGTGTCACCGCTCTGGATATGATGCAGGAGGCCATTGCCAAGCATCATCTGAAACCCTATCCCACGGAGGAGCCGGAGCAGGCAGAGGATGGCAGTACCGACGAAGATGATCTGGATGCCGATATCCTCTGTTACAGCGATTTCTTTGAGGATGAATATGAATAAGCTGACCCATGTGAGCCTGTTCTCCGGCATTGGCGGCCTTGACCTGGCGGCAGAGGTCGCTGGGTTTGAAACCGTCTGCCAGTGCGAATGGGCAGACTACCCCTATTCCATTCTGGAAAAGCACTGGCCGCAGGTGCCGAAATTCCGGGACATCACTACTTTTACGAAGGAGGCGTTTTTTGAAAGAACAGGACTTGAAACCGTTACCGTCATCTCCGGCGGATTTCCATGCCAGCCCTTCTCCACCGCTGGAAAGCGAAAGGGCTTTGCGGATGAACGCTACTTATGGCCGGAAATGTGCAGAGTTATTACCGAGCTGCGGCCCCGTTGGGTGCTTGGGGAAAATGTTGCTGGCTTCATCAATATGGGGCTCGACAAAACGATCTTTGACCTGGCAAAAGCGGGATACGCTGTTCTCCCATTCGTATTTCCGGCTTGCGGCGTCGGCGCATGGCATGAGCGCCAGCGAACTTTTATCGTCGCGGCTGATGTTTCCCACACCCCTTGCCTCCGACAACAATACCGCCAGGGATGCGGCAAACCTGGATGTGTTCCTGTCGGAGGGTGGGATCTTCCGAAAGAAGAACAAAAACGGCAGCATTTGGAGCCTGAGCCTGTCAGCAGCGGTGTTCTATCTGACCCCGGTGGCCTCGGACGGCTTTCGCTCGACCCTGAAACCATCTGCCTTCGACCCGAAGAAGAAGGACGGGAATTTATCGGCGCAGATGGTATTTCAGGAGAGACCCACATCGGACAACATGGCCTTGAACCCGGACTGGGTGGAATGGCTCATGGGATTCCCGAAGGGATGGACGGACGTATCCTCTGGGCAAAAGAGCCGGAAGGAGTGCCCCGTATGACTGACCGCATGGACGGACGGGCTTTGCGACTGAAAACGCTGGGCAATGCAGTGTGCCCACCTCAAGCCTATCCCATTTTCCGCTATATCGCCATGATTGAAAACGGTACTTGCGGTGACCTGTGCCCATACGGAGGTGATGGGGATTGCCGGAAGTGAAAAAGTCATTCTCCCGTCTGGAATTTACAGAGGACGAACGGGCTGATCCCACACTCCAAAAGTACATCGATCATTCCGACAATGCGGCGGACAAGCTGGATGGTGCAAGAGCCGCTATTCCCACAAAGAAGGTCATACACAGGGAACGAACCTTTGATGAAACCACCGGGAAGGGCAAAACAAGACTTCATTTTGAAGAAGTGGAGAAAAAGGCCAACGGCAAGTTGCGTCATAATCCTGTATCCCGTCCTGTTCGGGAACTGCGGACAATGGCACATAGCAAGATCCGGCAGGTGGAACAGGAAAATGTGGGCGTTGAGGCCGGGCACAAAAGCGAGGTGCTGGGTGAACGAGGGGTCAGCTACACCGGCAGCAAGGTACGCTCTGCCATCCGTCACCACCGTGCAAAGCCATGGCGGCAGGCAGAAAAAGCAGAAAAGGCAGTGATCAAGGCCAATGCAGAGTTCTTTTACCAAAAGGCCATCCACGATGATCCGGGTATTGCCGCCTCCAACCCTGTTTCCCGATATATGCAGAAACAGCGGATCAAGCGCAATTATGCAAAACAGTTGCGTAAAGCGGAGCAGAATACGAAAAAAGCGGCAAAAACCGCAAAAAGTGCCGCTGTCCGCACAAAAGAGGCAGTAAAACAGCTTGCAAGTTTTGTAACGAGCAACTGGAAGGCCATTTTGATCGTAATCGGCATTGCCATGATCGTGTTTCTGCTGGTGGGCGGCATTTCCTCCTGTACCATGATGCTCAGCTCCGGGACGGGATCGATCATGGGCTCGTCTTATCTTTCGGAGGATGAAGATATCTACGGTGCGGAAAATGCCTATCTGGCATTGGAGGATAGCAAAAGGCAGATAGTAGAAAATATCCGTTCTTACTATCCCGGCTACGACGAATATAACATATCCACTGACCGGACCGGGCATGACCCTTATATCCTGATCTCCATGCTTTCGACATTGCACGACGGAGAATTTACCCTTGCAGCAGTGCAAAATGATCTTCTTGCGATTTTTGACCTGCAATATTCGTTGACGGTGCAGTCCGTGACGGAGAAACGATATCGGACAGAGGTGCGGATCGGCGAACGGAACGTAACTGACCCGGATACAGGAGAAACCTATACCGAAGAATACGAATATGAAGTGGAGGTACCATACAACTATTACATTCTCAATGTGACTTTTGAAAATGCCGGACTGGAAACCGTTCCGGCACAGCTTTTGTCCGAAACACAACTGACACAGTTTGCCACCTACATGGCAACTTTAGGAAACCGACAGGATCTGTTTCCTGATTCAAAATACAATACAACATAAAAATGGAGGTTATTTTATGGCAACAGTAGCTAAGATCCGCAATGATATTGCAAAAACGAAAGAAAAGATCGCAGAATTGCAGAAAAAGCAGCGTGCCCTGGAAGCACAGCTTGCGGAGGAAGAAAATCTGGAGATCGTCCGCATGGTCAAGGCGATACACATGGACAACAAGGAATTGACCGCATTCCTGAAGGCATACGCCAGTGGTCTGATCTCCTTGCCCCAGAATGGAACAGCTGAAAATAACGAAACGGAGGAAAAATATGATGAAACGTAAAGGAATATTTCGGATCTTGACCTGTCTTTTGGCGGTGGTACTGTCTGCCACCGCTTTTTCCATGACCGCTTTCGCCAGCGAGTTGGATGGGGAAAGCGAATCGACGGTGGATAGTGAAAATGCCTTGACCCCGGATGGAAATATGACCCTGATCGATGACATTGCCACCGATGACGGCGGCAAACAGTTCCTTACGGTGCAGACCAAAAACGGCAATATTTTTTACATCATTATCGACCGTGACGATGACGGCGAGTTGACCGTCCATTTTCTGAATCAGGTGGATGAAGATGACCTTTTTGCACTGATCGAGGATAAAAACACAGAAACCGAAACGCCGACTTGCGTTTGTACGGATAAATGTAGTATCGGAGCCATCAACACCGTCTGTCCTGTGTGCCTGATTCAGATGAGCCAATGTCAGGGTACGGAGCCGACACCGACCGTGCCCACCGAACCGACCGATCCCGAACCGACGGTTGAGCCAACGGAAGAAAATAGTGGTATCGGCGGCATGATCGCCATTGTTATCATCATCGTTGCCGGTCTGGGCGGTGCTGCTTTCTATTTCTTCGTGGTGAGATCCAAACAGAAGAAAACCGTCAAGATCCTGTCTGTGCTGGATGATTTTGATTTGGAGGATGAAGAAGAATACTTGAATGAGGATACGGAGGAAAGCGAATGAAGCTGATTATCGCAGAAAAACCGAGTGTAGCAAAATCTATTGCATCGGCCCTGGGTGTTACATCCGGGGCCGATGGCTTTTATCAGGGAAATGATCTGATCGTGTCCTGGTGTGTGGGGCATTTGGTATCCCCCATGGATACAGGCGGCTATGACGAACGCTATAAAAAGTGGCGTTATGACGATCTTCCCATCATGCCAGAGCCTTTCCGCTATGTAGTTGCCCCCGGCAAAGAGGCGGCCTTTGAAAATCTCCAACGCCTGATGAACCGCCCGGATGTGGATACCATCGTCAATGCGTGCGACGCAGGCCGTGAAGGAGAGCTCATTTTCCGGCTGGTGTATGAAATGGCAGGATGCAGCAAACCGGTGGAACGCCTCTGGATTTCGTCCATGGAAGATACCGCCATCCGGGAAGGTTTCCGTGATCTTCGCCCCGGCAGCGAATATGAATTTTTGTATCATTCAGCCGTGTGCCGTCAGAAAGCGGACTGGCTGGTGGGGATCAATGCCACCCGGCTGTTCTCCGTGCTTTATCATCGGACTTTGAATGTGGGACGAGTGCAGACTCCAACCCTTGCCATGCTGGTGGAGCGTGATGGGAAGATCATGCTGTTCAAGAAGGAAAAATATCATCATGTGCGGCTGAATGTAAAGGGAAGCGAAGCAGTTTCGGAGAAATTTGCGGATTTGGCGCAAGCGGAGAAGGTAAAAGCAGCTTGCGCTGATAGCCCCATTCGCTGTGTATCTGTTCAGCGCGAGCAGAAAAAGGAACAGCCCCCGAAACTCTATGACCTGACTACTTTACAGCGGGAGGCCAACCGGATTTTCGGCTACACGGCAAAGCAGACGCTGGATTATGCCCAGAGCCTCTACGAAAAGAAGCTGCTGACCTATCCCCGGACGGACAGCCGATATTTGACTGCGGATATGGCAGAAACGGCTTCCTGTGTCATTCATCTGGCGGCAAAAGCGCAGCCCTTTGACGGGTGCAGCAATTTCTTCCCTCTGGTGGAAGTGCTGGTGAAGGACAGCGCCGTGACTGACCACCACGCCATTATTCCTACCATGGAGCTGGAAAGAGCGGATGTGAAGCTGCTCCCCGTGGGGGAACGGAACCTTCTGCTGTTGGTATGCTGCAAGCTACTGTGTGCGGCGGCCAGCACCTATGAATATGAGGTGGTCGCGGCCACCTTTGATTGCGGCGGTTATACCTTCACGGCCAGGGGCAAGCGTGTCCTTGCGGAAGGCTGGCGTGAAATTGACCGCATTTTTCGTGGTCCTTTGAAAGAAAAGCAGGAGGACGAAGGTATCAGCGGCGTGCCTGACTTCACCGAAGGGCAGGTTTTTGAAAATGCCGTGGTCACCGTCACCGAACATTTCACTACGCCTCCGAAACCCTACACGGAAGATACCCTCCTGTCGGCCATGGAGAATGCGGGTAAGGATAATATCCCCGATGAAGCGGAGCGAAAGGGTCTTGGCACACCTGCGACAAAGGCGGCCATCATTGAAAAGCTGGTAGCAGCTGGGTTTGCAGAACGCAAAGGTAGAAACCTGATCCCCACAAAAGCTGGTATCAATCTGGTGTCGGTGCTTCCCGAACCGCTGACCTCTCCCGTGCTGACAGCGGATTGGGAGCAGAAATTGACGGAGATTGCCAAGGGCGACGCTGATCCCAATGCTTTCATGGACGGTATCCGGGCCATGGTACAGGAGATCGTATCCACCTATTCCTGTATTTCCGAGGATGGTCAAAAGCTGTTCACCCCGGAAAAGGAAACTGTCGGCACCTGTCCCCGTTGCGGCAAGCCGGTGTATGAGGGGAAAAAGAATTTTGCCTGTTCCGACCGCTCCTGTACTTTTGTCCTCTGGAAAAATGACCGCTTCTGGACGAGCCGGAAGAAGGAGCTGACAAAGAAAATGGCCGCCGACCTTCTGAAAAAGGGGCGCACCAATGTCAAGGGAATGTGGTCTGAAAAGAAAGGCAGCACTTATGACGCTACCGTGATTTTGGACGACACAGGCGAAAAATTCATCCATTTTAAGTTAGAGTTCCCGAAGAATAAACGCAACTGAAGGAGGTACGACTATGCCATATTATAATTATGAAAAGGACTATCCCTTTGCCGCTTTTATCACCAATCTGGGCAAATACAACGAAGGCGAGCTTGTGGGCGAATGGGTAAAATTTCCCACCACCGCAGAGGAAATGAAAAAGGTCTTTGAGCGGATCGGGATCGGCAAGAAGGACGATTTCGGCAATCCCTACGAAGAATGGTTCATTTCAGACTATGACTGTTATGTGGGCAATCTCTATGATAAACTGGGAGAATACGAAAGTCTGGACGAGCTGAATTACCTGGCCGCCAAGCTGGATGATATGGACAGGTACGAATATAACCAATTCCTTGCGGCTATGGAAATGGGCGACCATTGCCGTGATTTGCAGGAGATCATCAACCTGACGGAAAATTTGGATTGCTATGAAGTTTATTCCGGCATTGAAGATTATGACGATCTGGGGCGGTATTACATTGAAGAACTGGATGCCATGCAGGTGCCGGAGCATTTGAAAAATTACATCGACTATGAAGCCTATGGTCGGGATGTTGCCATTGATGAAAACGGCAGCTTTACGGAGTTTGGCTATGTCCGGGACACAGGGAGCAGCTTCCATGAATACTACGATGGCGAGCGCGGCAGTATCCCCGACAAGTACCGGGTGATGACCTTTCAGGATGACCTTCCCGAAGAAGAAAAGTGCGAGTGGGCTATGGATATCGCCTTTGATCTGGATGAATTTTTCCGTCAGCACGATCCCCAATATGCCGCCGATCACCCGGATGCTCATGCGGCGAAAGAAGAAATCTACGAAAAGCTGATGGCCGGGCGCATTTCCGCATTGGATGAAAAGCTGGTGGCGCTGGGACAGACAGAAAATGACTATCTTCCCTCTGAAATTGAGAAGTTCAAGGATGCCACAGGCTATGAAGAATGGCTGGACTTTGACCCGGCAGAGGTCAAGGCTATGCTGGATGACCCCGACCATTCCCGTGTGGACGATATGCTTTCCTTTGCGGCCAAGGCGGAACAGGACTATGCAGCAGAGGCGGCGTCCTATGTCCAGACCCCGCTGGATATCGTGGAACAGGCACAGGCTGTGTATGGGGAGCCGGATGCCTGCGAAACCGGTCAGCGTATCCAGACCCCAAGGGGCAGTTTCGCCGTAACGAATATGAGCCGGGAGCAAATGGAGGCAGCAGGTTACGGCTATCACCATTCTTCTGACGATGGGAAATACCTAATCATGGGCAATGGCACACGGGCCTTTGCAATCGTTGATCCCAATGCAAAGGAACAGGCAAATGAAATGGAGGGTTCTGCCCTGGCAGCGGAGATCGACCAATGCCTCCGAGAATATAGTCAAGAATACACTTTTTTCTTCCCCAAGGAAGATGTGCAGTGCAGGGCTTTGGAAGAATCGATCATGGCGGGACAGACGCCGAAGATCAAGACCGGGCTTATCAATCTTTCCTGTGAAATGGATATCCGGGCAGAAGTGGCTCCGCTGGTTGCAAAGCTGGATGCCTATGAAAAAGGGCATGGAATCGATACCTATATGGTTTATCAGCTAAAAGCCGGTGACGAAACAAGAGACCTTCGTTTTGAACCCTTTGACCGGTTGGCGCAGGCAGGCCATACCGTTGACCTTGCCAATTATGAGTTGGTCTATGCGGCACCTATTAAGCCCGGTGATACTTTGGAAACCATATACCGGGATCTGAATATGGACAGACCAGAGAATTTCCGGGGGCACTCTCTTTCTGTGTCGGATGTGGTGGTGCTTCGGGAGCAGGGCAAAGATACCGCCCATTATTGTGACAGCGTTGGATTTGTGGAAGTACCGCATTTTCTTGATCCCCAGCCGGAGAAGGACAATCCCCTCCGCACGGCAGAAATGACCCTTGAAGATGATTATGGCATGATCGATGGGGTCATCAACAACGGCAGACGGGGCGAGGAACTGGAAAAGGCAAAGGAGGTCACCGAGAAAAAGCCCTCCATCCGGGAACGGTTGGCGGATGCCAAGCGGGAGTGCGCCGAAAGACCAAAACCCGAAAAGCAACATAGTGGGCGCAATACCCCTGAACATGGTGATCTATGAGCAGGAGCAAGAAATGGCGGCTGGAATGGGACTTTTTCCTTGACGAGAACGGCAGACGGCAGTATAACAAAATCTGCGCCGGTTGTGTTCACCCCTGCAAGCAGAGTTTCCGGGCAACGCTGGTGGAGTGTCCCCACTATCATTCCAAACGGTTTAAAAACTGCGGCGGTAAGGGTGCAAAAAACATAGAATAATCGTCTGTAACGCTGTTTTATGACCACGCCCTTATGATTTCCCATGTGCCTGTTTGATTGCCAGCAGACAGAGTAAAATATCTGATTTCACACACTTTCTGTAAATGAAAAAGGGAGTGCAGCCTTCGGTTCGTCCGATGGTTGCACTCCCTATTTTTTATAACGAGCTACGCAAGTCGTTTGTCATGACACAACATCAGCATGGGCTTTTAGATCAGTGATGACGATCTCTCGCAACAATTTCAGTGAGTCGTTTTGATACTTCGTCATTATATGCACGATCTGATTTGGGAAGAAGTCCTGGCGAATAACAAAATGCCAGTTCAATAAACTGAGCAATGCGGATGTCGTGCAAATAATCCTCGTAACTCAGTCCCATGCGGTCCTTGACCTTATTATAGTAGGCTTCAATCACCGCATCGGCACAGGGACACATGGGGCGTAGCGTTTTCTGATCTATGATGGATGTCAGGCGCCCCACATCCATCATATAGGAAAAGTCTGTCGCATTCGCCCAGTCAATAAAGCAGATATTGTCGCCATCCACAAGAATATTTACCGGAAACATATCTCCATGAACCAACGTTCTGGGCGCATTTAGGAAACGGTCTGTTGCGTTATCCAGATACTCTTTCCACATTCTGCTTCCACAAACTTTAGCGTATGCACTTCGAATCCGACGATTCTGCTCCTCACTACTAGGAAAAATAGGATTCTCTATTTCTTCCTCTGACTTGTTATGCCAGAACGTCAAATGAATTTGTGCCAACTTTTCAGCGGCCAATACCCAGCTTTTTTCATCCAGGATTGAATATAACTCTGTCCCAGGCATCATCTTCATAAAGAGCATGTATGTGGTGCTACTTCCGGAAATCACCTGATACACAGGGGGGATTGGGGCACCCTTGTCCAACAGGATATGATATGCGTTTATTTCGTTGACTGATGTGCGTTTCGCTACCATTTCAAAAGATTTTGTTTCCCCAATTACCGGAGAGATTGTTGGTTGCCATTCCCTCCACTGAACCTTATAACATTTATAATCACTATCAAATGCCGTCCCCTGAAACTGTGCAATTGTGTACTTTCCAAATTGGATTCTCTCTTGCTCGTCCCAGTCATTTATTGCAATAGCATTTGCTATCTTAATATACTCTTCTTTTTTCACAAAATACCTCCCATGACAACGTTGGATACGTAATTTATTTTATCGCACGGAAACAAAAAAATCAACAATGCAGAAATGCTGTTAAAGAAAGTTGCACATAATCTGCGAATAAACTTATTCCAGTTCCTGTTTTCGCTGGCGTTGTTGCTCCGGTGCAGGGGCAGGCAGAAATTCGTCCACATTTTTGCGGATGGCGGCATATTGCCGCTGCTCCTGTTGTGCCTGTTGCTGTTCTGCTTTCAATTCTGCTTTTCGGGTGGCCAGGGCATCCATTTCGGCCTTCATCCGTTCCGTTGTTGGCAGTGGTACAGCATCCAGGCGTTTCAGTTCTCTTGCGGCAGCCTCGAACAAAATGATCTCACTTTCATTTCCACGCAAAAACTTTTCCTTGTCACGGGAGACTTTATAGCGGTCATAGACCGGTCGAAGCTGGCGATAGGTGGCGGCGTACTTCATTTTCAAAGTCAGCTCGTCCATTTGGGCGTTGATTTCCCGAAGATCAGCCTTGATGCAGTCAGAAGCAGCGGCGGCCGCTTCGCACTTTTCTGCTAACTCTCCATAGCTGGTGATCCCGTGTTCCGTCAGGAAATTGGAAGTCTCCGCAAACCGTTTCAGATTTTCGATGGTTGCCCAGCGTTTATAACCGGCACTCTGCTGTGCCTTGATATTATTCTGAATGTCGATCAATAGACTGATTTTGCCGTTGCGCTCCTTTGGTTGACGGGACGGACGGGGATGCCCGGCGATCCGGGCGGTGAGGGCTTCTTCGGTATAATCCATCCCCAGCGTTTTCAGCCGGGTAAATCGTTCCTGCCCCGGTGCTTTCACGGAAATATATTTGCCTCGATTGATTTCATACCCTTCCCGTTGAAGTCGGGTCAACAATTCTTCAAAATCATTGCAGCCGGGCAGGAGCCGATCAATTCGGACTTTCAGCTTCGCCTTATAACTGTTGCCGTTTCGGGCGGCTTGATGTTCGATGTAGCTCTTGCCCTTGTCCTGACCGGGGACAATGACGGACAGACCATGCTCCTTGCAGATACGGTCAGAGGTGCGGCGGATATAGTGATAGCTGCGCTTATTGCTGTGATGATGCTTGTAATCCGTGAAACTGACCGCATTGAAAATCAGGTGATTATGGACATGATCCTTGTCGATGTGGGTGGTCAGGACAAATTCGTACTTGCCGCCCAGCACTTCCTTTGCAAGCTGCATCCCTATTGCATGGGCCTGTTCCGGTGTGACCTCTCCCGGCTGAAAGGCTTGAATCAGGTGACGGCCCAGGTTCGTACCCTTGTCGATGGCATGGCGGCGGGTCCACGCAAATTCGATATCCGCAGTTTCGGCGGCACAGCCGAAAGAGGATACCAGCAGCTTTCCGTCCGTTTTTGCCGGATTGCAGATATAATCAATGGCGGCCTTTAGCGTTGACTTGATAGGATGCGTCTTTGTAACTGCCATATCTCATCCAGCCTTTCCCGTATCTCCTCCATGTCTGCCTGATATGCAGGGCTACCGGCATTGATTCGCTTGGCGATCTGGTTAATGTTCCGTCCAATGGCGGACAGCTCCTTGGTAAACGCCTTGATATCTGCGGTGTCTGTGTAGATGATATATCCGTCAATCGCCATCTTTCGGAGATATGCGCCGTATCTCTGCGTGGGCAGCAGCTTCATTTTCTCGTCAATAAGGCGTTTTTCTTCCTCCGTGACATAGAATTTCATCTGAATATTCCGTTTTCGATTTGCCATGCGCCGCCTCCATTTTCCATAAGGGTTTGGGACTATCCCAACAAGAGGGAAAATTCGCAAGTGGGTACTCACTTGCTGTGCTTGCTACCGTAACTCTTTCGTAATTTCTCCCTTTACCCTTACTACACTTGGAAAACAGAAAAATGGCCGAAACAAACTGATTTTTAACCATTTTTGAAGCGTACACAGCTGTCCACAAAATGCGAAATCACCTACTGCCACGGAAGAATACATTCCAGAGGTAGTAGGTGATTTTATTCTAAAAGTATTCATTCGGTAATCCAGGAGCCGTCCTTCATTTGCAGAACGGTATCGGCCTGTTCGGCCACGGCCGGATCATGGGTGACGATGATGACAGTGCAATCATTATCGTGAGCCAGTTTTTTCAAGATGCCAACAATATTCTGCGTGTTGGTGGAGTCTAAGTTGCCTGTCGGCTCGTCGGCCAGAATGATCTTGCATCCCTGTGCCAGGGTTCGGGCAATGGCAACCCGCTGCTGTTCGCCGCCGGACAGATGGCTGGGCAGGCGGTCGTTGTAAGTGACCAGCAGTTCCACCCGTTCCCGACTCTGGTTTGCGATAATAGCGGCCGTTTTCTTCGGTGTTTTCTTCAGGGTAAGAGGATATTCGATATTTTCCTGCACAGTCAGCAATGGGAACAGATTGTAATTTTGGTAGATCACCGACACCGCCTCCCGGCGCATCCGATTTCTGTCCCATTCTTTCGTGGACTTGCCCTCCACCAGGATCTCCCCCTTCGTGGGCAGGTCAAGGCCGGCCATCAAGGAAAGCAAGGTGGTCTTACCGGAGCCGGATTTGCCGATGATGGCATAGCATTTGCCGGACTCAAAATTATAGGAAACATCATTCACCGCCCGAACGGTCTGGTATTTTCCTTTATAACTGTAAGAAACATTTTTTAGCGAAATCCGCATATCATTCGTCCTCCTTTATCACGGCAAGCAGGTTGCTATTCATAAAAATCAGCAAAGAAACGATCATTGAAATAGCATAGATCAGCACGAACAGCAGCAGTTGTCCCAAGGGGGTCCACCGCCAAGTGATACCGCCCAGCAGGGTTCCCAGAGCGATACAACTGACATTTTCCAGTGCAAATCCCAGAAAAATTGAGAAATTCGGCGTTCCCATGGAGCGCAGAAGTCCCATTTCCCGTTTCCGGGAGCGAATCACCAACAGTCCAACGAAGAAGCCTGCCGCCGCCGAAAGAACCAGCACCGCAATGGCGCAGATCCGATTGACCGACAGACTGCTTTCCAGCAAGGCCTTCGCCTCTGCAAGCATGCTGTCATCGATGTCCAGTGCATTGGGATAGGTCCGGTAGCCGTATGCGCCCCAGTCCGTCGCTACGCCTGTTGCGTTGGGCGCAGCGAACCAGTATTGCCGTTTTTCCTTCAATTCTTCCAACAATTCATTGTCTGATAGAATGCCGCTGACGGAATCGATCACCCGTTCCTCGCCCAAGGCCGCATACACGCCCTCCAGCACCTGATAGGGGCAATAGATATGATCGCCGTTTGCTCCGGCAAAATAGCCTGCGACCTGTATTTCCAATTCTGTTTCCGTTACCTTTGCAAGGCCGTTGACCCGATAACAAAATTGGAGTTTCAGCGGCTCATCCATATTTTTTACCTGCTCGTACATAGCCTGCGGCAGGATGCACACCGGCTCGCTGGATGAGAAAACACTTTCGTCATAGTCTGACAGATAGGTAATCTGTGCGCCGTTTTCCGGCGACAGTGCCTTCTCCGCAGAAAGGGCATTGATCCCCACCAGCACCATATTTTTTTCAAATCCGGGAACATTGGTCGCCTGAATATCGTGGTGGAGCTTGAATTTCAGCTCCTTGATATAGTTCGAAAGGCTTGGATAGAAAAGACTGTCCGGGAGAAAAACATCCAGCGTAAAAGCAGGAGCAGATAAATCATCCGTCTGGGTCCCGGCCAAATTGGTGACCGTCAAGGGGACAGGAATGGAACGCCATGTTTGCTCATAATGCGCCTGTTCCTGAACATTGTCCCGATACAGGCCGCAAAGGGTCACGGACACCACCACCGCAAACAGCAAAAGTGCCACGGACAAGATCGGTGTGCGGCGTATTCTTTTGAGAATATAGCGAAACATCCCATCACTTCCTGTTCATCAAATTCTGTCTGCGCATCCGCAGGAAAGCCAGAAGCACCGACAGGAGCACCAGCGCCAGCAACATCGCACCTGCACAAAGACCCATCGTTCCAAAGTCCGTTTCTATAGGCAGGCCAAAGCGATTTGCAAGATTCAGCTGCACGCTATCCCAAAGCAAAACGCCGAAAAGTATTCCCAATACGCCGCCGGGCAATGTCAGGCACAGGGTATATTTCAGGATATACATCAGTTTCTCCCCATCCGTTGCACCCATGGAGGCCATAGTGTTCAGCGTTTTATGTTGTTGCAAGGGGAACAGTAGGAAAAACAGCACCGCTACCAAAGCACCCAGGCACAGGCCGATCGCCAGTGTCCTTTGTGCGACCTCAGTATAGTCGTGCAAAGCGGATGCAACCGCCGCATAGCCATGGTCGTCACATTGGAACAGATCGGGATAACCCGCCTCGGCGGCCAGTTGCTGAAAAGCCTCCAACTGTTCGCTATACAGCACATAACTGCGGAAAAGCCCTTGATTTCCATAGTCCATGGTGGTGCTGACCGAAGTTTTCGGCACAAACACCGTGTTGGGCGTAAAAGCATAGACATTGGTCGTCGGATCTGCCCATTCATTCTGGGAGCGATACAAGCCAACTACTGTGTAGCTTTCTCCCACGTTGGCAAAGGGCGTGGTCGTCGTATAGAAACGAGCCGAAGGGTTCACGATCCCTCGCCCGGAGGAAAGCGTGCTCTGATAGGGGGAATTTTCATCTAAATCGTAATATTGCAATGTGATGGTATCTCCAACGGCAATACCATTGGCGGCCGCCAGACTTTCTGACAGAATACATACCTTCGTTCCGCCGCTCAATTCCTCAACGGTAAAATCTCTGCCTTGCACAATTCGAGTTCTCCCCAAGGCAAATTCCGCAAGATAGTTCAGATTATCCACACCCAGAATGGGAAAAGCCTGATTATTGATCGATATATTTTCTAGTGCTTTCTGCCACAGTTGCCCTTGCTCGGAACGGAGAAAATCCTCCACAGAACCCGTTAGTTCCGCAATGGTGGGTACTGCATATTCCTCTGGCAAGCTCTGCAACTGCGCAAGATCTCGCACAGTCATCGTGACGGTGTTTTTCTCCCAGCTTGTATTCTTTGTCTGGCTTGCCAGCCAGTCCATGTCAAAATAGTCCATGCCATAGACCAAATACCGCTGTCCCATTTGCAGATTCAGTGCCTCGAAAGCCTGTTCATCGGAAACCATCAGTGTCAAAGTGATGTTCATTCCAACAGGGTCTTGAAATCCGTCATTCAACCCTATTACACCCAGCACTGTGCCGCAGATATTGACGCTATAATAGGTAAGTACATCCATCATCCACTGGTCCTGCGTACCCAGATCCCACGCCGTTGCCGGGGTCTTTCCAACGATTTCGTCCAGCCGAACTTCCAACATGGCACAACTATACGGTGCCCCCACAGGGCTGGTCACCATGGTAGATGCAACGCCGTCCGTCCCCGTTTCCCAACCGAAATAGGAGGTATGGTCGGTGTACATATCCGGTTTTAACTGGGAAATATAGGCCGATGCCAGTCCGGGGGATGACACCGCACGGACGATATTGGGATAATTGGTAGTCAGTTCTTCCAAGAAATCGGCGGCTCCCACCGGCAGTTTTCTGGAAGTCCCATTGTAGTTTGTGGTGGGCATGGCGATGGTCAAAAACAGGTCATCCAGTTGCCCGTCCGTTTTTTGCGCCGCAATGCTCTGCCCCACACAGACGATCAAAATTGCGACACAAAGCATCACCAGCACGACCCCCACAAGGGTCTTGCCTGGTTGACGTAATAGCTGCTTTCTGATTTTCATTGGCTAACCTCCTATTTGTGGTGGCTCTTTCCGCATATCCACGGTAAATACACAACAACATTTAGCAAAATTGCCACCACCGATGCCATAACCGCAATTGCCATCAAAACCGAAATCTCAATCATCGGCA
>CAZPJH010000029.1:0-16068 GCA_964586875.1 uncultured Oscillospiraceae bacterium
GAATCCCCACCCCCACCGGCTCCACCACCATTCTGAACGCTGTCTGCGCTAAGTCCGTCACCGTCGACGAGATCAACGCTGCTATGAAGGCTGCTGCTACCGAGTCCTTCGGCTACAACACCGACGAGATCGTTTCTTCCGACATTATCGGCATGCGCTTCGGCTCTCTGTTCGATGCTACTCAGACCATGGTCTGCACTCTGCCCGACGGCAAGACTCAGGTTCAGGTCGTGTCCTGGTACGACAACGAGAACTCCTATGTTTCTCAGATGGTCCGCACCATCAAGCACTTCTCCACCCTGCTGTAATTGCACATATATCCGCCACTCTTTCCGAGTGGCGGATTTTTTGTTTACCATTTTTGTGTAATGGGAGCTTCGGTTTCCATATTCGCCGATTACAATTTATAATTTGCATTTTCCCCCTTGATTATTGTCTGAATATGTCATATAATGGCACTAGTGTCAAAAGGTATTACCTTTTAATTTATTGGAGGTCAAAATATGACTGAGTTTAAAGATATTTATGCCAAACAGGCGCATGCCCAGCTGATCCACGAAATGCGTCACGGTGCTTACGCCAACGCCGCCCACCTGCCCAGAGAAAGCGAACTGGCACAGGTCATGGGTATTTCCCGCACCCAGCTGCGGGATATTCTGGCGGTGCTGGAATGTGAAGGATTTATCACCCGCCGCCACGGTGTTGGCACCATCATCAACCGCCATGTGTTAAACCTGCCCAACCGCATCGACATGGAACAGGAATTCTTGGAAATGATCCATGCCAGCGGTCACACCCCGGCCGTAGCCTATGTGCAGACCGAGGAGCTCCCCGCCACCGAAGAGGAAGCCGAAAAGCTCCATGTCCCGGTGGGCACAACGCTGATGCGCTGCAAAAAGCTGTGTACGGCCGACAAAAATCCCGCTATTTTCTGCGAAGATCTGTTTGACCGTTCCCTGCTGAAAAATCCAGTTACAGCCCAGGATTTCCGTGCCCCTGTATTTCAGCTGCTGCAAAATAAGTGCCGGGTCAACTGTTATATGGACATGGCACAGCTGCGTCCCATCGTCGCTGACGATAATCTGTCCCAAATCCTGCAAGTGCCTCAGGGCACCCCTCTGCTGTATGTCGAGGAACTGGACTTTGATGTGGACGGAAATCCCATTCTCTTCTCCCGGCAGTATTTTGCCGGGGACTATGTTCAGCACAATATTCTGCGTAAAAGATTGTAATTCGTATCATCTTCTTTCAGGTAGCCCATGGCTACCTGAAAGAAAGATAAAACTCCCCCGAAATGGCCGCCTGTACAGACGATTTTATGGTTCTGAGAACCATCCGATACCACAGAAGGAGATGTTACAATGAAGAAAGTTGCGGTGATCATGGGCTCTTATTCCGACTGGCAGGTGGTGCAGGCCGCTTGCCAGCAGCTGGACACCTTCGCAATTCCCTATGAAACCCACATTTTATCCGCCCATCGCACCCCTGCGCAGGCTGCTGCCTTCGCCACCTCTGCAAGACAAAACGGCTTCGGCGTCATCATCTGCGCCGCCGGAATGGCCGCACATTTGGCCGGTGCTTTTGCCGGCAATTCAACGCTACCCGTCATTGGCATTCCATTGACAGGTAGCGTTTTTAACGGCATGGATGCCCTTTTGGCCACGGTTCAGATGCCCAGCGGCATTCCTGTGGCCACCGTTGCCGTCAATGGTGCAAAAAACGCTGCCATTTTGGCCGCCCAGATCTTGGCCGTCACCGATGTTGATCTGGCTGCCAAACTGGATCAGGATCGTCAGGCCATGGCTGCCGCCATCGCTGAAAAAGAAGCATTGCTACAGGAAGAACTGAAAAAATAAAATCTTTCTTATACAAAGGACAGCCAATTTGTAATTCTTAATTGTTTTTTGGAGGAAACACATTATGGAAAAGAAACTTGTTTACACCGGAAAAACCAAAAACGTCTATGCCCTGCCCAACGGCAACTACGAACTGAAATTCAAAGACGATTGCACCGGCAAAGACGGCGTGTTTGACCCCGGTGAAAACGCCGTCGGCCTGACCATTGAAGGCGTAGGCGATGTGAATTTGCGAATGAGCATCTATTTCTTTGAGAAGATCAATGCCGCCGGTATTCTGACCCACTATGTTTCCGCCGATTTGGACAATACCACCATGGAAGTGCTGCCCGGAAAGGTCTTCGGTAAGGGGCTGGAAGTGATCTGCCGCTATCGTGCCGTCGGCTCTTTCTACCGCCGCTACTGCGATTACTGCACTTTGGGGCAGGAACTGCCTGCCTATGTGGAAACCACCTTCAAAAACGACGAAAAGGGTGATCCGCTGGTCACCAAGGACGGCCTTGTGGATCTGGGAGTAATGACAGCACAGCAATACGACGATCTGAAAGCCATGACCCAAGCCATCACCAAGATCGTAGCCGACGATCTGAAGGAAAAGGGTCTGGATCTATATGACATCAAGTTCGAATTCGGCTATGATGCCCAGGGCCGGGTCATGCTCATTGACGAGATCGCTTCCGGCAATATGCGGGTCTACAAAAACGGCGAATACATTGATCCCATGACCCTGAACAGCCTGTTCTTCGCTTAAGGAGAACAGCATGGGCGGTTTTTTTGGTGCCGTATCCCGGCACGATGTGACCATGGAAGTCTTTTTTGGCGTGGACTATCATTCCCATTTGGGTACACGCCGGGGCGGCATGGTCATTCTGGACAAAAAAGAGGGCTTTCAACGAGCCATTCATAATATCGAAAACACCCCCTTCCGCACGAAGTTTGAAAACAATCTGTCGGAATTTCACGGCAACGCCGGCATGGGCTGTATTTCCGACAATGATCCCCAGCCTTTGACCGTACGCTCCCATTTGGGGCTGTACGCCATCACCACAGTCGGCCTGATCACCAACGCCGACCAACTGATCGCCGATTACTTTCAAGGTGGCGGCCACCAGCTGACCACCATGAGCAACGGCACCGTCAACCCTACGGAACTGGTGGCCGCTCTCATCAATAAAAAGGCAGATCTGGTTTCCGGCATCCGTTATGTGCAGGAAGTGGTGAAAGGATCCATGACCTTGCTGATTTTGGACGAGCAGGGCCGCATCACCGCTGCCCGGGACAAGCTGGGCAGGCTGCCTGTGCTGATCGGTCAGAATGACGAAGGCTGCTGTGTGGCCTTTGAGTCCTTCGCCTATCAGAAACTGGGCTATCAGGATGCCTATGAGCTTGGCCCCGGGGAGATCGTGCGTATCAGTGCCGAAGGCATTACGCCTCTGGCTCCTGCCGGAGATAAAATGCGGATCTGTGGCTTTTTATGGACTTATTACGGCTACCCCAACTCCAATTATGAAGGGGTGAATGTGGAGCTGATGCGCTATCGCAACGGTCAGATCATGGCACGGGACGAGATTGCCGCCGGCATCCACCCGGATGTGGACTATGTGGCCGGTGTTCCTGATTCCGGCATTCCCCACGCCATCGGCTATTCTAACCAGAGCGTTGCCCCCTTTGCCCGACCCTTTGTCAAATACACCCCCACCTGGTCACGTTCTTTCACGCCTGCCAATCAGAAGGTACGCCAGCAAATTGCAGAAATGAAGCAGATCCCCGTGCCGGAACTGATCAAGGGTAAAAAGCTGCTGTTTGTAGACGACAGCATCGTGCGTGGCACCCAGTTGCAGGAAACGGTGGACTTTCTCTATCAAAGCGGCGCAGCTGAGGTACATATGCGTTCAGCCTGCCCACCGATCATGCACAGCTGCAAATATCTGAATTTCTCCCGAAGCAATTCGGACATGGACCTGCTGGCACGGCGCACCATTCAGGAAATCGAAGGCGACGAAGGTCAGAATCATCTGGAAGAATACGCTGACCGCTCTACCCAGCGGGGCAAATGTCTGCTGTCGGCCATCTGCAAAAAGCTGGGCTTTGACTCCCTGGGCTATCAGTCTTTGGATGGTGTACTGGAAGCCATCGGCATCGACAAAGAAAAAATCTGCACCTACTGCTGGACAGGCAAAGAGTGATTCATAATTACAACTGTCTGTAAATCGTTGGTCATTGAAAATCCTTTCCCCTTATATCGACTGTCGGGGCGGATATCATCCGCCCGAAAAGCCTTCCCTTTGGTGTCGCACCACCGGGCGGCAGGTTGCCGCCCCTACCGAAATACATCCCCTGTAGGGGCGGATATCATCCGCCCGAAAAACCTTATTTACCATGATTTGAAGGAGCAACTTATGGAACACAAAGACTCCCACTCCGCTGCCTACGCCGCTGCCGGCGTGGACATCACCGCCGGCTATCGGGCGGTGGAATTAATGAAAAAGCACATTGCACGCACCAAAAACCACGGCTGCATAGATGACATTGGCGGTTTTGGTGGCTGTTTCGCCCTGCCTCTCGGTATGGAAGAGCCGGTGCTGGTATCCGGCACCGACGGCTGCGGCACCAAAGTAAAGCTGGCGATTTTGATGGACAAACACGATACCATCGGCATCGATGCCGTGGCCATGTGCGTCAATGATATCATCTGCTGCGGCGCAAAGCCTCTATTCTTTCTGGACTACATTGCATGCGGCAAAAATATTCCCGAAAAGATTGCCGCTATCGTCGGCGGTGTGGCCGAAGGTTGTGTTCAATCCGGCTGTGCCCTCATCGGCGGTGAAACCGCCGAACATCCCGGCCTGATGCCCGTGGAAGATTACGATCTGGCAGGTTTTGCCGTGGGCATTGTGGACAGAAAGAAGATCATCGACAACAAGCGGATGGCTGCCGATGATGTGGTCATCGCTCTGGCATCCACAGGCATCCACTCCAACGGCTTCTCTCTGTGTCGCAAGGCTTTCGATATCGACAATAACAACCCCCAGATCTATGAGCCACGTCACGAGCTGAATGGGCAGTCCATTGCCGAAGCCCTGCTGACCCCCACCCGGATCTATGTTCGGTCCATTCTGGCTTTGTTGGAACAGGTGGATGTGAAGGCCATTTCCCACATCACCGGCGGCGGTTTTTATGAAAACATCCCCCGTTCCATTCCCGACGGCCTTTGCGCCCAAATCGATCGGGAGAAAATTCGGGTCTTGCCGATTTTCGACCTGATTGCCGGGTTCGGTCATGTATCCGAACGGGATATGTTCAACACCTACAACATGGGCGTAGGCATGACGGTGGTAGTTCCAGCCCCAGAAGCAGAGAAGGCCATAGAAATCCTTACCGCCCACGGAGAAACCGCCTATATCATCGGTAAGATCACCTGCGGTGACAGCAAGGTGGTCTTGGCATGAAGGTAAAGATCGCAGTTTTGGTTTCCGGCGGCGGCACCAATTTGCAGGCCCTGCTGGATGCCCAGGCACAAGGAACCATTGCCCACGGAGAAATCACGCTGGTGGTTTCCAATAACCCCAATGCCTACGCTTTGGAACGGGCAAAAAAGGCCGGAATCGCCACTGCCCTGGTCACAAAAGAAAATTCCGATCTCCAATTGCAGAAACTTTTGGAAGGGAAGATCGATTTGATCGTTTTGGCCGGATATCTGGCCATTTTACCGGAGCGTTTCACATCCCGATGGAAAAATCGGATCATCAACATCCATCCCAGCCTGATCCCCAGCTTCTGCGGCGAAGGGATGTATGGTCTGCGTGTCCACGAGGCTGCCCTGCAAAAGGGTGTAAAAATCACCGGCGCAACGGTGCATTTTGTCAACGAGGTCTGCGACGGAGGAGCCATCATCGCCCAAAAAGCGGTGGACGTACTGCCTGAGGACACCCCGGAAATCTTGCAACGTCGGGTCATGGAGCAGGCTGAATGGATCCTGCTGCCCCGAGCCACCGAGGAAGTTTGCAAGCAGATCATAAACGGCTAACAGGCCTGCCAGAGAAGGAAGGCACATTTGAAATCTGTCATTGACAAGGAGCTACTTATGAGTTCAAACATCTGTCAACTGCTTTTTAAAAACAGCTATCCCGGTCGGGGCATTGTCTTGGGCTGCACCGCCGAAGGACTTTCCGTTGCAGCCTATTTCATCATGGGCAGAAGTACCAACAGCCGCAATCGGATCTTTGTGGAAGAGTCGGATGGCATCCGTACGGAAGCCCATGATCCTGCCCTGCTGTCCGACCCCCATCTGATTATTTACCACCCAGTTCGCCGGTGGCAGGACAAGCTGATCGTCACCAACGGTGATCAAACCGACACCATCCGGGATCATCTGGCCAAAGGCGACAGCTGGGAAAATGCTCTGCGGACACGGCTGTTTGAAGATGACTGTCCCAACTGGACCCCCCGGATCTCCGGCCTTTTGGAAGCAGACGGCAGCCATCGGCTGTCGATCGTGAAGGCTGCTGATGCCACCGGTAATGCCTGCGCCCGGTTCTTTTATGAATATCCGGCACAGCCCGGCCGGGGGCATTTTATCCATACCTATGTAGGCGATGGCAACCCCTTGCCTGCCTTTGAAGGCGAGCCAAAAACCGTGACCATTCCCTCCCACATTGACGCATTTACCAATGCTCTGTGGGAAAATTTGGACAAAGACAACAAAATTTCCCTTTTTGTCCGCTATACAGACCCTGCTACAGGAGAATATCAGCAGCGGATCATCAACCGAAACGAAAACGCATAGATCCACTCCCCAGGAGTGGGTCCACTGTAATTCTTAATGATTCTCGGAGGTTCAATATGCAGGAACTTGCCCTCAAATACGGCTGTAATCCCAATCAGAAACCGGCTTCCCTTTCCATGGCCGATGGCAGTGATCTACCCCTTCGGGTGCTGCAAGGCAGACCCGGCTATATCAATTTTCTGGATGCTCTGAACAGCTGGCAGCTGGTAAAAGAATTGAAAGCCGCCACCGGATTTCCGGCAGCTGCCTCTTTCAAGCACGTTTCCCCTACTTCCGCCGCTATAGGCAGAATTATGCCCATGGAGTTAAAGAAAGCCTGTTTTGTTGACGATATACCCCAATTGGACCACTCCCCCCTGGCCTGCGCCTACGCCAGAGCCAGAGGCGCTGATCGACTCTGCTCCTTCGGCGACTGGGTGGCACTGAGCGATGTATGCGACGAAACCACCGCTCTGCTGCTGAGCCGGGAAGTTTCCGACGGTGTTATTGCTCCGGGCTACACAGCACAAGCCCTGAAGATCCTCTCCACCAAACGGAACGGAAACTACAACGTCGTTGCCATTGAAGAGGACTATGTGCCTGCCCAGCAGGAGGAAAAGCAGGTCTTCGGCATCACCTTCCGACAGGGACGGAACGATTTTGAAATTGGAGAACATTTGCTGCAAAATATGGTGACATCCAATAAAGCCCTTCCGGAAAACGCAAAGATGGACCTGATTTTATCTTTGATCACCCTCAAATACACCCAGTCCAACTCCGTCTGCTTTGCCTATGACGGTCAGGCCATTGGCGTGGGCGCAGGACAACAATCCCGTGTCCACTGCACACGGCTGGCCGGTTCTAAGGCAGACACCTGGTTCTTACGGCAGCACCCCAAAGTTTTGGCCTTGCCCTTACGCTCCGATCTGGGGCGGCCCGGTCGGGACAATGTCATCGATGGCTACATCAACGGTAACGAAGAAGATGTCTGTGCCGAAGGGATCTGGCAGAATTATTTTACCACACGCCCCGAGCCTCTGACTCGGGAAGAGAAGCGTGCCTATCTGGACAGCCAAACCGGTGTATCCCTGGGCAGCGACGCCTTTTTCCCCTTCCCTGACAGCATCAAACGTGCCAAGGCCACCGGTGTTTCCTACGTTGTCCAGCCCGGCGGCTCCATTCGGGATGATGCCGTCATCGCCGAGTGCGACAAAAACGGTATGGTCATGGCCTTCACCGGCATGAGATTGTTCCACCATTAAAAGGCATTTTTCAGGTGGGTGGTATCCGCCCTCAGCGTCAGGAATTGATTTATCATTTGAACGGTTCCTTTTTGGAGGTCTTTATGAATATCCTTGTCATCGGCGGTGGTGGCCGTGAACACGCCATCATCAAAAAACTAAAAGAAAACCCAAAAATCTCCACCATCTACGCCTTGCCGGGCAACGGCGGCATTGCAGACGATGCCACCTGTGTCCCCATTGCCCCCACGGATATTGAGGGCATTTTGGCCTTCGCCAAAAAAAATGTTGTGGATTTTGCAGTGGTCGCACCTGACGATCCGCTGGCACTGGGCTGTGTAGATCAGCTCCACCAATTAAACATTCCCTGTTTCGGCCCTGATGCAAAAGCCGCCCGCATTGAGTCCAGCAAAGTTTTTTCCAAACACTTAATGGAAAAATATGGTATTCCCACCGCTTCTTACGCTGTTTTTGAGGATTTGGATCTGGCGCTGGCTTATCTTGACACCGTTCCCCTGCCCACCGTCATCAAAGCTGACGGTCTGGCCTTGGGCAAAGGCGTTATCATCGCCCAGACCCGGCAAGAAGCCAAATCCGCCGTTACTGACATGCTTCAAAAGGGCAAATTTGGCAAAAGCGGCTCCCGGGTGGTCATTGAAGAATTTCTGACCGGGCCGGAAGTTTCGGTTTTGGCCTTCACCGATGGCCATGTGGTGCGACCCATGGTATCTTCCATGGATCACAAGCGGATCGGCGAAGGTGATGTTGGCTTGAACACCGGCGGCATGGGCACCATTGCCCCCAATCCCTATTACACGGAACCCATGGCCCAGCGATGTATGGATGAAATATTCCTGCCCACCGTGCGTGCCATGGCCGCCGAAGGCTGTCCCTTTAAAGGGTGCCTGTATTTCGGTCTGATGCTGACCCCCAATGGACCGAAAGTCATTGAATACAACTGCCGTTTCGGTGATCCGGAAACCCAGGTGGTGCTGCCTCTGCTGGACACTGACCTTCTGACCATCATGGAGGCAGTGGAGCAGGAAACCTTAGACCGGCTGGACATCCAATGGAAAAATCAGGCTGCGGCCTGTGTGATTTTAGCCTCCGGCGGCTATCCGGAAAGCTATGAAAAAGGCAAGCCCATCACTTTTACCGCCTCCCTGCCCCGGCATACCTCCTGCTACCACGCAGGCACCAGGCAGACCGATGGAACGCTGGTCACCTCCGGCGGACGTGTACTGGGCATCACCGCCACCGCCCCCACCTTGGAGGAAGCCATTGCCCGTGCCTACGAAGCTGCGGACACTGTGGAATTTGACAATAAATATATGCGCCGGGATATTGGTAAACGGGCACTGGAAAAGCAGAAAAGCGAGTCCTCACCCCGAGTAGATGGCATTGGATATCCCATTTATAATTTATAATTGATAACGCTGGAGGAACAATATGGTTCGTCGAATTTATGTGGAGAAAAAAGAGGGTCTGCGGCAGGAAGCCCAGTCCCTTTTGCAGCAGATCCACTCCCTTTTGGGGATCTGCACCCTAAGCCAACTGCGGCTCATCAACCGATATGATGTCGAACTGGAGGACGAGGCCACCTTCCGCCGCGCTGTGGCCACCGTGTTCTCCGAGCCTCAGGTAGATGACACCTATGATCTGCTCCCTCCGGGAGAATACTATGCACTGGCAGTGGAATCGCTGCCCGGCCAGTTTGACCAGCGGGCAGATTCCGCCAGTCAATGTATCCAGCTGATGACCCAGCAGGAGCGGCCTTTGGTGCGCTCGGCAAAAGTTTACCTGCTGGAAGGCAACCTGACCGGAGATGATATCCTGCGTATTAAGAATCATCTGATCAACCCGGTGGAATGCCGCCAGGCACAAATGGACATTCCTTCCTCCATGGCCACCGCCTATGAGGTGCCCCAGCAAGTTGCCACCGTAGATGGCTTTACTGCCATGAACAGCGATGAGCTGGATGCCCTGCGCCATCAAATGGGACTTGCCATGGATGCCGATGATCTGATTTTTTTACAGACCTACTTCCGGGACGAAGAAAAAAGAGAGCCTACGATCACCGAAATTCGAGTGGTGGACACCTACTGGTCTGACCACTGCCGTCACACCACCTTCTCCACCCACATTGATGGCGTAACCATCGACGATCCGGTTGTGCAGCAGGCCTATCAGCGTTACCTGGATGCTCGCACAGAAGTCTATGGCAAGGAAAAAGCGGCCACTCGTCCCCAGACCCTGATGGATATTGCTACCATCGGCACAAAAGTTCTGAAAAAACGGGGTCTGCTTCCGGAACTGGACGAAAGTGAAGAGATCAATGCCTGTTCCATTCACGTCAACGCTGCCGTCAACGGCGAAATGCAGGACTGGCTTTTGATGTTCAAAAACGAAACCCACAATCACCCCACGGAAATCGAACCCTTCGGCGGCGCAGCCACATGCATCGGCGGCTGTATCCGTGACCCTCTGTCCGGCCGGGCCTATGTCCACCAGGCTATGCGTGTCACCGGTGCAGCAGATCCCCGAACGCCCTTGGATCAGACCATCCCCGGAAAACTGCCCCAGCGAAAGATCTGCCAGGGAGCTGCCGCCGGTTACGCCGCCTACGGCAACCAGATTGGTCTGGCCACCGGCCATGTGGCGGAGCTGTATCATCCCAATTTCGTAGCCAAGCGGCTGGAGTGCGGTGCTGTGGTGGCGGCTGCTCCTGCCGAAAATGTCCGTCGGGAACAGCCCCGAGCCGGTGATGTGGTGATCTTGCTGGGTGGCCGCACCGGTCGGGATGGCATCGGCGGTGCCACCGGTTCCTCCAAAAGCCACAACGCTGCTTCCCTTGCAACCATGGCTTCCGAAGTTCAAAAGGGCAACGCCCCTGAGGAACGAAAGATCCAGCGGCTGTTCCGCAACGGCAATGTCACGAAACTCATCAAGCGCTGCAACGATTTCGGTGCCGGCGGCGTATCGGTTGCCATTGGAGAATTGGCTGACGGTTTGGATATCCGCTTAGACGAAGTCCGCAAAAAGTATGAAGGTCTGGACGGCACAGAGATCGCCATTTCCGAGTCCCAGGAACGAATGGCTGTGGTGGTAGAAGAAAAGGACGTTGTTGCCTTCATTTCTGCCGCAGAAGAGGAAAATCTGGAGGCATACCCCGTGGCCGTGGTCACTGAAAGCCCCCGAATGGTCATGCACTGGAAGGGACAGACCGTGGCCGACCTGTCCAGAGCCTTTCTCAACACCAACGGTGCCGTCAAACACACCACTGTCCAAGTGCCGGAAAAGGATCGGACGGATCTGTGCAAAGCCCGTTTCACCTCCTTGAAGGAAATGGCCGGCAGCCTTGCCTGCGGCAGCCGCCGCGGTCTGGTAGAACGGTTCGATGCCACCATTGGTGCCGGTAGTCTTCTGATGCCTTACGGTGGAAAATATCAATCCTCCCCCACCCAGGCCATGGCCGCCCTGCTGCCTATGCTCCCCGGCCAGGAAACCGATCAGGGCAGCCTGATGGCCTACGGCTGTGATCCGGAAATGCTCAGCGCTGATCCCTACGAAGGGGGCTACGCCGCTGTGGTCACAGCACTGACCAAGCTGATAGCTGCCGGCGGCGACTATCAAAAGGCATACCTTTCTTTGCAGGAATTCTTTGAGAAGCTGAAAGATGAACCCCTGCGCTGGGGCAAACCCTTTGCCGCTCTGCTGGGCGCGCTGGATGCCCAGCTGGACTTTGGTGCAGCCGCCATCGGCGGCAAGGACTCCATGAGCGGCACCTTCCTAGATAAAGATGTGCCGCCCACGGTCATCGCTTTCGCTGTTGCCCCTGTACAGGCACAGCACATCCTGTCCACGGATTTGAAGCAGGCAGGTCATCCGATTTATCTCTTTGCCCCCACCGACGACACACCTGCACAGCAGCGCAAGCCTTGGGATCTTTTCCGGAAGCTCCACAGCAAGGGCAAAGTCAAAGCTGCCTGGGCCGTGGAAAACGGCATCGCTGAAGGTATTATGAAAATGGCATTCGGCAACGGCATTGGCTTCCGTGCCGTTCATGATCTGGGTGCAGACTGGCACATTCCCTTCTACGGTGCCATTCTTGCCGAGCTGGATGAGGAGGTTTATCTGCCCTGCGCCCTGCATTTGGGTACCACCACCGACGATGGAATGATCGATCTGGGCAGTGACCGTGCAGAACTTTCCCAACTGGAAAAAATCAACGCCGCCGTCCTTGCCGACGTCTATCCGGTGCTGCCCCCGAAGGCAGAGCAGGATCTTCCCACCTTGCAGTCCGAAAAACGGATCTTGATTTCGCCGACCCTTTCCATTTCCAAGCCCAAGGTGCTGATTCCCGTTTTCCCAGGCACCAACTGCGAATATGACTCCGCTCGTGCTGTTCAAAAAGCCGGATTGGATGCTCAGATTTTGGTCATCGGCAACCAGAGTGCCCAGGCTGTCATGGATTCTGCCGCCCGTTTTGCCAAAGCTTGCCGGGAAAGTCAGATCATTTTTGTCCCCGGCGGCTTCTCCGGCGGCGACGAACCGGATGGTTCCGGCAAATTTATTACCGCCTTCTTCCGCAATCCACAGGTAAAAGATGCCACCATGGAAATGCTGAAAAACCGGGACGGCTTGATGCTGGGCATCTGCAACGGCTTCCAAGCGCTGATCAAACTGGGTCTGGTCCCCTTCGGCGAGATCATCGACACCGACAAAAACTGCCCCACCCTGACCTTTAACACCATTGGCCGCCACCAAAGCCGGATCGTTCGCACGCGAATCGCCAGCAATCATTCCCCCTGGCTGCAAAAAATGAAGGTAGGCGATGTGGTAAATGTTCCCATTTCCCACGGCGAAGGCCGCTTTCTGTGCGATCGGCCGCTGCTGGAAAAGCTGGCCGCCAACGGTCAGATCGCCACCCAATATGTTGACCTTGCCGGCCACCCAACTCTGGATGTAGACTTTAATCCCAACGGCTCTGTGTGGGCTGTTGAGGGCATTACCTCTCCCGACGGCCGGATCTTCGGCAAAATGGGTCACGCCGAGCGGATCGGTGAACGATTGTATCAAAATGTGCCGGGCAACTATGATCTGCACCTGTTTGAAAGTGCAAAGGACTATTTCTCCCTGTAAAATTTTGCCCCCAAGCCGAAGCTTGGGGGCAAAACCTTTTCCTGACACTGCCAAAGGAAACACCGCACTTTCCTTTATATTCATAATTTATCATTAAAATTGCTTGCTATTTGCCCTTTTTATGGATATAATACAAACTAGAGAGATTATGGGGAGGTATACCCGTGAACAAGAAAAAACATATTTTGCTTTTGACCACCGGCGGCACCATCGCCTCCATGCCCGGCGGTGAGGGACTGGAACCCCACTCCTCCGGCGTTTTCCAACGAGAGATGGAGCAGCTGCGTACATTCTACGATATCACCGTAAAAGACCTGATCTGCCTGGACTCCTCCAATATCCGTCCGGCGGAATGGCAGTTGATCGCCCGTGGCATTTATGAAAATCGGGTGGGTTACGATGGGATCGTGGTTTCCCATGGCACCGATACCATGGCCTACACTGCCTCTGCAGTGACCTTTATGCTGCCCAACATCGACCTGCCTGTGGTGTTCACCGGTTCACAGCTTCCTCTTGCCGATATGCTGTCCGATGGTCCGGACAATCTGCGTACCGCCTTTGCGATGGCCGCCACCGGCTGCGCCGGCGTATTTCTGGCCTTTGACCGCAAGGTGATGCTGGGCTGCCGGGGTGTGAAAGTCCGGGCATCCGGCTTCTCTGCCTTTGAGTCCATCAATGCCCGCTACGCTGCACTGGTCAGCAATGCCGGTTTGGCCATCGATCAGCAGGTACTGCCTGTTTTCCACGGTCAGCCGGAATTAAAGACCGCCATCAGCGATGAAGTATTTCTGCTGAAGCTGACCCCCGGTCTTTCTCCCCGTATTTTCGATGCCCTTGCAGATATGGGATACAAAGGCATTATTCTGGAAGCTTTTGGCCTGGGCGGTATTAACGTACTGGGGGAAAGTTTGGCTGCCATCGGTAGACTTTTGGAAAAGGGTATCAATGTGGTGGTCACCTCCCAATGCCTGTACGACAGTTCCAATCTGGGGGTCTACCAGGTTGGTGTAAAGCTATTGCAGCTGGGGGTTATTCAGGCCAGAGATATGACTTCTGAGGCCGCCATGACCAAGCTGATGTGGGCCATCGGCCAGGGCTTGGATCAGGCTCAGATCGCTGCACTTTTCGCCACCAATCTGGCCGGCGAAATCAGCGTAGAATAATTCATTATGGCAAAAAGCCTTCCACAAAGGAAAGGCCTTCCATCATACTCTTTCAAGGAGGACATTTATGGACCCTATTTATGTGACCGGACATCGAAATCCGGATACAGACTCCATCGTAGCTGCCATGGCCTATGCTGCCCTACGCAATGCTCTGGGCGACAGAGAGTATGAAGCCGCCTGTCTGGGGCGTGTGTCCGACGAAACACAAATCGTTTTGAACCGCTTCGGTTTTCAGCCTCCCAAGCAGATTCATAATATGTATACCCAGGTAAAGGATCTGGACTTTGATACGCCGCCGATCCTGGACGGAGCGGTGACGGTAGGTCGTGCATGGAAAGAATTGCAGGCACAGAAGAACATTTCCGCCCTGCCGGTAGCCAATGAGGACGGCACGCTCTATGGTATGCTTTCCCGGGAAAATGTGGCCAGCTACAATATGGATCTGGTTTCTTCCGGCTATTTGGAGGAAGTACCCCTTTTCAATGTACTTTCCGTGCTGGAAGGAGAAGTTTTGAATGAAGCCGGTGAATGCACGGATTCCATCTCCGGCGAGATCACCATTGCCCTTCCCACCGATCGGGAAAACCTGCTGTTTGACCGGGAGGACAGTGTTGTCCTGTGCGGCCATCAGCCGGAAATGATCCGCCGGGCGCTGGAAATGAATGTACGATGCCTGATCCTGTGTCAGACAGAGCTTTCCCCGGAAATGCGGCTTCTGCCCACTAAGACCTGCATCATTTTTACACCCTTTGATGCCTATCGAGCCGCCAGATTGATCTTCCAGTCTGCCCCCATCGGCCGGATCTGCCGCACCAGCGATCTGGTCTGCTTCCATCTGGATGACCGGGTCGACGAAGTAAAAGAGCAGGTACTGAAACATCGCGATCCCTGTTACCCCATTTTGGATGAAAACGATAAAGTGGCCGGTGTGCTGACCCGGTATCACCTGCTGCGCCCACGGCGCAAAAGAGTGGTGCTGGTAGATCACAACGAAGCATCCCAGTCCGTACCGGGGCTGGAAGAGGCGGAGATCCTGGCCATTATCGACCACCACCGTTTGGCCGATGTGCAGACAAATCACCCGGTCTACTTCCGAAACGAGCCCGTAGGCTCTACCAATACCATCATTGCTTCCATGTTTCAGGAACGGGGACTTTTGCCCAGTGCCAATATGGCCGGCATGATGGCGGCAGCCATTTTGTCCGACACCGTCATGTTCAAATCCCCCACCTGCACCGACCGGGATGTGTGGACAGCAGAGCGAATGGCACGGCTGGCCAAGGTGTCGCTGGAGGAGCTGGGAAAAGAAATCTTCTCCGCTTCCACCGACAATAAAACCACCGAAGAGATGCTCTTTGCCGACTACAAGGAGTTCCATATTGCAGGTCATTCCATGGCTGTTTCCCAGATCACCTGTGTGGACTGCGCCCATCTACTGGAGCGGAAGAGCGAATTCCTGCAGCTGATGGAGCGCACTGCCCAAAAGCAGGGCTTTGACCTGATGATCCTGATGCTGACGGATGTTCTGATGGAGGGCACTCAGATCATTTATCTGGGCGCAGACGATATTATCCAGCAAGCCTTCCATGTAACGCCCAGAGATAATACAGCCTTCCTGCCTCAGGTTATGAGCCGTAAAAAGCAGGTCATTCCCATGCTGTCTGCTCTGTGGGGCTAAACAAATGCAAAATTCAAAATACCAAATGATAAATGTGGGCTGAAGTCCGGATGTGTCCATGATCCGCTGTTGTCACTGGTATTGTGAGAAACAGGGGCTGACCCGGGAATTTCAGGAATTTCGCCGGAATGCAGAAGCCTTGAAAGCCCAGACCAAAAAGAACCACTCGCCTCCCCCTTTGGGGGAGGTGGCACGGCAAATGCCGTGACGGAGAGGGTTC
>CAZPJH010000030.1:0-15903 GCA_964586875.1 uncultured Oscillospiraceae bacterium
ATTCAGCGAGGATGAGGCAAGCCTGCTCTATCGGTGCATCGACTACGCAAGAGATTTGCCTTACGGCGTTTATGCAGACGACTTTGCTGTTTCTGGGACTTATCACCTTTGAGGGAAATATCTCTTGAAACTGCTGCTCACCAATCTCCGTGAATCCGGCAAGAGCATCATTTGCCTTGATCCAGAAGCGGAATATGAAGAACTGTGCGTAAGTCTCGGCGGTTGCTATATCGACTACCTGTCGGGGGCGTATATTATCAATCCGCTTGAACCCAAGGCGTGGAATGACGGCACAGAGAACGAGGAAAGCGACTCGCCGGATGCATTTCGGAAAGTGACAAGGCTGTCCCAGCACATTGCATTCTTAAAAGATTTCTTCCGTTGCTATAAAGAGTTCAATGATAACCAGCTCGACACCATTGAAATTCTCCTTGCAAAGCTCTATGCCAGATTCGGTATTACGGATTTCACCGACTATGACAAGCTCCGCCCCACGGATTATCCCATCATGGAGGACTTCTATAAGCTGTGTGAGGAAGAATATATGACCTACGACCGTCAGCGGAAATACCTCTATACGGAAGAAACCTTGCAGGAAGTGTGTCTGGGCATCCATTCCATGTGTGTCGGCTCGGAAAGCAAGTATTTCAACGGACATACGAATATCACAGACGGCGATTTTCTTTGCTTTGGTGTGAAAGGTCTTATGGACAGCAACAAGCGACTGAAAGATGCCATGCTGTTCAATATCCTGTCCTTTATGAGCAACCAGCTTTTGGGCAAGGGTGATACGGTTGCATCTGTGGACGAGTTGTATTTGTTCCTGACCAATATGACCGCCATCGAGTATATTCGCAACTGCATGAAGCGTGTGCGAAAGAAAAATTCTGCGGTGGTGCTGGCATCCCAGAACGTTGAGGATTTCCTCATTCCCAGCATTCGGGAGTTCACAAAACCGCTGTTTTCCATTCCCACCCACCACTTTCTGTTCAACGCAGGGCAGATCAATCCCAAGGAGTATATGGATGCCCTGCAGGTCGAGCCTAGTGAGTTTGAGTTGATAAAATATCCCGAACGAGGCACTTGCCTCTATCGCTGTGGCAATGAGCGGTATCTGCTTCAGGTCAAAGCTCCCGACTATAAGTCGGCACTGTTTGGAAAGGCAGGTGGACGGTAATGTCTGCAACCGTTGCGGCAGCACTGAAAAAGATCGCCGCCTATGTTCTGACAGACAAGAAAGCACTGAAAACGGTGGTGGGTGCTGTCCTTGTGGTGGTGATCGCCGTGGTCATGCCGATCGTGGCTGTGTTGGGCATCTTCTCCGGCAGTGTGGATGTGGACATGGGACGGCTGGAAGAACTGTTAGGCCAGAACTATTCTGACGAAACCCTGTCTGAAATTGAGGAAAAGATGCTTTCTGCCGGACATGCCCAAAGGTCAGTTTGTCGTTATGAAAACAGGCGCGCACCCAATGAAAGTGCGGCTGAAACTGTTCTTTGAATGGGGTATTGAGTTTGACAAGGACAACCCTTACGCCGTAGCCGAGAACGCCAACCGAGAGGTAAAATACGCCGAAAAGCGAGAGATCATCGACGGCATTGTGAAGAAATATCACCCCGAATGGCTGGAGAAAAAGACGGCAAAAACAACTGCCGGAGATGGCATGGCACAGACCGAGAGCCAAAGCAACGAGCCACAGCAGACTCCTCCGAGAAAGTCGGGCAAGACCAAGACGGGCGGCTCATCGCTCCGAACCGCACCCACAAGAATACCTGCCGAAGCTCCCGCTGAGCCGATGATCACCGAACAGGAGGAGATCAAGAATGAGCCGTCTTGATTTTCTCTACTGTGCGGAGTTGTCCCATAGAGCCATATCGGTCTATATCTACCTCAAAGACAGGGCGAACAAGGACGGCAAATGTTGGCCTGCCATTCCCACCATCGCCCGTGAGCTGAAACTGTCCCAATCCACCGTTCGCCGAGCGTTGCAGGATCTGAGAAAAGCCGGATTTCTCGAAACCCAGCAGCGATACCGTGATAACGGTGGCAAGAGCAGCCTTTGCTATAGGCTGAAATAGGCAAAAAACCACCTACTACCAAGGGGGTACTATGCCCCAATGGTGGTAGGTGGCTCCTGTCATCATGGCAGGTCAATGTGAACTACCCAAGCTAAGAGATTTACAGCAGAGAAATAAATAGCTTTTAAATCACATCATTGGTCGGAGTATTTGCGCTATCTTGCGATTTTTGCTGTATTCCGAGATTATTCCGTATCACCCAAAGGAACAAAGGAAATAACAAGGCGACCGCTTACTGCAGACTCGACATCAAAGATAATGGCAATTTCATCGCCGGACACCAATCCGCCAATATTGTTATCCGGCATCTTGACGCCACCGGCAAGGGAGGCCATCATTTCAACACTGTCCCACGGGCTTCGACGATACATAACGTGCATGGCTCCTTCGGTAAGCTCTGCGTAAAAATAAATTTTTCCTTTGTCCATGTTCTTTCGTTCCATCTTGAGTGTTGCCTCTCCTGTAAATCCATCGAAAACAAACACGGAATAATTGTCGTAATTTTCCTGTGTCACGCCTTGAACGGTTGCAGGGTCATCATAGGCAATGGTTGGATCGGCAAAGGTTGTGGTTGAATTGCCACGGTCAGCACATCCACAGCCACATAACAACAGTACAGAAAAAATAGCTATAAATAGCAGAATTTTAGATAGGACATATATTCTTGAATTGTAGTGCACTTTTATCCCCCCATATTATTTAAATCATTGTGTTTGTTGAATCTGATGATGTCCTTAATGGTTAAGAAACGAGTTGTGCACTGGTATCACCTTATCCCTTCCTTGATCGGAGTTTCAAAAACTTCAATTACAATATATACACTGGTTGTTGGAATTTCAATATGTCTTGCAGAACTGCAAGGAAATGCTGCAGAATTGCAGAAAAAGTGCCCTCGGCCGTTTGATACGGCGAGGGCACTGGCCAAGAAGCGACATTTTATTTGTGTTTTTGAGTAATCATTGCGGTTACAACAAAGCTATGCTTTTCTGCATCATAGTCCCAGTGATAATCGCCTCTGTATTTTTTGAGAGCTTTTGATACACTCTTTAGACCGAAACCGTGGAGTTTCTTGTCCGCTTTAGAGGTGAGCAGATACTCTCCGTGAGTTTGGGGTGCAACATCGCAACTGTTGGAAATGATGACAACATCGTAGCCATTGCGAATAGTCGTCTCCAGAGAAACAAATTTGCCTTCGGAAGCGGCAGCGGATGCCAGCGCATTATCCAGAAGATTGCCCAATATCGCCACCATATCAATATCTTCCAAATTGGACAGATTGCAGCTTTTGACATAATAGTCGAATTTCACACCGAGTCGGTCACAATCCATGGCGTACCGATCCACCATAACATCCAGCATCATATTGCCGCTGTGACAATTTTGAGTGTAAGATGCAAGCTGATTTAACAATGCAGAGAGGTATTTGTCGATGGCCGGATCCGTATTAAGTGCCTGTATTGCATTCAAGTGCTTTTTCGCATCATGGGCGTAGATCATCAGATTATGATTTTGTTGTTCCAGAATGTCATAATAGGATTTTTCGGTTAAAAGCCGTTCGTTTTCACTTTTCATACGAATATGTTCGCGGTCTTCCTCTGTCTGACGCTGATAAATGATGAATAGAATGATAGAAGAAGCAAATATGATTATGCCGGAATATGCAAGCATATATTGGATTTTTGCAGTAATGGTAGGTTGCGTTGCAATATACCAAAATATCATTAAACAAAAGGTGGAAAGTAGCGGATATAGTAGTAAAGTCAATTGATACTTTGAACGACCGCCATCTGGAGCGATAAAATGAGCAATCAACAGGCAAGTTAAAAAGAATACGATCTTGCAAAAAGAAGACTCTAATAGTAATAATGCTAAATTGTTATTATAGTCGGTTACCTGACTCCCAGTGATTGCAGAAATGATAAAAACAGAAGATAATTCTAATGCAAGATTCAAAGCAACAAGCAGAAAAGAGTAAGATACTATTGTAATCCGCTTAAGATCAAAGCACAGATGCCCATAAATAATACGGATTAGAAGCGATATGACTGTATTAATAACAATGTTGTTTTGAAAAATAAGATTGAATGCAGAGCCGAGCTCAAACATTACTAATCCCAACGTAAAACTCTTTATGGATGGCATTTTCTTTAGCGAAATTCTTGAGAAAAGAACATAAATAATAAGAAAATCAAACAAATACACTCCGCAAGACACAATAGGATTTAGCATTGTTATCTCCTCCGCAGGTACTCAAACCAGTATTTGTGAAATTGGGATTGTTTTCTTGGAGCAACAGGAATGCGCGTACCATCGGTTAGGTATATCTCGGTATAACTGTATTGTTTTATATAATGCAAATTAATGAGAAATGATTTATGCACCTGATAAAAGAAAAGCGGCGGCATTTTTTCTGCCAGTTCTTCAAAACTCTGACGAATGGTAAAAGATTGCTTAGTCGTTTTCAGCGTGATGCGGCGATTTTCTCTTGTGATATATAGGATATCGTCAATTACCACTCTTTGCTGGGCGTTATCTCCGTAGAGAAAGATATCGACATAAGCACCATCAATATATTCCATGGCTTTATCCAAGCCGGAGTATAGCCGTGCCACATCAAAGGGTTTGGAGAAAAATCTGAATGCTTGTATATCCATGGCATCGTCTTGGTATTCGTCATAATTGGTGACGAAGAAGATAGCAATTTTGCTGTTGCGATTCTTCAGTTCCTTTGCCAACGCAATTCCATCCGGTCCATCCATTTGAATATCCAGAAAGGCAAGATCAAAATGGGGCTTTTCTTTTAACAATTGCACTGCGGAGGTTGCAGTTACAATTTCGTGGTCAATAAAACGGTTACACATATATTCGTGGACATGGGTCTTTAGTTCTTCCAAATAATTTACTTCGTCATCACAAATCAATATTTTCATGCTCTATCCTCAAATTAAAATAGACTTGCTGTATAGCAAGTCTATTTTAACATTTTTATAAAATTGCTTCAAGTGAGTATTGTTACAATTTTATTGCATTTTTGCAGATTAATCTTGCATTTTGTCATTTGTTCCGCTTTTCAATATATACTTTTACCATTTCCTCAATAATTTGCTGCTCAAGTGGCGATAACTGCCGAATTAATGTGGTCAGTGAATCCACAGTAGGAGATACCTGCCCAATTAGGTAATAATCTGGAGTACGTCCGAGAGTGTTACAAAGCTTGGATAATGTTTCAAGCGTAACATTATATTTGCCGCATTCAATTCCCGAAAGATGGTTTTTAGATATTTCCATCATTTCGGATAACTTTTCCTGCGTATAACCTTTTTCTTTTCTGAGGCGCATAATGCGTTTGCCAACCTCAACCTTGTCTATTTTCATAAAATCACCATAATTATCCTAACATGAAGGAATTGAAAATAGAACTTTGCGATACAGATATAATCTGCATTGCAAGTATAAAATGAATATTTTTATGTATTGTTCTGTGATATGCGTATTTTCGGCAAAATGTGCCGTTTTATTTGCGTTTCGTCTCATCCTCTTGAACTTAAATCTAAATTGTGGTAGTCTTCGGACAAAGGAGGTGAAAATTATGGCTAACAAAATGCTACCCATCGCAAAATTAGCAAAAACTGTTGCTGAAAAGGCTTTGAAGCGAGATGCCAATCAGACTACTTGCTCAATCTTCTATCAGCCCAAAGCTCCAAAAGAACTGGAACGTTTTAAGAAAAACAAGATATGATATCAAAGTTCGCAAGTGAAATCGTAAAAAAACTCATTCACACAGGTGCAATTAAGGAAGAAGAGAAAGAACTGTACATCTACGGTTTTTTCGTTTTGTTATCAAAAATCGTTTCTGTTTGCATCGCCATATTCAGTGGCATACTTTTTGGCGTATTATTTGAAAGCGTTGTATTTTGTACAATGTTCATTTTACTTCGAGGGTACGCAGGTGGTTTTCATTCAAAAAATGAAAACATATGTACAGTATGCACAACCATCGCATTTTTTATAGTGCCCATCTCTATACGCCTACTGTATATTGCAGATAAACCTCTTATCGCAATTGCAATATTATGCGTTGGCACACTTAATATTGCATTATTGGGCCCTATAGATACACCTGAGAAGCCCCTTACGAGTGAAGAACGCTATCATTATGGAAAATTGACACGCTTGTGCCTTTTTGCTATTTTTACAGCGAGTACTATTTCAACTGTGCTTCATAGAAGTGGCATACTTTATGCGGCAGCTGTATGTGTGTCGCTTGAAAGCGTACTGCTATTGCTGGCATTGATTCGCAATGAAAAATAATTTAAATATTGCAATTTTACCTTTTTTTATTGCACTTTGTCATAAGGCATTGCAATTGCTTCTACGTGGGGCTAAAATTATGTGGGCATGGAAAATACGTTAGCACAATGTAATAAGTGCGGGTTACTTGTGCTATTAAAAACCGTGCATCAACGACAAAATATTTATACCACGTTCAGCACATGGATTATCTGCTTAGTGTGTTGAGATTATTTTAAGGCTGGAAATATAATCGATAATAGAAAACACCAATAGATTATAGAATGCAGAAAAATCGTTTTGTTGAATTTGGTGTAAGTATCAAAATTTTTATTCAAAGGAGAATTATTAAGGAGAATTATTAATGAAAAACCTTAGAAACTATATGGCACTTGTATTGGCTGTGATTATGTGCTTCGGCCTTATGGCTACTACCGCAAGTGCAGCAAGTTATGTTACGGCAGAATTGAACGATCCCAGCTTTGATGATGCGTGGGAAATTAGCATCGAATATACCGCAAATGGTCGATATTTGGGAGTGTTGGTGTTTGGGTATGATACATGGTGGATTAAAGAAGACTATGCATGGACTAAATCAGCTGTGGGCTCATCTCAAGCAGGTGTTTATAGACCGGGAAGAGATGATTCCATTAACTGGGGTAGTGAAAAAGCTGCGGATAAATATTCGAAGAGCGAAGTGACGCATAAACAAGAAGATGTTGTTTATTGTGCATATTTTTCTGATGGAGACAGTTCGATAGAGATTCTATCTATGTATTCTTCTAGCGTAAAATAAACTGTTGAATAATTGCACATGGGGATCGAGGATAATCCTTGACCCCCATGTGTAGAATGGTAAGCATCAAATTTCCGAGAGAAAAGCCGGAGAGTAAACCTTGATTTGGTTTACTCTATGGCTTTTGTTTAAATTTAGGATTTTTATGAAAAAAATTAAATTTGTTATTGTATTTTTTTTGATAATCTTAGCAACTATGATGAGTAGCGAATTTTATCAACTCTACCTAAGTGATTTTGCGGGGCAATTCTGCTATTTTTCTGTTTTTGAAGAAGAAAACCGACATGAATTATTTGATTTGCTAAGTAAAATAGCGGACGAAAACAACATGGAAGTTTTCGCACTATCTTCTTCCACATCTACTGCAACGCAATCATGCATTTCAATATACGCATCTGCGGATTTTCAAAATCAGCTTAGCGAAGTATATAATATAGATGAAGGTTTGCACAAAAGCTTCTTCTCTGGCAATACAAAAATTGAATTTCACGATTTTTTGAATGGTGCCGATATATCTAATATTGAAACATTCTACTTCACCGGCACAATGAGTGAGGTAGTAGAAATAAAAAAAGTTGTCAACCAAGAATATGATACCTCATATGTACATCTTGAAAGCGCAAATGGCAGTGAAAATATAATATATATGGTTTGGATATTAATTTTTGCAGTTGCGTTAATTTTTACTTGGTTTGATATACAGTTTAGCAAAAAAGAATTATTTGTACGTTTGTCTATGGGCGCAAACGCAGATGCGCTTATCACGAAATCTATCCTGTTAGATTTTGTTGTATTTGGATGTGCTTTTTGGGGCGTTACAATAATTTACACAACTATATTTTCTGTGAGTTATTCAACCGCGATATTGAATGCTATTTTCTTGTGCTTTTTGTTGATAAATTCAGCATTATATGTCACTCTAAATAAAATTGACTATAAAAAAGTACTTAATAATGCAAATATTAACAAAAAAATGCTGGCAAACTGCTATGTAATGAAAGCAATATCGCTTATAGTCGCAATTCTTTCGCTTTCTATAAATGTACAGTTGATTGTAGAAAATGGTCGTTATTTAAAAATGTACAAAGAGATTGAAAGATATGATCAATATTCATTTTGCACCTTTGACATTGAAACAAATCAGGGTAATAACTTTCTGGAAAAGTTTGAGCTACAAGAACAGGTAAAAACTCAAATTTTCTTTGATTTATATGCGCAAGGAAAGGTTGCTCTTGCTACATACTGTGCAGTTAACGATGCTGATTTGCCATATATATACATAAATGAGAACACTTATGGCGTGGATAGCTTTTTGCAACTATTGCCGGACAATTGTGCAGATTTTTATGTATTTTATCCATCTAGATATGAAAGTATTGAACATGAAAAGGCCTGTATTGATGCAACAATAAGAACAGGTTTTGAGGGGCTAAATAAAGATTTGAATATTGATTGGATCTCCTATGATTTGACCAGTAACCAAATTTTGTTTTTTAGCAGTGATACCTATGCATATCCCTTTGGGTTTGATAAGCAGCAGTCGCCAATACTTATTTACTGTAATTTATCTGTCACCGAATTGAAAAATGTTGGTCAATGTCATGCCATTACCAGTATGAGTAAAGACATAATGTATCAGCTGAACGAAGACGATGTTGCCTATTTGACAGAAACTTATCCAGAAATATCAAGCATATCAAATATATCTGTCCCAGAAAGATGTAATGAGTACAAAGCAACATTTGCACGTATTGTTCTACTAAATACAACAATAAGCCTATTTATGATTTTGATTGAGGGAGTTATTGTAGCGACCATTGTTCAAATGGAATATACGGTAAACCTAAGAGAACTTATGGTGCGAAAGATTTTGGGGCACTCCATCTGGAACAGAAACAAATCCATTTTTTTACTTAATTTGCTTGCAGGATGGATTGGCTGTGTCGTTTTAACAATTTGCTCTCTTATGTTTGATCTATACTCGTGGTATTATGTAATTTTATCGTCTATTTTATTTATACTTTTAGAAATGTTACAAATCGTATGCTGCGTAAACAAAATTGAACGATTGAGTGTCCAGCAAGTGCTGAAAGGAGCAGGGATATGATTGAAATTATAAATTTAGAAAAAAAGTTTGGGGAAAAAACATTATTTCATAATTTTAATTTGACGATACAAAATGGTGATTTCATTGTATTGTCGGGAGTAAGTGGGTCAGGAAAAACAACCTTGCTGAATATGATAGGAGGCATAGAAAAACCAGACTGTGGCAAAATCATCGTTGATGGAGATGTCATCAGCCAAAAGAGATGTTTGGCCGATTTTTTTGCATATAAAGTCGGATTTCTCTTCCAAAATTTTGCCCTAATTGAAAACAAAACAGTTAGAGAGAATCTTAATCTGGTTCAAAAAAAAGCAAGATCTGGTATTTTAGAGGACGAAGCATTGCACTGTGTTGGGTTAGAAAATGTTATAGATACAAAGGTGTATAAGCTATCTGGAGGAGAACAGCAACGAGTTGCATTGGCACGATTGCTGTACAAAAAATGTGATATTATTCTTGCCGATGAGCCAACAGGTTCTCTAGACCGCCAAAATGCACAAATGGTTATCAATTTCTTGCATACACTGTCTAACAGCGGAAAGACAGTTGTCCTAGTAACACATGACGAAAAAATAATAGTATCGGAAAGGAATGTCGTTAAACTATGAAAAAGCACCCTATACTGTTTAAGTTAATCATTTTGGGAATTGTACTTATTCTTATCCTTGGGATGATTAATTTGCTATGGTACATTGGCATTAGAAATAGATATAATTCGTTAACAAAAAATATGGAACGCACGTGGGATAATAATGCAGAGGCATATCGATACACCGCAACAATCGATGGGTTTTCTTGCCAAATAAAAATGCCAAGTTATTTAGCTAATAACGGTTTTTTAATGGTGTCCGATGGCGGATATAAAGCCCAATATGATGAAAACGGCAATTTAATAGATGATGAATCTATGGCGATAACATTACATATTTGGCCGCAAAAGTTTTCGGGTTACAAATATGGTGTGTCAATTTATAATCTTACAACGAGAATGCAAATATATTTAACAGCAGATGGAGAGTATATTTCGACTACAAACGGAAATACAGAGTTGGATGAAAAATATACAGCGGTTTTGGATAAATACGAAAACGAAATAGATTCCTTATTTCGAGTTGCTCATCAATTGTGGGATTTGGAATGATAATTGCGTTTGCATTTGTAATATAAATCACTGCTAGAACGAACAGTAACTCGCCCTGCAGCACATCTATAACTCAACAATCTATATAGGTTTCATATTCGTCAACGAAGAATTAAATCACAAAACCGCCATTTATGACGATTTTGCAAAAATAACGCAAATTACGGTTTGAAATATCAAGCCGCCGATCGCGACGACTAAATAACTGTACCACGGTGGTATCTATGGAGGTATCACCGTGGTCTTTTTATATTCAAATCACCCGCCATCCCAATTTCACAAAAATTCCTTTCAGGTTAATCACGCCCATACGACGATTTGCGCCTGTCCGTATTTTACTGCGGACAGGTGCATTTTGCGTTTTGCCGTAAATATCGGCTACGCCATCCGTGCGCCTCCTGCCCGAAATTTGAAAAATTCCAACATTTCAAATTTCAAAACAGGAGGATACGGGCATGAAATATGCACCGAAGAAAGTTTTTATATTAGAGAACAACGAATATGTGGAGATCACCTACGAGGAACTCTGCCACCGAGAGATGACCGAGCGTGGCTATGAGGACAAGCTCTTTCTCCCTCTGCACGGAATGCTCATGGAGGTCACCAAGGACTTTTATGATGATTTTTATCGGGACAAACGCCGTCAGGAGTACATAACCGCACGGTCTATCGCCAACGGTGATGTGTCCTATGATGCACTGGATACCGACGAATTCAACGGCGAGGCCACCTTGGTCGATCCCGATGAGGACATTGCCGAACAGGTGGCACAGAAGATGATGATTGAGAAGCTCCATCGTGTTCTTCCTCTGCTGTCGGAGGATGAGCGAGATTTGGTCGTTGCCTTATTTTATGAAAAGCGTACCGAGCGTGAATATGCCAACGATATTGGGATTTCACAGGTCGCCGTTCATAAGCGCAAGCATCGGATTTTAGAAAAACTCAAAGAATTTTTAGAAAATTGATTTTTTGAGGTTATCAACCCCCTCACTTTTTGCCATGAAAAGTGAGGGGGTCATTTCTGTTCCCTCCTCGTGTTCTTTGAAAATGGAATATCTGCACATCTTTTACATTCCCTCTGCTGTTCCGAGAGGAACGAGCCACAGGAGCGAACACACGGTTTTTCGTGTCTTCAGGACTCCGACGCTACGGCGCACACCGCAGCGAAGGCCATGACAGGCAGAGGCACTAACGATTGCTATCCAAATTCGCATCGCTGAAATTGACGCAGAATTCAACGCTATGCTGAAAAACATCTCATCCGACTCGGTGGACAGTTTCGATGAAAACCGTGCCAAAGACCTCATGAATGAAAAAAGCGATCTGCAACAAAAGCTGTCACAGATCGCCGATACCAAGCAAAAACGAGAAAATACCCAGTCCCGACTGGACGATATTTATACCATCCTCGATGGCCTGAAAAACCATCCGATGCAATATGATGACCGCATCGTTCGGCAAACCATAGAGTGCGTAGTCGTCGAATCTAAAGAAGAAATCAAAGTGATATTTATCGGCGGGCTGGAAACAACCGAGAAGTTGAGAACTAACTGCGCACAATGACCGCAAGGGTTCAAATCTCTAATGCAAAACCGCAAAAATATCTTTTTTATAGTCCACTGACAAAAAGAAGACTGCCCATCGGGGCGGTCTTCTTTTTTCTTTTGGTTTGTGTCGGGATTCGAAAGACCGGCCCAAACGAAGTGCGGGCAAGAAACAGTCCGGTGGACTGTTTCTTAGGTCGTGGGAGAATCCATTTCTTTCAGAACGCATCCCGTAGGGATGTGGACTGAAAGAAATCCTGTTGGTTCCTCGAAACCCTATAATAACACTCCGACCAAAAGGAAAAGGACTGCCTAAGCAGTCCTTTTTATACAATTATATGGCATCCAACCACCGATTCCATTCGCATATCCTCTGTAATTTATACAAAAGGACTCATTTTACGGATACCAGTATTTTATTCCCCAGTTTTCAAAATCCCACTGGGGATCGTAGCAATTGCATTCGTAGTCAATATAGTACAACCGTTCTTCCTGCACCACAAAGTTTGTGGGATAATAGTCAATATTGAGCCCGGATTTTTGAAGCAGATCAGCCATTTGTCGCACTTGAGCCACATAGTCCGGCTTCAACTGTTCCTGTGCAACGATCTGAGCAATGGTTTGACCCTGAATGTACTGTTTCAGTATCCGTTCGTTGGGAACATCCACATCGTACATTTCCGGCATGGGGATCCCCACTTCCTTCAAACGCTGATAATCATGGATCTCCGCTTGCAATTTATCACCGAACTGATAATAATCACAGGGTTCATGGTGGATCTGCTTTAGCACATATTCATTTTTTCCATCGGTCACCAAATAAGAATAGCCCCCTTTTCCATGTCCAAGCAATTGGATCACAGAAAAAAGCTTTCCATTGACATACATTTGCTCCATTCAAACACCCCTATCGTCAGATCACTTGCCGCATTTTTTCCCGGATAGAAAGCAGATCATCAAATGTTTCCGGCCGTTTTGTCACATCACGCAGCAAAGCAGAAGGGTGGTAGATCGCCGTATACCAAACACCATCCTTCTCTGTCCATAAACCGTGTTCCCGGGTAATACGGAAATCCTCTTTGATCAGTGCCGTTGCCGCAATGCGCCCCAAACAAACAATGATCTTCGGTTGGATCAATTGGATCTGGCTGTTCAAATAGCCCCGACAAGCCTCTTTTTCCGTTTCAAGTGGATCTCTATTATAAGGAGGGCGGCATTTGACGATATTCGTAATATAACAATTGTTGCGGTCGATGTCGATAATTGACAGCATATCATCCAACAGCTGACCCGCCGGGCCTACAAAAGGAACACCCTGCAAATCTTCCTGTTCCCCAGGTCCTTCACCGACAAACAGGATATCCGCCTGACGGTCGCCCACACCGAACACCACCTGCGACCGCTTCTCGCACAGGCCACAGCGTGTGCATGTCATACAGTTGGTTTCCAACTCATTCCAGCTCATGGACACGCTCTCTGCCCCTCCTTCGACGTAAATCTTTTCTCTTCTTGTGGCGACTGATATTGATTTGACGCAGTGTCAAAAGAACAACGAACCCTACCACCGGGACACCGATCAGCACCCCAAACACCATGCCGACCCCACGCCACAATCTTCTGCCGGATCCCTCTGTACCCACCGTTTGGATGGTTGTTCCCTTCTGCAAAACATCGTGTCTGGCCAACAGATCCACTTCGCCGATCACCGTAGTTTCATAGCAGATCTGCAAAGTTCCTACTGCCGTCCCCTCTTTCACAGGTGCAGACAACTGCGCTTTGTTTTCCACCACTTGAAAAGAAATCAGCGCCGCATCAAACTTGATGGGCAGCAGCGCATAGACCCTGTCGGCAGGGCCAACCACCACGCTGTTTTCTCCATTTTTTACAGAAAACATTCCATAAGGGCCATCATCACGCACCGGTCGAACTGCATAATTGTCAAAACCCAAATTGAACAGCTTCCTGGCCTGAGAAAAAGGACCTGCTGACGAAGCGGTTCCAATGAGGATGCACAAATATCGGCCTGCATCCGTTTCCGCAGTGCAGATCATGCTGTGGCTGGTGGCGGATATGGATGCCGTTTTTCCCCCGGTGACCCGTTCATCGTAATAGCTGCTGCCATAGGCCATCTGATCATTGGATGTCACCAGCGTCTGATAGCAGTTCAAATCAGAGGGCAACTCATAGTTGACAGCGCTAAAAACCGTCGAAAACTCCTCATTTCTCAGTGCTTGAGCCATCATAATGGCCAAGTCCCGTGCAGTCGAGGTCTGTCCCTCCTCTTTTGATCCAAACACGTTGGTAAAATGGGTCTGGGTGCAACCCATGGTTGCTGCCCTTTCATTCATTTTCTCTACAAAAGCCTGCTGATCACCTGCAAGATGCTCTGTCAGCACCGCAGTTGCATCATTGGCAGAGGTCATCATTACACAGTAGATCAAATCCCGGACGGTCAATGTTTCTCCTGCCAGCAATCCGATCAACTTCGCTCCGATGGGCACAGTCTCCAAGCTTGCAGCCTGCACAGTGACCATTTCCTGCAGGTCACCATCTTCTACCGCCAGCAAAACCACCATCAGTTTCGCCAGGTCAGTCGGGGCCACCGCAAGATCCGGCTGAAGCGTATAGACCATAGTTTCAGTATCCAGCTCAAATAAAATAGCTGCCTCCGCATTGCAGGTATATGTTTGCATTTCTGCCAGTCCTTGACCGGCCTGCAATCCGCTGCAATTGGCCGTAATTGGCTCTGCTGCAGCATTGATCAATAATGGACTGCAATGGAGCAGGCATAGAAATACCAGGAAAAAAACGCCAAATTTTCTCATATTTTCGCCTCTTTTGTTCATTGTCGGGCTTGTCCAACCAAAAGTTTTCGTGTATAATAGATACAGTTTTAGAGAATTATACCAGTTTTCTCTCCGCCCGTCAATGAAGGAGGTGCTTTTTCTGATGAAAAATTCCACGACAATGCTATTGGTGGCACTCACTTTGGCTTTTGCTGCATTTATAGGCGGTTTTTATCTTGGCAGAAGTACATCCGATCGCACCATCGAGCTATCAACCGAAACCACTGCGCCCCGGATCACCTTTCCTTCCCAAGACAGCACCCAGCCGCCGGAAAATACCCGGCCCCAGGATGGCACACCATCCCAGCCTTCCTTCTCCGATCCCACTTCCTCGCTTATCGATATCAACACAGCAACCTTGGAAGAGCTGGACAAATTACCGGGGATCGGTCCGTCCACCGCCCAGAAGATCATTGATTACCGCAATCAATTCGGCCCATTCCAAACAGTCTACGATTTGCTGGAAGTGGACAACATCGGCACGAAAACACTGGAAAAGATCATTGATCTTATCACCGTATAAGGAGGTCATTTGATATGAAGATTTTAGTCGTAGATGACGAAGCTTTGCTTGTAAAAGGCATTCGTTTTAATCTGCAAAACGAAGGTTACGATGTGATCACCGGCACCAATGGTGCAGAAGCCGTTCAATTAGCACGGGATCCTTCCGTTAACCTGATCATTTTAGATGTGATGATGCCCGAAATGGACGGTTTGACCGCCTGTAGCCTGATTCGTGAATTTTCAAACGTGCCTATTATTTTTCTCACCGCCAAAAGCGACGACATGGATAAACTGATGGGTTTTGACCACGGGGCAGATGATTATCTAACCAAGCCTTTCAATATTTTAGAGCTGAAAGCCCGGGTCAAAGCGCTCCTTCGTCGCTCCGGATCCGTTGAAAACAAAGATACGAAGCTATTGACCATTGGCCCGATTTCCCTGAATCTGGATGCCCGAAATGCCATCGTTTCCGGCAATACCGTGGAATTGACCGCCAAGGAATTTGATGTTGTTGAATTTCTCATGCGTAATGCCAACCGCGTCTACTCCCGGGAGGCTCTGCTGGACACCATCTGGGCCTATGAATACCGCAGTGATATC
>CAZPJH010000031.1:0-15895 GCA_964586875.1 uncultured Oscillospiraceae bacterium
TAATGTGGTAGTGGTACGCTTTGCGTACATTTTTCGGGGTATTACCCCTCCCACGGTCCGATCGGATAACCGATCATGCGTTTACTGGGAAATGACCTCCACTTGATCGAGTTCAAACTCGACGGGGGTCTCTCGGCCGAACATGGAAACGACCACGCTGACCAGATTTTTGTCGACCTCAATATCCTCCACGCGACCGGTGAAGCTGCTCAGAGGACCATCGAGAATGCGGACGGTATCGCCAACGGTGTAGTTGACAATGATCTGCTTTTTCTCAACGCCCATGGCGTAAACTTCTTCTTCCGTCAGGGGAGTGGGGTCGTTGCTGGATGTGCCCACGAAGCCGGTAACACCGCGGACATTCCGAATGACATGCCATGTGTCATCGCTGTAAACCATTTTGACCAGAACATAGCCGGGATACACCTTGCGGTCGTAAGTCTTGCTGGCGCCAGACTCCGTGATCTCGGTTACGGTTTCCATCGGAATGGAGATCGCCAAGATCTGATCCTGCAGATGGCGGCTTTCCACGGTCTTTTCAATGGTGGCTTTTACAGTGTTTTCATAACCGGAGTAGGTATGCACAACATACCATTTTGCAGTCCCTGCCATGGCCTTTCACCTTAATGGAAGGCTTTGATCAGAGCGGTGATGCCCCACTCTGCAACATAGTCGAACACCCAAATGAAAACGCCAACGCAAACAACGCAAGCGCATACGATCAGGGCATTCTTCAGGACCTGCTTGGGGGTGGGCCAAACAACCTTCTTCAGTTCGCTTTTCAGCTCACGGAAGTATTTGCATACGCCGCCCCAGGTTCTTTTGAACCAGTTTTCCTTTTTGACTTCAGCCATGTTGAACCCTCCTTACTTCGTCTCGTTGTGAGTGGTGTGCTTTCTGCAGAATCTGCAATACTTGCTCATCTCCAGACGATCAGGGTCGTTCTTCTTGTTCTTCATGGTGTTGTAGTTTCTCTGCTTGCACTCAGAGCATCTCAAAGTGACCTTAACGCGCATAACGGCACCTCCTTAAAATTGCCTCCCTGTATCACCTCGGCTAGAATGAAAATTTAGACGCGGGCAAACTACATTTTCCCGCCCGAGGCTGAAAAATGGGCATAACAACAAAGCCCTTTTTTCACAGGTGAAATCATTCTATCACATAATTTCGCCATAGTCAACAATTATTTTGACAAATTTTCGTTATTTTTACAAGAAAAAAGTCTTTTTTTCCATGGGGAATAACACCGGCTACGGTTGGCATATCCTATGTACAGGAGGTGGAGGAAATCGATGAAAAAATGGAAACCTTATTTGATCAGTGCAGCCATTGCGTTGGCTGTGGGCGGCCTTTCCGGGATCTTATCCAGAGAGGGAATGGAAATTTACAATGAAACAGCAATCAAACCGGCATTGTCACCGCCTATGTGGCTGTTTCCGGTGGCGTGGAGCATCTTGTATATTCTGATGGGTGTGGGTGCTGCAAGGGTTTGGATGGAAGCGCCGAACCCGGAACGCAGCAGGGGACTGAACCTGTATGTTGCACAGCTGGTCGTCAATTTTTTCTGGAGTCTGCTGTTTTTTAATGCCCAAGCTTATGGCTTTGGAGTAATTTGGCTGCTGCTATTGTGGGTGCTGGTGCTGGCGATGACGCTGCAGTTCCGTAAAACGGATCCACTGGCTGCGAAAATGCAGATCCCTTATCTGCTGTGGTTGACATTTGCACTCTATCTTAATATTACGGTGTGGCAGTTAAATTAAAAATCCCTCTTTTCTTTTTCGGCCAAATCGTTTATAATGTAGCCATCAAAAGAAAGAGGGAATTCCTATGAAGAGAATTATGGGCATCGATTACGGTGATGCACGCACAGGCGTGGCACTGTCGGATCTGCTGTGTTCCATTGTTGGATCTACGACTGTTGTACCCAGTCGAAACACGGAAAAAGCGATTGCCGATCTGGTGCGTATTACCAAAGAGTATGAGGTGGGGCTGATCGTGGTTGGCCTGCCCCGAAATATGGATGGCACAGAGGGAAGTCGTGCTGAACTATGCCGTGCATTTGCAGAAAAATTGCATCAGGCTACCGGCCTGGATGTGACTATGTGGGACGAACGTCGAACCACAGTGGAGGCACACAATATTCTGTCGCAGCATAATTATCATGGACAAAAACGGAAAAATACTGTCGATGCAGTGGCAGCATCCCTGATTTTGGAAGGATATCTCAATTCCCTGAAGCGATAAGGCACCCGGTGTTTTACAGGTCAAGAAAACCTAGGACTGCTTCGATTTGTAGAAAACTTCTTTAACGCCGGTGAAAAGAAGCAGACAACCGAATATCTTCTTTAAAATATCGGTATCCAACTGATTGCTTAAAAAGGAACATCCTGCTGCCGTGGCACACCCCAATGCCATTGGCAGCAGGATTTTTTTGATGGGCAATGTATCTTGTCGCAGGCGGAATAGGCTGGAACACAGGGCACTGGGGATAAAAAACATCAGATTGATGCACCGGGCATCCAATGGGTCGATGCCTGCAATCAGCGTTAGCCACAGCATCAGCAAACTGCCGCCGCCGATCCCCAGACCGGCCAGAAATCCCAGCGCCAGTCCCACGGTCATGGCAAGTGCAAAATTTACGGCCATAGATAGCGAATGCCTCCCCATAAAATCATTAGCCCCAGTGTGCGATGGAGCCATGTGGTCGGAATGTGTTTTCCTAAGAGTCCGGCCAGCAAGCCACCGGGGATGCTGCCAATCAGATAGGGAAGGGCACAGCGCCAGGGTAAGTCGATTTGATAGCTGTTGACAATCAGGGAAACGATGCACAGAGGCAGGATGATGGCAACAGATGAAGGGAAGATCTGATCCGCCTCCAATTCGCCGCCGGAGGTGAGAAGGGGAACCAGCACCATGCCGCCGCCGGCCCCCAAAAGACCATTGATGATCCCGGCTGCTCCGCCGGATAAGAATGTTTTTATATTTTTCAAAAAAATCGCCTCCTGTGGATATCGTTCCACAGGAGGCAACTCTTATTCAAAATTAGCCCAGAACCAGGTCGGTCTTGATGTGCTTGTCGGTCAGAACCTTCAGCACGATCTTCTCGGTCAGAGCATTGTACCAGGTTTCGACACGGTCAGCACGCAGAGCTTCAGTGATCATGTATTCACGGTAATTGGTTTCGCTGTTGCCAACGAAGTACATAACATGATAGCCGTACTCGGTTTCGACGATACCGGTATCACCGGACTGACGGAGATCGTCATAGCACCAGTCGTTAAAATTGGTGACCATCTGGCCGGGGTAGATATCCTCGTACAGGCCACCATTGGTGACCTTACCATTGTTGTCATCGCTTTCCTTGTTTGCCAGTTCAGCGAAGGAGTCCTCGGTGGCCTTGCCGTCCTTCCACTGCTTCAGCAACTGTTCAGCCTCCTTCTTGGCTGCCAGCTTCTCAGCAGCAGAGTAGGTGGTGTTGCCGCTGGAATCCTTGGTGCCGCCTTTAAAGGCAACCAGGATGTGACGAACATTCTTCATGGCGAAGTCGTTGTTGGTAAAGCCTTCATAGCGCAGGACATAGTAGCCGTTGATGACTTTGCTGTCGCCGGAGCCGGAGGAGGACTCGATCACGGTCATTTCGCCTTCCTTACGGGCAACGATCTCGAAATTCTCCTCGTCCTCTTTGTCGCTGTCGCCTGCCTTAGCGTCATCTTTTTTGTCGTCTTCCTTCTCTACCTTACCCACGATCCAGTCACGGAACAGGGAGTTGACCTTGCTGTAAAGCAGATCTTCATTTTTGGTGGAAGCGGCGGTGGAGTCCTTTTCAGAACCGGTGATCTCTTTGTCCAGAGCCTGGATGGCCTTGTCAAAGTCCTTCACAGTTTCATAGTTGCCGTCGGCCAGCTTCTCGGCATACTTCTTGGCCTCTTCACGAGCGGCCTTCTTTTCTTCATCGGAATAGGTGATCTTGTCGTCATCACCTTTGGTGCCGCCCTTCAGGAACTTGGTGTAGCTGTAGTAATAGCTGGCGAAGGTGTAGGAGTTGTATTCATAGGGCTTCTTTGCCTGGAAAGCTTCCAGCTCTTCAGCGGTGAACTCCAGATCCTCAGAATACTTATTATAGTAGGAGGTAGCCAAGGCGGAAACTCTCAGATACTCCCGGTAGCTTTCTTCGTTGGAACCATTGCCGTAAACGGAACGCAGGTAAGCATCCAGACTGCTGTAACCATAAATCTGTGCATAGATCTTCATGGTGCTCATGGTGCTTTCAAGTGTTTTTTCTTCGTCCTCAGTCAGCTTGTGGCCCTTTTCAACGGCCAGATCATACAGAGCGTAGGTGCTCTTGATGGTGGACTGAGCGGAGGTCATAAAGCTGTCTGCCCAGGTTGCGCCGGTTTCCTTATTGATGATCTGCTCGTCCAGAGGCTTGGAGGTGTTCAGACCGCTGTAAGAGATGTAGGAACCGTACTGGTTGACAAAAGTGTTGACTGCGTCGATAAAGAAATAGTTTGCTTCGACGGAAGTCAGGGTGTGATCGCCGATCTGAATGGCGTCGGTGTTCTTATAAATGACATTCTTGATGGGGGTGCTGACCACGGCGCCGATAAAAATACTGGCAACCAAAGCAATGACCACCCAGAAGGTCAGAGTGTAACGCTTCAGCTTTTTCGCTTCCTGAGCAGCGGCGACCTGACGCTCGGTCATGTACTGCTCTTTCCGGAGCTGTTTTTTCTTGGATGAACTCATAGTAACATTTCCTCTCGTTTCGTCTTTGTGGATTTGCATGCAAAGTGATTGTTCACGCATAGACCCAAAGATTATAACTGATTTTTTTTGGACTTTCAAGTACAATCTGTTAAATTATTGAAAAAAAGAAAAAATTCACAATAAATTCATTTGAAAGTGAGCAGAATATAAAAACATGGGGAGCAAAAGCTCCCCATGCACCCCGCTTTGGCCGTATGCATCCGAGTATGACCTGCACGAAAATGGCAGGTGGGTTGCCGTTCCCAACCTTTACTGCTCCCAACATCCACCCACCGTCTGTGCGGGGGCGGGAGGTCTGCAAACCAGCGGAGAAACTAACTTCCCAATAATAAAATGTGGGTCCAAACGGACACATTACGCACCAAGCAGGAAGAAAAATCACTCTTGTTCGTCTTCTTCGTAAAGCTGATCCATCATCAAACTGTGGACAGCTTCCAGTTCTTCCTCGTCTTCGATGGCACAAAGAATGCTTTCGCCGTCTTCTTCCACGCTTTTGAGGATAGCCACTTCCATGTCCTGCTCCTCATCGGCATCTACCGCAGGAATCGCAGCCAAATAGGTGCAACCGTTATACTCCAGGGTGGTCAGGATCTCCAATTCATATTCTGTGCCGTCTTCATCGACGATGGTGATGAAATCAGAACCAAATTCTTCAGACATAAAATGCTCCTTCCGAATGAAAACTTCCTATGTCACCATTGTACTATCAATCGGGCTCAAAATCAAGCACAAATTATCATGAGAGTAAATTTTCGAGCAGACGGTCCAGATCTTCCATGGTATCAATGCGAATACCCTGCTTTAGCTCAGCCTGGGTTTCCGATGGAAGAACAGCCGCAGGGTAGGGAAAGATCCGCCAGGGTGTATCGATCCCGTCTTTCCACAGGGCAACACGACCTTCGTGGATACCAAGAAGAAATCCCATCAGCAGCAAAGAACAGAAAGTTCGGCAAAAACATTGTTTTTTCATAGCAGTATCCTCTTTATATTAATATCGTATCGTATGATAATGTATGCATTTTTGGGAAAGCTATTCCTGAAAAACATTGGCGAGGGGAAATTTTAGGATTATTCATAAATTGGGGCTTTCGTTTTACGCAAAGATGTGATATAATCTTAGAACCAATGCCCAAAATGGGTGTTCCCTTGCTATTTAGATCGGTGTGGCATTTGCCGGCCCGGCCAGATGGAGGGAAAAACATTGGAAAAAATGGAAAAAGTTTGGAAAGTGGTACGTAAAGCCCTGAAAGTTACGTTGCTTTCACTGGGAATTGGGGCAGTGATCGCTGTGATCGCCGGGTTTGTGTTTGTTAATATCCTGGCTTCCTATCTTCAGGAAAATGTCCTGCCAATGGCAAAGATCGATCTGGACAGTTATGAGCTGGATAAAACTTCCTATCTGTATTACACGGATGAGGAAGGGCAGATCCGGGTCTTACAGCAGCTTTACACGACGACTGATCGCCGCTGGGCCTCTTTTGAGGAATTGCCGGAGGATCTGATCCATGCAGCGATCGCAATAGAGGATAAGCGTTTTTACGAGCATCAGGGCGTAGATTGGATCACCACGGTGAAGGCAACGCTGAATTTGCTTGTCGGCGGAGGGGAAACCTTCGGCGGCTCAACACTGACCCAGCAATTGGTGAAAAATCTTTATATGACCACCGATGATTCGGCTGACGATGTAACAGTTCATCGGAAAGTGCTGGAGATTTTCCGTGCCATTGCTTTCGAAAAGGTATATGACAAAAAAATGGTGCTGGAGTGGTATCTCAATTGCATCTATTTTGGCAACGGCTGTAATGGTGTTAAAAGCGCAGCCTGGTATTACTATGGGAAAGAGCTGTCGGAACTGACGACGGCTGAATGTGCAGCTTTGATCGGGATCACCAATAATCCCGCCCTTTATAACCCTTACCGTACCTCCATAGATAATTATCGGGGGGAACAGCTGACAGGAAAAGAGCGTAATCGCCGCCGTCAGGAAAGTATTTTAAAGGCAATGCTTGATCAGGGGTGGATCAACGAAGCGCAGTACCGTCAAGCGTCAGAGCAGGAAATGGTGTTTCGGCAGGGGCAGACCCCATCGGTTGATTCTACCAAAGAAGTTTATTCCTGGTATGTAGACACGGTGCTGGAAGATGTGGCTCAGGCCATGGCACAGGAAGATGGCGTTACCATATGGAACGATACGGTACGCAGCCATTATATGACGCTGATCAGCCGTGGTGGCTACCATATTTATACGCCTTATGATCCCCAGGCGCAACTGGCGGTTGACAGTGTGTACACGGATCTGTCTCAAATTCCGGATACGAAAAGCGCTCAACAGCTTCAATCAGCCATTGTGCTGATCGACAATCGCAGCGGCGATATCGTCGCTATGGCCGGCGGCGTAGGGGAGAAGAAGGATTTTGATGCCTATAACCGGGCGGATGTACCTTTGCAGATCGGTTCCTCCATCAAACCGCTGACTGTTTATGGACCTGCTTTTGAAAAGGGATTGATCTCTCCGGCCACTGTGGTGGCGGATATGCCGCTGATGGTGCTGTCCAATGGGACTCCTTTTCCCAGAAATGATAACCGTGTTTATCAGTATCGGCGAACCATTTGGCGAGGGATCGTTTCTTCCACCAATGCGGTGGCGGTCAATACCTTAAACCGGCTTGGAATAAAAAACAGCTTTCAATTTGCCACGGATCAGTTCGGGATCTCCACATTGACAGAGCGTTATGAAACTTCTTCCGGGCAGATCCTGTCCGATCTTGACTATGCACCGCTGGCTATGGGTGCTCTGACCAAGGGAATGACTGTCCGGGAGGTGGCCACTGCCTATGGGACGTTTGCAAATGAAGGGATCTGGCGAGAGGGCAGGACTTTCCTGCTGGTGCTGAACGATAAAGGTGAAGTGGTGTTGAATAATCAGCAGCAAAGCCGCTCGGTCCTCAGCAAAAAGGCGGTCAATTATTTGAATTACTGCCTGGATAGTGCAGTGGATGTGGGCACGGGAAAAAGTGCCGATATTGCCGGCATGGATGTGGCCGGAAAAACAGGAACGACTTCCGGAAATAAAGATCGATATTTTGCCGGATTTACCGGCTATTATACAGCCGCCGTCTGGTGTGGCTACGATAGCCCCGAGCAGATCCAGCTGATCGGCAGCACGGCCAATCCGGCCGCAAGATTGTGGAATAAGGTGATGACGAAACTCCATAAGGGGAAACAAACACGCCCACTTTATTCCACAGCAGACATGGTAAAAGTGGATATTTGTCTGGACTCCGGGCTTTTAGCAACCGACAGTTGCTACCATGATATTCGCTCGGAGGATGGCACCGGCCGTGTGGAGCAGGTGTGGGTCTATCCGCAGGATGCACCCACATCCCATTGTACCCGGCATATCCGTGTAGATTACTGTAGCGAAGGCCATGGGGTGGCCAATGAGTACTGTCGCCGGTTTGCTACAGTAGGTGCATTGGAACTGGAAAACAAAGCACTGCTTAAAATGACCCAGGAACAGCTGGATGAATTGCTTCGGGCAGCAGGGAAGGGACTGGACGGAACTTATCTGCGTAACGATTATGTATATTTGGTCGATAAATATGGTGTGGCCAGTAATTTTTATGGGTTTTATGGGGGTATCAATCAGGGATTGCACTTGCCCTATCAGGTCTGTACGGTGCATACCCGACAGAGCTGGGAAGATTATCAGATCCCCATTGTCCCGACGCAACCGACAGAACCGGACACGGAGCCAATTACGCCGCCGACCCTGTTTCCGTTGCCGACCCAGGAGCAAGAGCCGTAAAAATAACACACGAATGAGTGAGGTAGAAATAGAATGTGGATTTCTGATGGATGGAAAGAATATGAGGTGCTGGACACTTCTGATGGCGAACGATTAGAACGGTGGGGAAAGTATATTTTGGTACGGCCTGATCCTCAGGTTATTTGGAGCACTCCTCATGCAGATCCCAACTGGAAAAAATACGATGCTCGCTATGTCCGTTCCAATACCGGCGGCGGTCATTGGACTGATCACAACCTGCCCGAGCGCTGGCAGGTGCATTACAAAGATTTTTTGACATTCAACGTCAAGCCCATGAACTTTAAGCATACCGGCGTTTTTCCGGAGCAGGCGACCAACTGGGATTTCATTCGTGAAAAATGTGCCAATGCTGGCCGTCCGGTACGGGTGCTGAATTTGTTCGCCTATTCCGGCGGCGCCACATTGGCTGCTGCTGCAGGCGGTGCTGAAGTATTCCATGTAGATGCATCCAAGGGCATGGTGGCCTGGGCGAAGGAAAACGCCCAGGCTTCCGGCCTCGCCGACCGCCCCATCCATTGGATCGTGGACGATTGTGCCAAGTTCATCCAGCGAGAGATCCGCCGTGGCCGCCGTTATGACGGCATTATTATGGATCCTCCCAGCTACGGTCGGGGCCCCAGCGGTGAGATTTGGAAGATGGAGACAAGTTTTTATCCCTTCCTGCTTGAAACAGCCAAATTGTTGACGGATAACCCCTTGTTTGTTATCATCAATTCCTATACCACCGGCCTTGCCCCCTCTGCTGTGGGGTATGCGGCAGATACAGCCATCGGTGGCGGACATACGCTGGTGGATGAGATCGGTTTGCCGGTAAAATCTACCGGATTGGTGTTGCCCTGCGGCTCTACCGGCCGCTGGATGCCAAAGTAACCTCACAGGAGGGAAGTACATTGAGTGAAGCAATTCGTGTAGAGCACCTGAATTATGCTTATCCCGGCGTAGACGATGCCCCGGGTGTGGCCGTATTTACAGATTTGAATTTGACCATTCATGAAGGCAGCTTTGTGGCCATTTTGGGCAGCAACGGCTGTGGAAAATCCACGTTGGCAAAGCATTTTAATTCCATTTTGCTGCCCTGCGGCGGTAAGGTCTATGTTTCCGGATTGGATACTTCTGACGAGGCACTTTTGATGCGTGTTCGGCGAAATGTGGGAATGGTATTCCAAAATCCGGATAATCAGATCGTTGCGAATGTGGTGGAGGAGGACGTGGCTTTTGGCCCGGAAAATCTGGGGATCGCCAGTCCGGAAATTCGCAGAAGAGTGGATCTGGCACTGAAGCAAGTGGGAATGTATGAGTATCGGGAACATGCACCACACCTTCTGTCCGGTGGACAGAAACAGCGTGTGGCTATTGCCGGTATCATTGCCATGGAGCCGAAGTGCATCGTTTTGGATGAGCCTACTGCCATGTTGGATCCTCGTGGACGCAAGGAAGTCATCGATACGGTTCAGAAGTTGAACCGGGATAAGGGGATCACGGTGGTTTTGATTACTCACCACATGGACGAAGCGGCAAAAGCGGAGCGTGTCATTGTTCTTCACAAAGGAAATGTGGCTGCAGATGGCACCCCTGAGGAAGTGTTTTCCCAGGTAGCGCTGCTGCATGACATTGGTCTTGCCGCACCGGATACAGTGGAACTTTGTTATGCACTCAACCAAGAGGGATTCAGCTTACCGCTGGACACTTTGGATATAGAAAAATGTGCGCAGACACTTTACAACGAAGTAAAGGTTTGACGCCCCAGGAGGAAGAACTGTGGAACCTATTTTACAGGTCCAAAATTTGACCCATATTTACTCTGCCGGTACGCCTTTTGAGCATACTGCATTGGAAAATATCAATTTTAATGTAAACAGAGGAGAGTTTATTGGCATTATCGGTCACACCGGTTCCGGTAAATCTACTCTCATGCAGCAGCTGAACGGACTGCTGAAGCCCACATCCGGCACTGTCTATCTGGATGGGAAGGATATCTGGTCGGACAAAAAGCTGACAAGGGCTGCCCGTTTTCGGGTGGGATTGGTATTCCAGTACCCGGAATATCAATTATTTGAAGAAACGGTCTACAAAGATATTGCTTTTGGCCCGAAAAATATGGGTCTTTCCAAAGATGAGATCGATCGCCGTGTCCGTCAGGCGGCTGAGTTTGTGGGATTGACAGAGAAACAGCTTCAGGTATCGCCCTTTGACCTGTCCGGCGGACAGAAACGGCGTGTAGCCATTGCCGGTGTGATCGCAATGGAACCGGAAGTGCTGATTTTGGATGAGCCTACCGCAGGCCTGGATCCGGTAGGCAGGGAGGAGATCCTGGCGAACATCCAGAACTACCGACAGGCAAAAAATGCCACCATTATGATGGTAAGCCACTCTATGAACGATGTGGCACGTCTGACAGATCGGCTTCTGGTGCTCAACGGTGCCCATATTGCAATGAGCGGCACGCCGGGAGAAGTATTTGAACATGCCGAAGAGCTGGAAGCCATCGGTCTGGACATTCCGGAAATCACCCGGATTTTCATGCGTCTTCGCAGCCTGGGATTGGAAGTGCCTATGGTCTATACCATGGAGCAGGCCGTGGCGGCTCTGAAAAAGATAAAGGAGGGTAAGTAAATGTTAAAAGACATTACCCTCGGTCAGTTTTTCCCCGGCAATTCGCCTATTCACAAAATGGATCCCAGAACCAAGCTTGTGATGTTGGTGATCTATATTGTAGCTCTTTTTGTAGCGGTCAGTTGGATCTCTTATGGTGTGATGTTCCTGTTTTTGGCGGTCTGCATTGCTATTTCCCGTATACCGCTGAAAAGCATTATTCGGGGATTAAAACCTCTGGTGATGATTTTGATTTTTACCGGCGTGTTGAATATTTTTTTCACAGATGGTGAAAAAGTGTTGCTGCAGTTCTGGATCATTAAAATCACCCAAGAAGGTATTTTGCGGGCATTCTTCATGATGATCCGTATTTTAATGCTCATCAGTGGTACCTTCCTGTTGACCTATACCACATCGCCGATCTCTTTGACAGATGGATTGGAGTCCCTGCTGGGACCGCTGAAAAAAATCAGAGTGCCTGTTCACGAGCTGAGCATGATGATGTGCATTGCACTGCGTTTCATTCCCACCCTGATCGAAGAAACGGATAAGATCATGTCTGCCCAGAAGGCCAGAGGTGCAGATTTTGAGTCTGGTAAGCTGATGGAGAAGGTTCGGGCGTTAGTGCCTATTTTAGTGCCTTTGTTTATCAGTGCCTTCCGGCGTGCGGATGAGCTGGCCACTGCTATGGAATGTCGTTGCTATCAGGGCGGCGACGGCCGGACGAAGATGAAACTGCTGCGTTATATGCGCCGGGATTATGTGGCATACGCCGTGGGGGGCCTGCTGTTGGCCGGTATATTCACCTTGGCACATTTTGGCCTGTGAGGTGAAGTATGCGAAATATTGCCTTGTTTTTGACCTATGAGGGCACTCGTTACCATGGCTGGCAGATGCAGAAAAATCTGGAAACTGTCCAGCAGACATTGGAAAAAGCCATTGCCACGGTGGTGGGACACAGCGTCCATGTGACCGGCTGCGGTCGAACGGATGCCGGTGTCCATGCCAAGTGCTATGTGGCCAATTTCCGCACTTCTTCCACCATTCCGGTGGATCGGCTGCCCTATGCCCTCAATACCCATCTTCCGGCGGATGTGGTGGTGACGAAAGCCTTTGAAGTTCACGAGGGTTTCAATGCCATCGGCTCCTGTGCCAGGAAAGAATACACCTACATTATTTATAATTCCCGTGTCCGTGACCCTTTCTACATTAACCGTGCCTGGTTCTATCCCAAATATCTGGATGAGAAAATCATGCAGCAGGCAGCAGACCAGTTCGTTGGCACTCACGATTTTGCGGCGGTGAGAAGTGTGGGTACGGATGTCAAATCCACGATCCGCACCGTATACTATTACAATGTAGAGCGGCGAGGAGATCTGATCTATTTGCGTGTCTGCGCCAACGGCTTCCTCTATAACATGGCTCGTGCCATGGCGGGGACGGTTGTCTATGCCGCAGAAGGAAAGATCAAGCCGGAAGAAATCGGTGCCATTCTGGACTCCGGCAACCGTACTGCTGCCGGCCCTACTGTACCGCCGGGGGGGTTATACATGACCCATTTGTGGTATGATGATGGCACGGAAAATTTTGAGTGCCAAAACAGTTTTTGATATTCAATGCGCTGCCCGGCTCAGCCGGGCAGATGTTCCATTAGAAATGGAGTGATACCATGCAACCGAAACTTTGTACCAAATGTAAGAAAAATATTGCCGTGGTTTTCATTACGAAAATCGAAAATGGCGCAACTTTGAATGAAGGCTACTGCCTGAAATGCGCTCGTAGCCTGGGAATTCCGCAGATCGATCAGGCAGTTCAGCAGATGGGATTCTCTGAAGAGGATCTGGATAATCTGTCTGATGAAATGAGCAATATGTTCGGCCAAATCGATCAGGAAACCGGGGACGAAGATGAAGCAGATAGCCAGACTGCCACATTCCCACTGTTGAATCAGCTTTTTGGTTCGAATCCCAATCTTCCGGCCAAGCAGGAACCTGCGGAGTCAAACAAGGCTCCGGAAGGGGAACAGCCTCCCAAAAAGAAGGAAAAAAAGCATAAATTTTTGGATACCTATTGCCTGAATTTGACTGCTCGGGCAAGAGAGGGAAAGCTGGATAAAGTTATTGGCAGAGATGTGGAAACGGAGCGGATCATCCAGATCCTCAACCGTCGCCAGAAAAACAATCCCTGCCTGATCGGTGAGCCCGGTGTTGGCAAAACGGCCATTGCCGAGGGTCTGGCCCAGCGGATCGTGGCAGGGGATGTGCCCTATAAACTGAAAGACAAGGAAGTTTTCCTGCTGGATCTGACGGCCTTGGTTGCCGGAACCCAGTTCCGCGGCCAGTTTGAAAGCCGAATGAAGAGCCTGATCTCTGAAGTGAAGTCCTGCGGCAACATTATTCTGGTTATTGATGAAGTCCATAATCTGGTGGGCGCAGGGGATGCCGAAGGGTCTATGAATGCTGCGAATATTTTAAAGCCTGCACTGTCCAGAGGCGAAATTCAGGTCATTGGTGCTACTACTTTTGCTGAATACCGCAAACATATCGAAAAAGATGCAGCTCTGGAACGCCGCTTCCAGCCTGTGACGGTGGCAGAACCTTCCATCGAGGAAGCCTGTCAGATCATGCAGGGAATTGCCAAGAGTTATTCCGAATTTCACGGTGTGGAAATTTCTCCCGAAATCGCTCGTCAGTGCGTTGTTCTTTCTGAACGCTATATTACAGATCGTTTCCTGCCGGATAAGGCCATCGACCTGCTGGACGAGGCCTGCTCTGATGTGAACTTGCAGTGTAAAGAGATCTCCCGAATGGCAGAACTTCAGAAAGAGCGGGATGATTACGAACTGGAGCTTCGTATGCTCAATGAGGAAACGGAAAATCAGAATTTTGAGCGGCTGGCCATGGTGCGTAGCAAACTGTTGCAACTGGCAGCTCAGATCGAAGAACTGGAGAAATTGCCGAAACCGGCAGTGACCATGGAAAATCTGGCGCATATCATTGAACTTTGGACAAAAATTCCGGCTTCCAAGATCAAGGCTCAGGAATACCAGCAGATCAAGGGCTTGGATGCTCGGCTGAAGGCACATATTGTGGGTCAGGATCAGGCGGTGGAAGCAGTATCCCGAGCCATTCGCCGTAACCGCGTGGGCATCAGTCCGAAAAAGCGACCGGTTTCCTTTATTTTTGTTGGCCCCACGGGTGTGGGTAAGACGGAACTGGTGAAGCAGTTGGCCGATGACCTGTTTAACAGCGTGGACAGCTTGATCCGGCTGGATATGTCCGAGTATATGGAAAAGCATACGGTTTCCAAGCTGATCGGTTCGCCTCCTGGTTATGTGGGCTATGATGAGGCCGGACAGTTGACGGAAAAAATTCGCCGCCGTCCCTATTCCGTGGTGCTGTTCGACGAGATCGAAAAGGCTCACCCGGACGTATTGAACGTGCTGCTGCAGGTGCTGGATGATGGCCGAATCACTGATGCTCAGGGCAGAGTAGTGAATTTTGAAAATACCATCATCGTCATGACCTCCAACGCAGGCTCGGAAGGCCGGGTCGGTGGTCTGGGCTTTGGCAGAAGTGACAACGACATGGTCAAAGAAAAGACAATGGGGGCACTGCGGGAGTTCCTGCGGCCTGAATTTATCAACCGTGTGGATGAGATCATCACCTTCAACCACCTGTCGGAAGAAAACTTCCTGGGCATTGCCGATATCATGCTGGAGGAACTGCGCCAGAGCCTTGAAAATCGGGGGCTGACCTTCACTTGGGATGAAAGTGTTCGCCAAATGCTGGTGAAGGAAGCTTATTCCGTTACCTATGGCGCACGGAATTTGCGCCGAACCATCCAGCGGCAGCTGGAAGACCCCATCAGTGAAAAGATTATTGATTCTTTTGAAAATCCCATTTCTGCTCTCCACGCCACCGTGGAAGGGGAGAACGTGGTGGTAAGTGCAAAGTAAGAAACAGAATCGGATAAAACAGGCAACATTCAGCGAACGTTGGATGTTGCCTGTTTTTTGCAGTTAAGGGGAGAAAATGCCCAATAAATCTCGCCCGGTCGGTTGAAATGCATATTAATGCTATGATATGATATATGTACACAATTGGTCTATAACGATCCGCTTATCGTATGCTGACCTTGTTTTGAAAGGATAGTGATTTGGGTGGACAAAGAACTGCTGAATGAAATAAACACGACCTATTATCGTTTGGAAACAAAACAGGCTGAAATTACCCATACCCTGTTCCACAGAGTTTTCGAACTGGAATCCGGTTGGTACAACGGACATTATCACAAGGGTGATAACGGAAATTGGATTAGAGAATCGTATCCCATTCCTGTAATCGGTGTAAAAGGTCTTTGCGATATCGAGATTCAGTTTGATAAAATATCCGTTTCAACAAAAATGCAACGGGATACGGTGCTTTCTTATTCCTTTGAGAAGTTCGGTGGATATGAAATGGAAGCTTACGGTGTAGAGGATTATCTTGCTGACTTCTATCACACAGGACAGACGGTGCCGGAAATGAAAGACAGTATCCGTGCTTCTGACGAAAAGGAAATCGGATTTTCGTTCCTGTTTCCGTTTGATGTTGATGAGAAACAAATTTTTGAATTTGTAAAGCTACTTCGCCGTGAGGGCTTCTACTATTGATTGGAGAAAGATATGATAACTTATGAAAAGGCGACAGCTTGTGACGTTGAGCC
>CAZPJH010000032.1:0-15808 GCA_964586875.1 uncultured Oscillospiraceae bacterium
CATCAGCTATGAGATCAACCGCTTTGTGGGACGGCACGATAATTGGTTTACAAAGATCATTACCGCTCCGGGAATGTGGTTTCAGAATTTTACGACAAATGAACCTGACGACTCCATGATCGAGGTGGGCATTGCTGCAGTTGAAGCGGTGCTGCCCCAGAAGGAGGGGGAGGACATTTGGTAAAAAAATACGCCCAGCTCTATCTGGATGCCCGAAAGGCACTGATGGAAAAGGAAGAGGAACAACTGGCCAGCATGCTGGCGCGGCATCTGATCTGTTATATTTCCGGCAAAAGTCATAGCCAGTTTCTGCTGGATCGGGATCACTATGCTACAGAGGAAGAATGCGCCGCAATGGAAAAAGCGGTAGGCCGTGTCCTTGGTGATGAACCGCTGGCTTATATTTTGGGCGAGTGGAGTTTTTATGGCCTGGATTTGTATGTGAATGAAAATGTGCTGATCCCACGAGATGATACCTGTGCCTTGGCGCAACTGGCTATGAAAAAGGGGCTGTTTTTGGAACAGGACCCTCGGGTGTTGGATCTTTGTACCGGCTCCGGATGCATTGGCCTGGCGGTTGCCAATCGGGTGAAAGATGCCATCGTCACATTGGCGGATATTTCGGCGGATGCCCTGGCTGTGGCAAAGAAAAACGTGGAGCGCCTGCATTTGGGAGGGAGAGTTTCCTGCTTACAGGTGGATGCACTGAAGCCTGCCCCGGATTTTCTGGGAAAATATCATATGATCGTTTCCAACCCCCCTTATATCTCCACGGAGGAAATGAAAAAGCTGCCCCACAGTGTAGCGGATTTTGAGCCGCATCTGGCACTGCACGGCGGCGACGACGGACTGGTTTTTTACAGGGCGATCGTCAAGAATTTTACAAATGCGCTGCATCCCGGCGGATATTTGTGTTTTGAATTTGGCGAGGAACAAGGGGACGATGTTTGTTCCATTCTGGAAAATGAAGGCTATACCATCCTGGAGCGAGTCCGGGATTTTAATGACAGAGAACGGGCAGTGCTGGCCCGATACGACAGGAAGGAAGAATAAATATGGCTACCAAGAAGACAACTTACGAAGCACCGGCACCTGCAAGTGATAAGAAAAAAGCACTGCAAACAGCATTGGCGCAGATCGAAAAAACCTACGGCAAAGGCACGGTTATGCGCCTGGGTGATCGGCCGGATATGAATGTAGATGCCATCCCCACCGGCTCTCTGGCACTTGACGCAGCATTGGGTATTGGCGGTGTTCCGAAGGGCAGAATCATTGAGATCTACGGCCCGGAGTCTTCCGGTAAAACCACGCTGGCACTGCATATTTTAGCACAGGCACAGAAGTTGGGCGGTGAGGTAGCCTTTGTGGATGCCGAACACGCATTGGATCCTGTTTATGCTGCTGCTTTGGGCGTGGATATCGATAATATGCTGGTCTCACAGCCCGATACCGGCGAACAGGCACTGGAGATCACCGATGCGCTGGTGCGTTCCGGTGCGGTGGATGCAGTGGTTGTGGACTCTGTGGCCGCACTGACTCCCCGTGCAGAAATCGAAGGCGAAATGGGCGATGCGTTTGTAGGCTTGCAGGCAAGACTGATGTCCCAGGCCCTGCGAAAACTGGCCGGCACCATCAATAAGACCAACTGTGTGGTCATTTTCATCAATCAGCTGCGTATGAAGATCGGTGTGATGTACGGTAATCCCGAAACCACGACCGGCGGCAATGCGTTAAAGTTCTATGCTTCTGTCCGTCTGGATGTCAGAAGGGTGGAGTCCATCAAAGAAGGTGGAAATGTTATTGGTAATAAGACCCGTGTGAAAGTGGTCAAGAATAAGGTGGCACCTCCTTTCCGGGAAGCCTTCTTTGATATCATGTATGGTCAGGGTATCAGCAAATGGGGCGAATTGGTGGATCTTGCCGTGGAAATGGACATTGTGCAGAAGAGCGGCAGCTGGTTCAGTATGGGCGATGAGCGGATCGGTCAGGGCAAAGAAAGTGTCAAGACCTTCCTGATGGCTAACCCTGAAATTGCAGAGGACGTGGAAGCCAAAGTTCGGGCGAATTTGCTGAAATCCGCTGCAGTTGCGCCGAAAGCGCCTGCCAAAGCAGCAGAGCGCGGGGTTGTCGTGAGCGCAGACGATTTTGACGATGAAGATTGAAAAAATTGCTGCTAAGCCGGATCGGGCAGGTCGTTATCTTGTTCGATTTGACAATGGCAGCACCCTGAATCTGTACCGTCAGACGGTGGAGGATCATGGCCTGTTTCCGGGAGAAACGCTGACGGAAGAATCCTTTCTCCGATTGCAGCAGGATGCTGGGGCAGTATCTGCAAAGATGCGAGCTGTGCGGATCGTGGCTGCATCTAATGTATCTAAACAAGACCTGCAGCAACGTCTGGTGCAAAAAGGAGAAGATCCACAGCAGGCTCGGCAGGCAGTGGCATGGATGGAAGAACTGAATTTGGTGGATGACCGTGAAACGGCTCGACAGGTCGTTGCCCGGTCTGTTGCCAAAGGCTATGGGCTTGCCCGTGCAAAACAGGCTCTTTATGAAAAAAAGATACCCAAAGAGTTTTGGGATGAAGCGTTGGCCGACTATCCCGATCAGACGGAAGCGATCCTGTCTTTCCTTCGATCCAGATTGAAGGGGACAGAAGACGAGTGGGAGATTTGGCGTGCGCGTGAAGCCCTGCTTCGTCGGGGACATACATATGGCGAGATCCGTAAGGCGTTATCCGTCTTGGAGCTGCATACGGATGATTTTTCGGAGGATTAAACATGGCAAATATTGGATTTATCTCTTTGGGCTGTGCAAAAAATCAGGTGGACTGCGAACGGATGATGTATCGGGTACAGGAAGCAGGGCATACCGTCAAGGCAGATGTTGTTGGCAGTGATGTGGTCATTATCAACACATGCGGCTTCATTGACTCTGCCAAGGCGGAGGCCATCGACTTTATTTTGCAGACAGCTGCACTGAAAGCAGAAGGCCTGGTGGGCAAGATTTTGGTCACAGGATGCCTATCTCAGCGTTATCAGCAGGAAATTTTAACTGAAATGCCGGAAGTGGACGGCATTTTAGGTACCGGAAGCTATACGGAAGTGGTTTCGGCCATTAACAAAGTGCTGGCTGGCGAAGTGGTCACGGACTTTGGCTCTATTGATGCACCGGAGCAGGAAACCGGCCGCATTCTGACAACGCCGGAGCATTATGCTTACTTAAAGATCGCCGAAGGCTGCGATAATCGCTGCTCCTATTGCATTATTCCTTACCTGCGGGGCAAATTCCGCAGCCGTAGTTTGGATGATGTGCTGTATGAAGCACGTACACTGGCAGCCTCCGGTGTCAAGGAGATCATTGTGGTTGCTCAGGATACCAGCCGTTATGGTACAGATTTGGGCGATGGCAAGCGACTTCTACCTAAGCTGCTCCATGAACTGTGCGCGATCGAAGGGTTCCACTGGGTACGTTTGCACTATCTATATCCCGATGAGATCGACGAGGAACTCATCGATACCATTGCCTCTGAGCCGAAAATCGTTAAGTATCTGGATATTCCCATCCAACACTGTAACAGCAAGATTTTGGATCTGATGAACCGCCGGGGAAATGGAGAGTACCTGAAGGAACTGTTTGCCATTCTCCGTGCAAAGATCCCCGGTCTGGTTCTGCGTACCAGCGTCATCACAGGTTTGCCCGGTGAGGGAGAGGAAGAGTTTGCAGAACTATGTGCATTCCTGCGGGAAATGAAATTGGAGCGTGTGGGCGCTTTCCCCTTCTCTCCGGAAGAAGGGACACCGGCTGCTCAGATGAAGTTTGTGGATAATGAAGTTGCACAGCAGCGTGCCCAGATGGTGGAAACCATTCAATCTGCCATCATGGACGAATGCAATGCAGCCATGATGGGAAAAACCATCGAAGTGTTGGTCGATGGTTACGACGAGGAATATGAGCAGTATTACGGTCGTACTTATGCAGACTCCCCGGATATTGACGGTAGAGTGTGGATCGCCACTCAAGAAGATATTTCTGAAGGTGATTTCGTGCAGGTTTGCATTGATGGAATGATCGACGGCGATTTGTCCGGCTATATTGTGGAGGATTGACATGACACTGGCAAGTAAGATCACCCTGGTTCGGGTTGCATTTATCCCGATTTTTATGGTATTTATGTACTTAAGCGGCGGGAGCAGCAATCTTTGGATGTGGCTTTCTCTGGCTGTGTTCATCATTGCAAGTCTGACAGACTATGTGGATGGACAGATTGCTCGCCGTCATAATCAGGTCAGCGATTTCGGAAAGTTCCTGGATCCTTTGGCGGACAAGCTTCTGGTTATTTCGGCCATGGTCATGTTCTGCCAATGGGGAAAGATGCCTGCCTGGGCGCTGATGCTGGTGTTGGCCCGTGAATTTGCGGTTACCGGTCTGCGGCTGATCGCCGTAGGCAAAGGAAAAGTGATCGCCGCCGGATGGAGCGGTAAAGTCAAGACTGCTTCTACCATGATCGGCTTGTGCGTATGGATGGGTTTTCCGCAGGTGCAGTGGCTGTCCTGGGTCATTATCATGGTGATCGTGGTGACAACTATTTATTCCGGCATTGAATATTTTATCAAGAACTGGAACTGTCTTTGGGATGACTAACCAGAAAGCCGCAGGGGACTATTATCTCCTGCGGCTTTGCATTTGTACTGGATTTTTTGTGTCAGCTGTGCTATAATTTTCTGGTATTTTTACACAGGAGCGTGGTATACGATGAATCAAAAAGAAATCGGCGAAATTCGACGTCGCCAGCGGCGGGATCGCAGTAATATGACAAATATTTACGGCTGCTATGTTAATGATAAAAAGGAGATCATCTCCGAGTTTAGCCGTAGTACCGGCATGATGTCGGAAAATGAAGCAGAGAAGTATTTTGCATTGCTGCGCCGCACCTTGGGCGGCACCATGGGTAAGAATTTGCTGGATATTACATTCCGCACCGCGCAGGTGGCAGACAGCGAGGAACATAGACGCTTGATGGCATTGCGGGGACAGGGGATCCACGACGAACAAAACCGTGCTGCTTTTTATAAGCAGGTGGTAGAGAGCCTGACCATGGATACGAATTATCTGATCGTTTTGGGAACGGACAGCTACGATGTGCCTTTTAAGAGCCACGACGGTGATACTCAGATGGATAATTCCAATGAAATGTATACCTATGTGTTGTGCGCTATTTGCCCGGTGAAACAAACCAAGGCGGTGCTGCACTATGAACCGGAAAGCAAAGAATTCCAGGACGGCAATATGGTCAATGCAGTTTCCGCTCCGGAATTGGGATTTCTGTTTCCGGCTTTTGATAACCGAGGGACGAATATTTACAATGCGCTCTATTACAACAAGAGTGCCAAGGATAACCACGAGGGATTTGTTGCTGCTGTATTCAACACGCCTGTTGCCAAGCCAGCTCAAGAGCAGAAGGAGAGCTTTGAAGCTATGCTGACCAACTGCCTGGAAGAAGAGTGCGATTTGGCAGTGGTGCAAACGATACATGATGAGATCTGTCAGCAGATCGCACTGCACAAGGAGAGCAAAGTGCCGGAGGCACTGACGATCTCTAAGGAACAGGTGGAAGATATGCTCCAAAGCTGTGGCGTATCCGAGGAAAAGCTGGCCAAATTCAATGTGGATTTTGAAGAAACCTTTGGCTTGGATGCGGCACTATATCCCGGCAACATCATCGACAGCAAGAAAATTGAAATCAAAACACCGGATGTGTCCATCAAAGTGGCCACCGACAGGGGAGACCTGATCCAGACCCGGGTTATCGGCGGTATAAAATATATCCTGATTCAGGCAGACGAAAATGTGGAAGTCAACGGCGTGAATATCCATATTGGTGAAGAAGAAAAAGCAAGCGTATAAGAAATGAGCCTGCCGATTTCGGCAGGCTCTGCTTATGTGTTTTACTTGACCAGCGACAGGATGAGCTCAACGCATTGGTCGATGCCTAGGTGACTGCTGTTCAAACAGAGGTCATAGTTCTGAGCCATTCCCCAAACCCGGCCGGTGTAGTGCTGATAATTGATCTGACGGCGCTTGTCTTTTTCTGCCAGTCGGTTTTCCGGGCTCTTTTCACTTTCGCCATACAGACGGACGATGCGGTCAGCACGGAAGTCATCATCAGCATGGATAAATACATGCAGGCAATCTTGCCGATCCTTGAGGATGTAGTCAGCATTCCGACCCACAATGACACTGGGACCTTCTTCGGCCAATTGCATAATGGTGCTGCACTGGATGCTCCACAAAAAATCAGCGGTGGATAGGCCATTCATTACACCGGGGACACCCTGGTGGGCGAAGGCGTAGGACAGTCGAGATTTACCGGGGGCGTGTTCGCCGTGTTCTTCTACGAATTTGGGAGCAAAACCACTTTCCAGGGCGATTTTGTCAACTAATTCTTTGTCATAAAAGGGGATGCCCAATCGATTAGCAACTTCTCTGCCAATGGTACGGCCACCGCTACCGAATTCACGACTGATGGTAATGATTTTCTTTTCCATGGGAAAGCCTCCTCTCGTATTTTCACCTTTATTATAACAAAGGGCACCAGGGTTGTCAAACAAAAAGAGGCTGTCCCTGGAAAAAGGTCTTTTCTCGACTGCATTTTTCACCGGAATATTATAAGATGTGGCAAGGAGGGATATCCATGATAAACAAAGGAAAAGATCATTTCAGAAAAATCTGCATTGGAGCTCTGCTGCCTGCGTTACTGGTGGCAATCGTGGTATTGATGGGTCACACCGAGCCGGATGATATTCAAATGCAGACCGATCCGACACAGCAAACACAGCCCCCGAAACAGGCATTTTCGTTGACCGTTCTTTTTGATAATGAAGAAAGACTAATGGATCTGGATGCCTATCTGGCAGGCGTGGTGCTGGGGGAAATGCCTGCACGTTTCGAAATGGACGCATTACGGGCTCAGGCAGTGGCGGCACGAACCTATACACTGAAAAAATGTCTGGACGGCAAGCGTCATGGTGCGAATACGATATGCACGGATCACACTTGTTGCCAGGCCTATACCGACCTGGAAGAATATCTGCAGGCAGGCGGCAGTCAAAGTGCCATCGACCGGGTAAAACAGGCGGTGACGGACACTTCCGGACAGGTGCTGGTCTATGATGGAGCGCTGATCATGGCCACTTATTTTTCCTGTGCCGGGGATCAGACAGAGGATGCTGTGGCTGTCTGGGGACAGGATTATCCGTATCTGCAATCTGTGCCAAGCCCGGGGGAAGAGGAAGCGACCTATTATACAGATACCAAGACCTTTACGGCTGAACAGTTTCAAAAAGCACTGGGAATTCGCCTGGAAGGAACGGTTGATAACTGGTTTGGACAAGTGACCTATACCACCGGTGGCGGTGTGGATACCATGACGATTTGCGGCATCCCATTCCGGGGAACGACTTTGCGTACACTGCTGGAACTTCGCTCCACGGCGTTTACTGTATCTGTACGAGGCGGCAAGATTCTTTTTCAAACGAAAGGATTTGGACATCGAGTGGGAATGAGCCAATACGGTGCAAATGCCATGGCAAAGGCCGGGAAAGATTATCGGCAGATCCTGACTTATTACTACACAGGCACGGAAGTTGTGCAATACAATGATGAATGAGTTTTAAAAATGAAAAAATTTAGTTGATTTTCATAATCACTTGTGGTATAATCAATCTCCAACGTGAAAAATGGAAAAAGAAAGAAAGGGGGTTTCAGCATGAAACTCACATTTGACGGACACCCTATCGAAACGACCCCCGGCACCAGCCTGTTGCAGTTGGTGCAGCAATTGGGCCTGAACGGCAGCAACTTGGCTGATCGTCCTTTGGCGGCAAAAATTGCCGGCGAGGTATTTAATTTGAACTATATCCCCCTGCGGGAAAAGGATACAGCGCCCGACCGTCCTTCCATGCGCCGTGCTATGGCTGCATCCAATGGTGAAGTACACCTGCTGCATTATGGCGATGCCATTGGTCAGGAAGTGTATGCACGCACGGCTCAATATGTTGTCTTTTTGGCATTGCACCGCTTATGGCCGAAGGCACGAGCAAAAATGAACTGCACGGTTGGCTCCGGCCTGTTTATTGCAGTCTTTAATTGCCCGGATTTTTCTGTGCGGCAGCTGAAAGCAGAAATGCAGAAATTGGTGGAGATGGATATTCCGCTTTGCCGTCAGCGTTTGACCACGGAAGAGGCCATTCGTCGCTATAAAGAAGTGGGTCAGGATGACAAGGCAAGACTGCTGGCCTGGAGAAAAGAAGATTTCTTCGATGAATACATTTACGAAGATTACGGCGACTATTTCTATGGAGAGCTAGCACCTTCTACCGGTTATTTGCAGGTATGGGATATCCAACAGAAAGCCGGCGGCTTTATGTTCATTTATCCCGATCCCAAAGATCCTGTTCAGGTGGCAGATTACAAGGAAAGCCCTCACTTCTTTGAAATGTTCTCTGAAGGCGAACGCTGGGGTTATTTGATGGACTGCCAAACTGTGGCGGATTTGAATGAATTGACCGACTCCGGCAAGATCCGTGAGTTGATCCGGGTCAACGAAGCTCTTCATGAGAAGAACTATTCCCGTGTGGCGGATATGGTTTGCCAGAGAGGTGCAAAGGCGGTCATGCTGGCCGGTCCCAGTTCTTCCGGTAAGACAACTTCTGCCAATCGTTTGGCCACTCAGTTGCGCGTCCATGGTAAGAAGCCGATTTTGATGAGTTTGGATGATTATTATCTCGACCGGGATAAGATCCAGCCCGGCCCGGATGGTAAGATCGATCTGGAGCACATCAACACGCTGGATACGGAACTGTTTGCTCAGCAGTTGGCTGCGCTTATCAGTGGGGAAGAGGTCGAAATTCCTGTATTCGACTTTAAAACCGGTAAACGGGAATGGCGTGGGCACAAGATGAAGATGGATAAAAACACTGTCTTTGTCATTGAAGGTCTTCATGCGCTTAATCCCATGATGCTGCCCAAGGGTTTGGACAGCAACCTGGTATTCCGTCTGTATGTCAGCCCCCTGTTGCCGCTGAATTTGGATGATCATAACCGGATTCCTACTTCTTATCTGCGACTGCTGCGACGGATCGTTCGTGACTACGAAAGCAGAGGCACCAGCGTAGAGCGCACCATCGGTATGTGGGACAGCGTTCGGGCAGGCGAGGAGCGGTGGATCTTCCCTTATCAGGAAAATGCCGATGTGATCTTCAACAGTTCTACCCTGTATGAACTGGCTGTGCTGAAGAAGCATATTTTCCCTCTGCTGACTGCTGTGCAGCCGGAGGAAGACTGCTATGACGAAGTGCGCTCCATTGTCAAGGTGCTGAATTTTGTTCAGGAGGCCGATGTGGATGATGAAATTCCGCCTACAAGCTTGGTGCGTGAATTCATCGGTGGCAATACCTTCTATCGATAATACAGCCATAGGGCACTGCCCTTAAAAAGTTATCCAAATATTGATAAGAACCGCCCGGACAAAAATGTTCGGGCGGTTTTTGCGCAGAAGATAGAATTTCTCAGATTTATGTGATATACTTTGTGGAGAGGAATACAAAACAAACAGATTGGAATGGTTGAAATGATTATTATCATTAGTAGTGTATGTAAAAGGCCGTGTATCTGTTGTGATACATGGCCTTTTGCTGTTTTACAGCCATACATGGATAAAAGGCTGCTTTTTTGGTCTATGAGAAATACAGAGAACTTCATTTTGTAAAAAAAGAAAAATGAAGTTCAATTTTGTTTTTTTATGACCAAATACTTGCACAAAAGGCAAATCAGTGGTATACTACACTGGAGAAACTGGGTAAGCTGAGGAAAGAAACATGGGTGAACCACGTTATCGACTGGAGGGTATTGTCCATACCCGCACTGAGGAAATGGAAGATTTTGATGGCCCTCTGGACGTCATATTCCTGCTGTTGAGCAAGAATAAAATAGCAATTGAAGATGTGTCGATCACCGCAATTTTGGAGCAGTATCTGGCTTACTTGGACGAAATGAAGCGGATGGATATGGAAGTTGCCAGCGAATTTATTACTATGGCCTCCCATTTGATGCTGATTAAGACAAAAATGTTGCTTTCCGCCGCCGAGCAGGCAGAGGCAGAGTCGGAATTGGATCAATTGCGTCAATCGCTGATCGAGCGCCAACGCAAAGAAGCCATTGAGCAAATTCGACTGGCTGTATCCTTCCTGGAACCAAGAAACGAAGTCGGTCGCTGCTTGTTTACCAAAGAGCCGGAGCCATTACGCAGAGAGCAGGGCTACCGCTATCAGCATGAAGTAAAGGATCTGACCAATGCGCTGGATGTTATTGCAGAGCGTAATCAGCAGCGCCTGCCGCCGCCTACAGTGAACTTTAAGGGCATTGTCGGAAAAGAGCCTTATTCCATCAGCAAAAAAACAGGAGAGCTGATGCGTCACTTGTTGCTGCGTGGTGTGGAAAAACTGAAGAATTTATTTAAGGGAAATCGCAGCCGTTCAGAAATCGTAGCCACCTTTATTTCGTTGCTGGATATGTGTAAAAATAACACGGTAACATTGGAAGATGATGTCAACGGCGACAATCCTACTGTACGGCTGATCGATCATCCCATCAAGGAGGAGTGACAATGGAACAAACTGATTTACAACGTGCCATTGAGGCCATCCTCTTTGCGGCCGGAGAGACGGTAGAGGTTGCAAGATTAGCTGCTGCCTTGCAGGAGGATCCGGCTCAGATCACGGCGGCAGTGGACAGCTTGGCTGACCAGCTGGCATTTGAACGCCGGGGTATTCGTATCCTGCGGCTGGATAAGGGCTATCAAATGGTTTCTTCCGGCGAAATGGCGGATTACATTACCCTGGCACTGGAAACCAGGAAACCTCCCAAACTGTCTTCCTCCCAGCTGGAGGCACTGACCATCGTTGCTTATTATCAGCCGGCCACGAAGGCTATGGTGGAGCAAATTCGTGGAGTGGACAGCTCCTATTCCATTTCTGCTCTGCTCAATAAAAAGCTGATTGCAGAATCGGGCCGCCTGAATGTGCCGGGCAGACCTATTTTATACCGCACAACGCCGGATTTTTTGCGTACATTCGGAATTTCCTCACTGGAAGAGTTGCCACCTATTGAGAAGATCAATTTCGGAGAACCGATCCGAGAAGTGATCGAGGAGCCGCCTGCGCCTCAAGCGCCGGCGGAAGGATAATGGGCTGGCTGGTCGCACTGGTCATTTTGACAGCATTGGCCTTGCTGCCAATTGGCGTATCGGTGCTGTATAATGAAGATGGTTTCTTTCTGCGTTGTCTGGTGGGCTGGGTTCCGATCTCGTTGATCGGTAAAAAAGAAAAAGAAAAGAAGCCTAAGAAAAACAAAGAAAAAAAGGCCGAAGATAAGAAGCGTTCCAAAAAAAAGAAATCCCAATCGAAAAATGATCACAAAGAGAAAAAGGGTGGTTCTGTCACGGACTTTCTCCCTCTTGTGAAAATCGGATTGGATTTTCTGAATGCCTTCCGCAGGAAACTGCGTATTCGCCGTTTGGAAATGAAGCTGATCATGGCAGGGGATGACCCCTGTGATCTGGCGGTGAATTATGGCAGAGCTTGGGCGGCACTGGGGAATCTGATGCCGCAGTTGGAACGTTGCTTCATCATTCAAAAACGGGATCTGGAAGTGGAGTGTGACTTTGAAACCACACAGACCCTGATCAAAGCGCGTGTGGATATCGTCATCAGTTTTGGCGGTTTGCTGTGGATCGCTTTGAGATATGGACTGCAAGCAGTGATCAAACTTATTAAAATATTAAATCTTAGAAAAGGCGGTGCCTCCAAATGAGTAAGAATCTTCCCAATATGCTGGAAAATACCATTGCAAAAATTCGTGAGATGGTGGATGTGAACTCCGTCATCGGTACGCCCATCACAACAGCTGACGGTGTTACCATTATTCCTGTGTCTAAGGTCAGTGTTGGCGTCGGCGGCGGCGGTTCTGATTTCGTGTCCAAGAATGTCAACAAGCAGGAAAATCCCTTTGGCGGCGGTGCAGGCGGTGGTGTGAAGGTCACACCTGTGGCATTCCTGGTGGTCAAAGAGGGAAGCGTTCGGGTACTGCCGATCCCTGCACCTGCCAACACCACTGCAGATCGCATTGTGGAGCAGGTGCCGGATGTACTGGATAAAATTACCGATTTTATTGATTCCAGAACGGAGAAAAAGGCCGAATAATTTCCTGTTCTCTGCCCATACTAGTGCTGGGTGAGAATATGAAAAAGTTTTTTGCCGGGACGGCGGCTGCACTGGCCGCCGTCCTGTTTTTATCCTGTCCGGCAAAGGGAATTTCTGCGCAGAAGGCTATTTTGATCGATGGGATCACAGGCGATGTCCTTTATGAAAAACGAGCCGATGAAAAAAGTCTGATCGCCAGCACAACAAAAATTATGACTGCTCTGCTGGTATGTGAAAACTGCAATGTGCTGGATATTGTGGAGATCCCACAGGAAGCGGCTGGAATCGAAGGATCGTCTATGTACCTAAAGGCCGGGGAAAAACGAACGGTGCAGGAACTACTTTACGGCATGATGCTCCATTCCGGTAACGATGCGGCAATGGCACTGGCCATTTTTTGCGGTGGCAGTGGGGAGCAATTTGCCCGGATGATGAACGAAAAAGCTGCGGAATTAAAACTGACAGGCACCCATTTTGTCAATCCCCATGGCTTAGATGCCCCACAGCACTATTCCACGGCTCGAGATTTGGCGAAATTGGCTCAATATGCGATGGGAAATCCTCTGTTTGCCCAGACGGTGTCCACCAAGAGCATAACGGTGTCCGGGCGGCACTTGACCAACCATAATAAACTGTTGTGGCGTGTGGAGGGTGCAGAGGGGATAAAAACCGGATTTACAAAGGCCGCAGGCCGTATTTTGGTGTCCAGTGCTCAGCGACAGGGGAGGCGGCTTATTGCCGTCACAATTGAAGATGGTAACGACTGGGCTGACCATGCCGATCTTTACGATCAGGGATTTGTACGCTATCGCCCTCAAAAGCTCCTGTCGCAGGGACAGGTGGTGGGGGCCCTGCAAGTGTTTGGCGGTGAGGAAGATCGAGTGGAAGTGATCGCCACAGAAGACTTTTCCTTTGCGTTAGCAGAGGGAGAAAAAACAACGATCCGGTTGTCCCAAAAGGGGATCAGTTTTGCCCCTGTGGTAAAAGGAGCCCATGCCGGGTTTGCTTATCTGTGTATTGATGGGAAAGCAGTGGGAAAAGTTGCCTTGGAATATGCGAAAACGGTAGAACAGCAGCGTGTGGAGAAAAAACATTTCTGGCAGCGCTGGTTTGGAGAATAAAATGACAGAACGGATACAAAAGATACTATCTGCACGTGGTGTGGCATCCCGGCGAGCGGCTGAACAGTTGATTGAGGACGGCCGAGTGACGGTAAATGGCGTGATCGCTGCATTAGGACAGCGTGCAGATCCGCAGGAAGATGAAATTCTGGTGGATGGACAGCCTATCCCTACCGGTGTGAAACCGGTGTACATCATGCTTAATAAACCTCGTGGATTTGTGACGACCCTGTCAGACGAGCAGGGAAGACGGACTGCAGCACAGCTGGTGGAAGACTGCGGTGTTCGTGTCTATCCTGTAGGACGGCTGGACCTTAGCTCTGAGGGGCTATTGCTGTTTACCAATGACGGTGCATTCGCTAAAACCATGATGCACCCCAGCCATGAAGTGAACAAAACCTATATGGCATGGGTCACAGGCTATACTCCGGAGGGCTTTCAGCGCTTGCAGCAGCCCATCGTTTTGGACGGATATACCGTGCGTACACCCCAGGTGCGACAATGGACAGTGAAGGATGAGCAGGCACAGCTGGAGATCACTATTCACGAAGGACGCAATCGTCAGGTGCGTAGAATGTGCAATGCTGCCGGGATGCATGTGACACGTCTGCGCCGCATTGGAGAAGGAAAACTGAAATTGGGTGATCTGCCGGTGGGAAAATGGCGCTATCTGACAGATGAGGAAGTTGAAATGCTGAAAAAATTGGGGACGAAGAAATGAAAACATATGATGGGATCGTTATTGGCGGTGGGCCTGCAGGGATGTTTGCAGCGATCATCGCAGCTGGCAGAGGTCAGCGTGTGCTGCTGCTGGAGCGGAACGAACGCCTGGGCAAAAAACTACTGATCACCGGCAAAGGCCGCTGTAATGTGACCAATGATTGCACAGTGGATGAAGTTTTGAAAAATGTACCTCGAAACGGACGCTTTTTGTACAGTGCTATGAATGCCTATCCGCCGGAAAAGATTATAGAATTCTTTGCAACTGCCGGTTGCCCCCTGAAAACCGAACGTGGCAATCGGGTGTTCCCGGTTTCTGACCGCAGTCAAAGCATTTTGGAAACATTACAGAAGCAAATGCGACTGGCAGGTGTGGACGTGCAGACCGGCCGTGTGAAGGAGATTTTGACAAAAGAAGGGATCGTTTCCGGTGTTCGGGCAGGGGAGGCAACCTATGGTTGCCAGTGGGTGATCCTTGCTACAGGCGGTTTAAGCTATCCAACCACCGGTTCCACCGGGGACGGTTACGCCATGGCGCAGGCTTTGGGACATACCATCATCCCGGCACAGGGGTCGCTGGTGCCGTTGGAAACACTGGAAGATGATGCCCTTGAAATGCAAGGCCTTTCTTTGCGGAATGTGGAAGTAAAACTTCTGGATGCCAAGGGGAAAAAACTCTTTGCGGATTTTGGAGAACTGCTGTTTACCCACTTTGGTGTTTCCGGCCCGACGGTACTCTCCGCCAGTGCCCACCTGAAAGGGGACAATTGCCGCCTTGTGATCGACTTGAAACCTGCACTGGACGAGGGAAAGCTGGATGCACGAATCCTGCGTGATCTGGAAATGTATAAAAACCGTTCCATGGAAAATGCGTTGACGGATCTGCTGCCCAGAAGCATGATCCCTGTTGTATTGAAACGGCTGGAGATCGACCCTTCCATGCAGGCAAACTCTTTGACTCGTCAGCAGCGGCACAATCTTGTGATGCTGCTGAAGGCGTTCTCCCTGACCATTACCGGGAAGCGGCCTGTGGCTGAAGCCATCATTACATCCGGTGGTGTGAAAGTTTCGGAGATCGATCCGAAGACCATGGAATCGAAAAAGGTGCCGGGACTGTATTTTGCAGGAGAGATCATCGATTGTGATGCCTATACCGGCGGCTTTAACCTGCAGATCGCATGGGCTACAGCCTATGCAGCCGGGACATCTGTAAGCTTATAAAAAATGGGCTGCCTCAGGTGAGGTAGCCCATTAAAACGATGAGATCAGCCAGCGAAATGAATTGCATAAACCAGTATGAAAAAAGTCAATAAAAATATGATCGGATGAAATCAACCGTTGACAAATCAGGCATCTTGTAATAAAATACTCTAAGTTACAGAAAATAAACGGAGGAATTACTTATGTACGAGAAACTGGTATCCTATGCTGCAAAGCAGTTGGAACTGGATCCTTCCGAAATTACACCTGAGTCCACTTTTGAGAGCCTGGGTATTGATTCTCTGGATATCGTGGAAATGGTGATGGATCTGGAAAGCGAACTGGGTGTGGAGCTGGAAATGGAAGACCAGAAAATCACCACCTTTGGTGAGCTGGCAGCTTTTGTTGAAACCAAGCTGAACTAATCTAACTTTATAAACTTGTTACAGCGGACCGGCTCGTAACAAGGTCGCACTAGTCGGGGAGATAGCGGTGCCCTATGCCTGC
>CAZPJH010000033.1:0-15749 GCA_964586875.1 uncultured Oscillospiraceae bacterium
CCTACGGTCAGAGCGTCTTTGCAGGCAAATTGGGTCAGAAGATCGCCAACGAAAAGGTTACGGCCATCGACGATGGCACGATCCCCAATGCCTGGGGTTCGATCAACATCGACGACGAGGGCACACCTGCCCAGCGCAATGTGCTGATCGAGAATGGTATCTTGAAGGGCTATATGATCGACAAGTTTAACGGTAGAAGAATGGGTATGGCATCCACCGGTTCTTCTCGCCGCCAGAGCTATGCCTATACCCCCACTTCCCGTATGACCAATACATATATTGCGGCCGGTCAGGATAAGAACGAGGATATTATTTCCTCTATCGAATACGGCCTGTATGCGGCAAGCATGGGCGGTGGTTCTGTCAATCCCGTCACCGGCGAGTTTAACTTCTCCGTGAATGAAGGTTATATGATCCGTGACGGCAAGATCTGTGAGCCTGTCCGTGGTGCTTCTTTGGTGGGCAAGGGCAGCGAGGTCATTCAGAACATCGATATGGTGGGTACGGACATGGATATGGGTCAGGGTATGTGCGGATCTTCTTCCGGCAGCGTGCCTACCAACGTAGGCCAGCCTCTGATCCGGGTATCTACCATCACCGTCGGCGGCAGATAAGGAGGACGTTACAATGAAATTCAATGAATTTAAAGAACTTGTTATCGCCCAGTGTGCTGCACGGGGCGTTACGGAATACGAGCTGTACTATCAGGCCAGCTCCTCCACCAGCGTGGATACCTTTCAGCATAATATCAATGAATTTTCTTCTTCTCTGTCCGGCGGCCTGTGCTTCCGCTGTATTGTAAACGGCCGTATGGGCTACGCTTCCACAGAGGATCTGTCTGCTGAGCAGGCCAAGGCCGTGGTGGACAAGGCCATTGACAATGCAGAGAATTTGGAGACCGAGGAGCAGGTATTCCTGGGCGAAGGCGGTCAGGAATATGAAACGCTGGAAGACAGGAGCTATGCAGCACCCACCACAGAGGAAATGATCGCCAAGGCACTGGAAACCACCGAAAAGCTTTATGCAGCGGATGAAATGGCTGTGGATGGCTGCCAGACCCAGATCATTCGGGGTGCAGAGGAAGTGGCAATTTACAATTCCAAGGGCTTGGATCTGCAGCGCAGCAACAGCTATGCCGGAATCGTGGCTGTGGGCGTGGTGTCCGACGGTCAGGGAATGTCCAACGATTATCAGATCAAGCTGGGTGAGCTTTCTAAGATCGACACCGATAAAATGGTGAAAAAGGCCGTCGATACGGCCAAGATCAAGCTGGGCGGTGAGGTTGCACCCACCGGTCAGTATCCTGTGATCTTTAATCCCGATGCCATGTGCAGCCTGCTGAATGTTTACTCTTCCATTTTTAATTCAGAAGCTGCCCAGAAGGGACTGTCCCTGCTGGCAGGCAAGGAAGGGGAAGTGATCGCAGCGGACATCGTCACGTTGGTGGACGATCCGTTCCATAAGGAAAATCCGGAACCTGCGGCTTTTGATGCCGAGGGTAGCCCCACCCACAAAAAGAACATCATTGAGAAGGGCAAGCTGAATACCCTGCTCTATAATTTGAAGACGGCTGCTGTGGCCGGAAAGAAGACCACCGGTAATGCCTCCAAGGGTGGCTACAATGCTTCTGTGGGCATTCGTCCTTTCACCATGTATCTGGAAGGCGGCGAATTGACCGAGGAAGAACTGCTGCGTAAGGCAGGCAATGGTGTGTATATCACAGATTTGAGCGGCCTGCACGCCGGTGCTGACGCTATTTCCGGTGACTTCTCCCTGCAAAGCGAAGGTTATATGATCGAAAACGGTGAGAAGACCCGTTTTGTAAAGTCCTTTACCGTAGCAGGAAACTTCTATGAACTGCTGAAGAATATCGTGGCTTTGGCAAATAATTGCCAGCTGCCCAATGCCATGGGCATGACTGCCTTTGGTGCCCCCAGTGTTCTGGTGGAAGGCCTGTCTGTGGCAGGTAAGTAAATATATCCAACCGCCCGAAGCAAGCGCTTCGGGCGGTTGTGCTGAAAAATTAACAAATATTACCAAAAGTGTCATTGACGAAATAGGGAATAATATGCTATTATCATTCGTAGTGACCAAAGGTATGATGTTGCGCCGGGGGCGCTTCCGAAACTCGTTTTCTAGGAGGATGCGGAATGTCATTTATGGATTTCTGGGGACAAATAATGTCCAATCCCTTGCTGGCGTTGGCTGTGGGTCTGACCTTGGGTGTGATCCTGGTCAACGGCTGGACAGATGCGCCAAACGCCATCGCCACCTGTGTGGTGACCCGTTGCATGTCGGCACGGGCAGCTATTTTGATGGCAGCGGTCTGCAATTTTTTGGGTGTGTATGTGATGACCCTGCTCAGCCCGAAAGTGGCACAGACCATCACCCAAATGGTGGACTTCGGCAGCGACTCCAGCAAGGCCATCGTTGCGCTGAGTGCGGCCATGTTCGCCATCGTTACCTGGGCAACAGCGGCATTTGTTTTTGGCATCCCAACCAGTGAAAGCCATGCACTGATTGCCGGTTTGACCGGTTCTGCCATTGCACTGCACGGCAGTTTGGACGGTGTCAACGGCGGAGAGTGGATCAAGGTCATTTACGGTATCGTCATTTCGGTGGTGCTGGGCTTTGGTTTGGGCTGGGCCGTGTGCAAACTGGTGACGGTGGCCTTCCGAAAAGTGGAGCGGCGAAAGACTGAGCCAATTTTTAAATATGCCCAGATCGGTGGTGCGGCATACTCTGCATTTATGCACGGTGCCCAGGATGGCCAGAAATTTATGGGTATTATTATTTTGTGCCACTTTATGTCTCAGGGAATGGAGATCCCTTCCAATATGGAGCCTGCTGGCTGGATGATGATCCTGTGTGCCGTGATCATGGCACTGGGCACCGCCATCGGTGGTAAGAAAATTATCAAGTCCGTGGGTATGGACATGGTAAAACTGGAAAAATATCAGGGCTTCTCTGCGGACTTGGCCTCGGCCAGCGCACTGCTGCTGTGTTCGGTGTTGAGTTTGCCCGTGTCTACCACCCACGCAAAAACCACTGCCATCATGGGTGTTGGCTCTGTGAAAAGTGTTAAGGCAGTCAATTTGGGCGTGGTGAAGGAAATGGTGTTAACTTGGGTACTGACCTTTCCCGGCTGCGGTCTGGTGGGATTTATAATGACCAAGCTATTCATGTGGATTTTCTTATAAACAGGAGGAGAGCAAAATGGCAAGCAAACAGGATAAATTCTTTTTTAATAACCTGATCCAGGCGGCGGACAGCTCCTGCAAAAGTGCAGATTATCTGGTGCAGTGTCTGGAAAATTTCCATGTAGAGAATATTCTGCCCATGCTGGACGAAATGCACGGCTATGAGCATCAGGGCGACATTACGAAACACCAAATGACATCCGCTCTGGCCAAGGCGTTTGTTACGCCGGTGGATCGGGAAGACCTGGATATGCTCAGCCGCAACATCGACGATGTGACAGACTGTATCGAGGATGTCCTCCAGACGATCTATGTCAATCATATCAATCGCATTCCGGAAGAGATCCACAGCTTCGCAAAGCTGATCGGCCGATCCTGCCGGGTGATGAAGGAAATGATCCAGGAATTTGAGAATTTCAAAAAGCCTGCAAAGCTTCACGATTTGGTGATCAAGCTGGGCGATCTGGAGGAGGAAGGCGATCGCCTGTATCTGCAGTTTAAGTACAATATTTTGAAAGAGTGTACCGATGTTTTGGAGATCATCTCCTGGCGGGAGATCCTGGACAAAATGGAAGACTGTCTGGATACCTGTGAACATGTTGGTGACTGCGTAGACACGGTGGTTATGAAAAATAGTTGAGCAAACGCCCGGATGGAGAACCATCCGGGCGTTTTCCTTTTGGTAGGGGCGGCAATCTGCCGCCCGGGATGGGGCAATCGCCGGAGCCTTTTCGGGCGGATGGTATCCGCCCCTACGGTTGGGGGGTCATTGTCCAAAATAATGCAAAAGTTGAGGATCCCACCGGCACGACCGATGGTTATGATTGTTGCAGAGCCTTTCCAAAGGAGGGCGTTTCCTTTTGGTAGGGGCGGCAATCTGCCGCCCGGGATGGGGGCAATCGCCGGACCCTTTTCGGGCGGATGGTATCCGCCCCTACGGTTGGGGGGTTCATTGTCCCCAAAATGCAAAAATAGAGGATCCCACCGGCACGGCCGATGGTTGTGATTGTTGCAGAGCCTATCCAAAGGAGGCGATGGATCGCTGATTTAGTTAAGCGTGCCCTCAATGGTGGCAAACAGGTTGCCGATCCGCTTTCGCAGGGCGGCTGCTTCCGGGGTGAGGGCGGTGCCTTCATCGTTGATCCATTGGGCAGAAGCACTTTGGGCATCTTTCAGTGTTTGCAGGTCGCAGCTGAGATCGGCCACCCGGAACATGGGCAGCCCGGACTGACGGGAACCGAAGAAATCGCCGGGACCTCGCAGACGCAGATCTTCTTCCGCAATGCGGAAACCGTCATTGGTTTTACAGAATGCTTTCAGCCGTTGCAGCGTTTCCGGATTGCGGTTGTGGGAGGTGAGGACGCAATAGCTTTTGGCACTGCCTCGCCCCACACGGCCACGGAGCTGATGAAGCTGAGAAAGACCGAAACGGTCAGCATCTTCAATGACCATTAAGGTGGCATTGGGCACATCCACACCCACTTCGATGACGGTTGTGGATACCAGAATGTGACTCTCCCCTCGGGCAAAGCGACCCATGATCGCTTCCTTTTCCGCTCCTTTCATTCGGCCATGGAGCAGGGAAACCTGCAAGTCCGGGAAAACAGAATTTTGCAGGGTTTCTGCCCAAAGTTCTGCGGATTTGATGTTCATTTCCTCGTTTTCTTCTACCGCCGGGCAGACAACGAATACCTGATGGCCTTCCTCTACCTGCTTGCGAATAAAGGCGTTGATCCGGGGACGGTAGCTTTCTGTTACCAGGAATGTATCTACGGTTTGCCGTCCCGGAGGTAATTCGTTCAAGATGGATACCTCCAGATCGCCGTACATAATGAGGGCAAGGGTGCGGGGGATGGGGGTGGCGGACATGACCAGCAGGTGCGGATCATTGCTTTTGCTGCTAAGCTTGGAGCGCTGAGCGACGCCAAATCGGTGCTGCTCGTCGGCAATTACCAGTTGCAGGTCGGAAAATACGGTGGTGTCTGTCAGCAGGGCATGGGTGCCAATGATCAGATCCAGACTTCCGTGGGCAATTTGTGCGCGGATGGCCTTTTTTTCGCTTTCTTTCATAGAACCGGTCAACAGACCAACCTGAAGTCCCAGTGGGGACAGAAGCTTAGCAAGGGAAGCGTGGTGCTGTTCGGCCAAAATTTCCGTGGGAACCATAAGCGCAGTTTGGTGGTGGTTTTGGGCGGTCACATAAGCCGCAGCGGCGGCAACCATGGTTTTACCGCTGCCTACATCACCCTGTACCAGTCGGTTCATAGGCGTGCCACGGCGGAAATCGGCAAGGATCTCGTCGATCGCACCCATCTGCGCTCCGGTCAATCGAAAAGGCAGAGCCTTCAAAAAGGGACTCAGATCGGTGCGTTCAAAGGGGGTACATTTTTTTTGAGTACGGGCGGCACGCATCAGGGAAAGGCCTGCGGAGAAAACAAAAAACTCTTCAAAAATCAGCCGCTTTTTGGCCTGCTCGGCTTCCTCCATACAGCTGGGCTGATGAATGGCAAAATAAGCACGTTCTGCCGGAAGAATGTGGTATTCCTGACGGATGGAGGCAGGGATGATCTCCTCCGGCGTGGGACAGATGGCCAGCGCCTGATCTACTGCTTTTAAGACAGTGGCATTAGAGATCCCGGCGGTCAGCGGATAAATGGGCAGTACACGACGGGTGGCGATGGCCGGTGCGTCCGGAGCCTCAAAAGAGGGAGAGGTCATATGATAGCCGATATAATCTCCGGTGATACTGCCGTAAAAAATGTATTCTTTTCCGTATTGCAGCTGCTCAGTGGTGAATTTCTGGTTGAAAAAGGTCAGGTTCAGTCGAGCGGTATGGTCGGCCACCTGAACTTTGGTAATATCCAGACCTTTGCGAACATGGTGCGTCCGTGGCGTGTTCATAACCATGGCACGGAAACAGGCCGGCCTGTCCACTTCCAGCTTGTCGATGGTGACCAGCTTGGTTCTGTCTTCATAGCCTCTGGGAAAGTGGCAGATCAGATCGCCCAGGGTATGAATATTCAGCTGTGCAAACTGGGCGGCTTTGGTGGGGCCGATGCCTTTTAAGACAGTGATGGGGTCGGACAAACGCGCCATGAAAGCGCACCTCCAAACGATGAATAATTACAAATAGGAATCTTGGGGAAAGGCAACAGCTCGTTAGGGCTGACAGATGAGCGAGCCGATCCCTTGTCACAAGGCTTTTCTGTTCAATCCGGGATATAGGGCTGGGTGTCGGCGTTTGTCCAGCCGAATTTGATTTCCCGGCCGTCAGATACGGCGACGATACTGCCCATGTAGTCGGTACGATAGACCCAAACATCATCGTCACCTAAAATATCCAATGTTTCCTGCTTGGGATGGCCGTATTTGTTGCCTTCGCCTACGGAAATAACAGCATAGTCGGGATCTACTGCCCGCAGGAAATAGTAACCGGTGGAGGTGTCACTTCCGTGGTGGCCAACTTTCAGCACGTCTGCCTTTAAGACATCAGCACCCCAGTGATCCACCAGATCGGTTTCTGCACCGTCGGTTTTCTCCAGGTCACCGGTGAACAGGAATTTGTTGCTGCCATAGGTCACCATGACCACAATGGACATATCGTTGGGGTCAGTGTAATCATTTTTAACAGGACCGAGAACAGTGACGGTAGCGCCGCCCAGATCATAGGTTTCGCCCAGATCCGGCTGACGGATGTTTGCACCGCAGTTGGTGGCGGCATTGAGAAAATTATCTTCCGTTTTTGTGCCGTGGCGGTAGGAGGGATACCAAACCTGCTGGGCAGGAATGGCGTTCAAGACCTCGTCCATGCTGCCAATATGGTCGGAGTGGGCGTGGGTGCCGATCACCAGGTCAAGCTCTGTGATACCCAGGTCGCTGATATATTCCACCACCGTGTCTCCGTTTCCGTTTTCACCGGCGTCGATCAGCATATATTCGCCGCCGCAGGTAACAAGAACGCTGTCCCCTTGTCCTACGTCAATATAATGCACCGTCAAATAGCCGGTGTCATCGATGGAGGGAATGGTGGACAGCTGACCGCCCATGGTAGGAGTCGTGCCGCTGGACTGATTGCCGAAGGGCAGCTTATCCTGAAACAGGTAGCCCAGCACCAGCAAAAGCAGCAGGCTCAGCAGGGAGAGGGATATTTTTAAAACTCTTTTTTGAAGTTTCTTTTTCATACGTTTTGTCATTTTTCGTTTTGCCATAGGGATACTCCTTCTCTCATATAGGATATTAGGGCTTCTTTTTCGTTTGGCAGCTGTTCATCCAGCACACCATCGAGAAGCTGGTTTAATATTTTTCCGATGATGGGGCCTTTGTAGCCCAGCGCCATCAGGTCGTGGCCGTTGACGGCCAGGTCTTTAATGGAAAGACAGGCATTTTCTGCCTCGATGGTTTGTGCCAGTGCCCGAAGCCGGTCAAAAGACGATTCCGAGGTGCGCCCCATATCTGCTTCCTGTAGCGTCAGCAAGTCTGCGAAGGTTTCGTAACCCAGACGGCTGAGCCAGCGGCGGACACACTTGGCCGTGGGTTCGACGGTGGTCATATGCAGCTCTACAAGTTGAGTCACGCTTTGTCGTAGTTCGTTGGGGGCTTTCAGCCGCCGCAGAATATGCTCTGCCAGGGCAGCACCAGCCTTGGCGTGGCCGTAAAAGTGGCCAATGCCTTCGTCATCTATGGAAAATGTTTCCATTTTGCCCACATCGTGCAAAAGTGCGGCCCACTTCAAAGGAAGATTTTCCGGGACATTCTCTACCACGTGGGCAGTGTGGGTATAAAGGTCATAAATATGGTGGGGATTTTTTTGGTCAAAGCCGATGGCTGGTGCCAATTCCGGGATGATCTGAGTCAAAATCGGGGCGAAGGTCACCAGTTGTTGGGCATTGATTTTTAAGATAAGTTTACATAACTCGTCAAAAACTCGTTCGCACGCCAATTTTTCCATCGAAGGCGCAAGGCTCAGCATAGCATCGAAGGTTTCCTGCTCCGGCATCAAACCGTAAGTAACGGAAAAACGGACGCCGCGCAAAATACGCAGAGCATCTTCGGTAAAGCGTCGCCGGGGATCGCCTACCGCCCGAAGAATGTGATTTTCCAGATCCTGTCTGCCGCCGAAGGGGTCGGCGAATCCGCGAACAGGAGAATAGGCCATGGCGTTGACGGTAAAATCCCGACGAGCCAGATCCTGCTCGATATCTGTCACAAATTTCACCCAGTCCGGGTGACGGCTGTCGCCGTAAGTGCCTTCGGTGCGGAAAGTTGTGATCTCATAAACCTGCGAATGGGGAAAAATAATACCGATGGTACCATGTTTTTCTCCGGCGTGGATTTGGGGATAGTCCCCAAAGAGTGCTTTGATCTGGGTGGGAGTGGCGGCGGTGCAAAGGTCATAGTCGTGGGGTTGCAGACCAAGCATTGCATCACGCACGCAGCCGCCTACCGCATAACAGGGATATCCAGCGTTTTCCAAACGCTGGATACATTGCAGGACATTTTCGGGCAAATACATAGGAAACACCAACTTTTTGCGAAAAATCAAAAAAGGAAAGCTGCGCCTTAACGGTCAGTGTCCGTAAATTCTTCGGCAGTGGGCTGGGGAGCAAATGGCTCACACAGCAGGAAAATGCCCACACCGGCATACATGATATGTGCGCCGTGGGCAGCGGCAATGGACAGGTATCCTGCCAGACATTGCCAGAACAGTCGCTTTTGGGGACTTTCCAGATCCACGGCCTTCCCCCACAGCTGATAGCAGGCCAGAGAGGCACTCAGCATGGCTAAAAATTGAGGAATGAAGCGAAGCAGCTCCGGTTCGCCGCCAAAATTCAGGTTGAGGCGGAACATTTCCAGAGCGAAATACAGACAGGCCAAGCCACACAGGGTAACAGGAGATCCTTTTTGGGGCTGCCACAGCCGTCGCAACAGCAAAAGGGCCAGGGCAATGCCTACCAGACTGACCAGAGTGGCGAAGGCGTTGCCGAAGGCGGAAAGATCATACAAGATCAGTCCCAGAGCGGCCAGACTGTTGCCAATCAGAAAACAGATCCTGCTACCGGGCTGTTGGGAGGTCTGCGCCGGCTGACGGGACAGCCACAGGCACACGCCCACCATTATGGCACTTAGCACCAGATAACCGATCCACCCTGGATGGGCGGCGGGATACAGCCCTTTGGAGTCTTCTCCTGCCGATAGTGTCCAATAGCGCAGCGCACCGCCCAAAATACCGGCGCAGGCGCACAGAAGTTTTAAATAAGATTTTTGTTGTTTCATACAGATCCTCATTTCAAAGCGGCGATCAGTATACAGATCCCTGATAAAACAGGCTGGTGCCCCAGATAGATCCACAGTGACTGTCGGCCACAGAAGCTCAGGAAGCGGATCAGAACATGATCCGCATTTACCTTGGGAAGCAGGGTTTGCCGGTCACGGTACAGATTTCGTCCCATCACAGCACCCATCAGGAAAAATCCAAGGTGGGGAAGCAGGGGAAAGTAGTCGGAGCTGACAAAACCGGGGAAGGTAAAACCCAGGGGAACAAACCAGGGAAGGGTAGTCAGGGTGTGTTTATCCAGATACAGTCCAACCAGTGCTATGGCAATGCCCAATACCAGCAACGCAGGATCCGGCAGTTTTCTAAAAAGACTCCATAGCAGTTTTAAATAAGATTTTTGTTGTTTCATACAGATCCTCATTTCAAAGCGGCGATCAGTATACAGATCCCTGATAAAACAGGCTGGTGCCCCAGATAGATCCACAGTGACTGTCGGCCACAGAAGCTCAGGAAGCGGATCAGAACATGATCCGCATTTACCTTGGGAAGCAGGGTTTGCCGGTCACGGTACAGATTTCGTCCCATCACAGCACCCATCAGGAAAAATCCAAGGTGGGGAAGCAGGGGAAAGTAGTCGGAGCTGACAAAACCGGGGAAGGTAAAACCCAGGGGAACAAACCAGGGAAGGGTAGTCAGGGTGTGTTTATCCAGATACAGTCCAACCAGTGCTATGGCAATGCCCAATACCAGCAACGCAGGATCCGGCAGTTTTCTAAAAAGACTCCATAGCAGCATACACACGCCCAGACAGTGCAGTACGCCGAAATAAATAATGATGCCTTTGTCAGAAAAATCCAGCAAATACATTCCTACAGTGACGGTGGTAACGATCATGCCGCATCCGATCACCGCCAGACCACGGCGCACATGGTGATGACCTAAAGTGACGCAGATACCGGATAGCAGGATAAACAGCACGCCGCCCCAATCCTGCACAAAGGAAAACCACCTGGGAGCATTCCACTGGATGATCCCAAAAAGTTCCACCAGATCATACATCAGATGGACGATGATTACGCCCAGAAGGCACAGTCCGCGGAAGGCGTCTAATTCCCAGATTCGCTTTTTCATGGTTCTATCTCCTTGGCGGCTTCTTCTTCCAGAACCCGGTAGGCCACCTTGCCCACCAGGGTTTTGGGAAGCTCTGTACGGAAGATGATCTCTTTGGGCAGGGCGTATTTTGCAATATTCTCCCGGCAGTAGGAAAGCAGTTCTTCTTTCAGTGCATCTGTCGGATCAATTCCGGGCATGGGCACAACATATGCCCGAATGCGCTGCCCCCGATAGTCGTCGGGAATGCCGATGATGCAGCTGAGCAGCACTTTTTCGTGGCTGTCGATGATGTTTTCCAACTGAGAGGGGTAAATATTATAGCCGGAGGAGATGATCATGCGCTTGATCCGCTGGCGGAAATAGACGAAGCCGTCTTCATCCATATAACCCATGTCACCGGTGTGCAGCCAAATGCGGCCGTCGCTGTGGACTTTCAGCGTGGCGGCAGTTTCCTCGGGATTGTCCATGTAGCCCAGCATCACTGTCGGGCCGCTGACGCAGATCTCGCCCTCTTCCATGGGGGCGACCTCGTCGGTAGAACCGGGGGTGACGATCTGATAGAAGGTATCCGGGAAGGGAACGCCGATGGATTTTTCACGGGCGTAGTCTTTTGGGGTCAGGCAGGAAGCGGTGACGCATTCGGTGGTGCCGTAGCCTTCCCGAATCTGCTCGGTGCAGTTATGCGCTTTTAAGAAAAGGTCAACTTTCTTCTTCAGTTCCGGGGAAAGGCTGTCGCCGCCGCAGAAAATGCCTTTCAAAAAGCTCAAGTCCACATTTTCCAGTCCATCTGTTCGCAACAGTGCCTCAAAGAGGGTGGGAACGCCGGGAATGAAATCCGGTTTCTGCTTGCGTAGGATTTCCGCATAGGTATGGATGGAGAACTGGGGCACCAGAATGCAGGTAGCACCGCCGATCAGTGCAGTATGGATGCCAATGCCCAGACCAAAGCCGTGGAAAATGGGCATGATGGACAGCATTTTCATGCCTGCAATGCTTTCGTAGCCGGAAGCGGCGATGGTCTGCAAGCCCAGGGCATTAAAATTTCGGTTGGAGAGCATAATGCCCTTGTTTGTTCCTGTGGTGCCGCCGGAGTAGAGAATGGCACCGCAGTCGTCAGCTTGACCATCATCTTCTGGCAGGGCAAGGATATCCCCTCCGGTGGCGGCCACATCTTTCCACAAAATGTAGCCCTCTTTGGGAAGCGGATGGCGGCCGGCCTTGGTGTGGGGATAGAGCAGATTGAGGGGGAAAGGCAGTTCTTCGGCGATGCGGGCAAGGAAGATCTGTACCGGGTGATCCACCTCCGGCAAAATGTCGGATACCTTATGGTAAAACTGGTCAAGGGTCAAAATGGCCTTGCTGTGGGATACATTTAAATAGAAGGCGATCTCCTTGGCCGCAGACAGGGGGTGGATCATATTGGGAATGGCACCGATCCGATTGAGGGCATAAAAGCAGTGAAGAGCCTGGGGAGAATTGGGCATACAAATGGTGACCCGATCCCCTTTCAGGATGCCCATGGCGATCAGGCCTTTGGCGGCGGCATCAATGCGATGCAGAAAATGGGCAAAGGTGGTTTGCTTGCCCATGAAGGTATAGGCAATGTGGTCGGGATATTTCTCGGCGGTTTCAGCCAACAGCTGATACATGGTCTTGTCGGGGTAGGAAATGGTGGCCGGGGTGTTGCCGTAAAAAGCCAGCCAGGGTGCGGAAGAAGACAGGGACATAAAAATGATCCTTTCGGTACAGAATGGGCAATAAGCACAAAACTTATCATCCCGAAATATCTGCCCGGCTTTGCCGGGTAGAGAAAAGGCGATAAAATGTGTCATGATCGTCACAAAATGATTATACCATACAGCCTAATGGAATTTCCACCATTTTGTAAAAAAATCCCCTTTTTAAAATTTCTTATTGTTTCCTGACAGAAAATGGAGTATACTATTATTTAGTATGTAAAAACGGAGGAACATTTATGCTATTGGGCATCATTGCCGCATTTAGCGCAGGCGCTACCCTGTTGACGTGCCTGCTGACTCGCACGGATAACCCAATTTTTTGGATACTGAGCCTGGTGGGATTTTTTCTGTTGGGTGTGGTGCTGGCTTTTTTATTCCTGTATCTTATGGCCAAACGGGTGGATCGTTCTGTCCCTCAGGAACAGAACAGCCCTTTCTATCGGAAATTAGCGGACGTTTATGTTAATGGGATCGTGGATATTTGCCGTGTAAAGGTGAAAATGCAGGGCATGGAACAGTTGCCCAAGGATGGGCGGTATCTGCTGGTGTGTAACCACCTTTGTATTGCTGACCCGGCGGTATTGCTGTACGCATTTCCCAAAAGTCAACTGGCATTTATCTCCAAAAAGGAAAACGATGATATGCTCATCGTCGGCGAAGTGATGCATAAATTGCAGTGCCAGCTTATTGATCGGGAAAATGACCGTGCTGCGCTGAAAACCATTGTGAAGTGTATTCAGATCCTGAAAGAGGATAAGGCTTCCGTGGCGGTATTCCCGGAGGGATACTGCTCCAACGATGGCCTGCTGCGCCATTTCCGCCCCGGTGTATTTAAAATTGCACAGAAGGCCAATGTGCCCATTGTGGTCTGTACTCTGCGTAACACCACTACCGTCATCCCCAATATCAAGAAACTGCGGGGCAGTCGGGTGGAGCTGCATTTGGTGGGCGTTGTTGAGCCGGAGGAATTTGCGGGGAAGACCACCGTGGATATTTCCGAACAGATCTATGGGATGATGGCCGATGATCTGGGGGAAGAACTGGTCTATCAGGGAGAAACGTAATTGTAAATACGCTTGATTCCCATTTGGGCGGAGCGAGCAAAAGCTTTTGTGGGCCATCTGTGGAAAAAACGTTGCTTTTTTGCCACAGCTCTCGGAGGAAGAGGGATTTTCCCCTTGATTTGTAACAAAAACCTTTGTATAATGATTTCCAAATGAAATAAATCCCTTACATTGGAGGATGAAATATGAAAAACAGCGAAAAAACACTGGATATGATCGTTAATCTCTGCAAAAATCGTGGCTATGTCTACGCCGGTTCTGAGATCTACGGCGGTTTGGCTAACTCCTGGGACTACGGCCCTTTGGGTGTGGAGTTTAAAAACAATGTGAAGAAGGCATGGCTGAAGAAATTTGTTCAGGAATCTGACTACAATGTGGGTCTGGACTCTGCCATTATCATGAACCCTCAGACCTGGATCACCACCGGCCATGTGGGCAGCTTCTCCGATCCGTTGGTGGACTGCAAGGGCTGCGGTTCCCGTCAGCGTGCGGATCAGCTGATCGAAGCTGCCGAAAGCGGCAAGGGTGTCAATGTGGATGCCATGACTACCGATGAAATGAATGACTTTATCGCAAATCACGAGGATGTGGTCTGTCCCACCTGCGGCAAGCATCACTTCACCTCCATCCGAAACTTCAATCTGATGTTCCAGACTAAGATCGGTGTTACCGAGGACTCCTCCTCCACCGCTTACCTGCGTCCGGAAACAGCTCAGGGCATTTTTGTCAACTTTGCAAACATCCAGCGTACCACCCGTCGGAAGCTGCCCTTCGGCGTTTGCCAGGTGGGTAAGGCTTTCCGCAATGAGATCACCCCCGGTAACTTTACCTTCCGTACCCGGGAATTTGAGCAGATGGAGTGCGAATTCTTCTGCCAGCCCGGCACGGATCTGGAGTGGTTCGCTTATTGGAAGGATTTCTGCAAGAACTGGCTGCTGAGTCTGGGTATTAAGGAAGAGTCCCTGCGTCTGCGTGATCATGATCCGGCGGAACTGGCCTTCTACTCCCGTGCCACCACCGATATCGAGTATCAGTTCCCCTTCGGCAATGGCTGGGGTGAACTGTGGGGCATTGCTGATCGTACCAATTATGACCTGGGCCGCCATCAGGAAGCATCCGGCAAGGGCTTGGAATATTTCGATCAGGAAAAGGGTGAACACTACATTCCTTATGTCATCGAGCCTTCTTTGGGCTGTGACCGTGTGGCACTGGCTTTCCTGTGCGAGGCTTACGATGAGGAAGTGGTTGGTCAGGACAAGAACGGTAAGGATGATGTCCGTACCGTCCTGCGGCTGCACCCGGCACTGGCACCTTATAAAGCGGCTGTCCTACCTTTGAGCAAGAAGTTGTCCCCCAAAGCGGAGGAAATTTACAAGCAGTTGCGGAAAGATTTCATGGTGGACTTCGATGATGCCGGCTCCATCGGCAAGCGTTACCGCCGGGAGGATGAGATCGGCACGCCTTTGTGCATCACTGTGGATTTCCAGACTGTGGGCGATGAGAATACCCCTGCGGATAACTGCGTGACCGTCCGTGATCGTGATACAATGGAGCAGGTGCGTATCCCGATTTCTGAGCTGAAGAGCTATATTGAGCAGAAATGCCGTTTCTGATATACAATATAAATAGGAATATCGCCGCCCGAAATTTGGGGCGGCGATATTTGTATAGATGGGGATCTTTTGGGAAATACTCTTCTGCAGAACGGAGGGGTTCGATGAAAGTGCGAGATTTGATGAGCAGCTGCGTGGTGCGTATCCATCCTGACGAGCCGGTGGCGGTCGCTGCGCGGACACTGACACAATATAATATTGGCGCGCTTCCGGTGTGCGGTCGGGATGGGAAGCTCTGCGGCATGGTCACCGATCGAGATCTGGTAACGCGATGCATGGCTACCGGTCAGAGCATGGATAAGGTGAAAGTCCGGGATGTGATGACTACCAAAGTGGTGGCCACTGGCCCGGATGTGGAGGCCGGTGTGGCGGCCTGTATGATGGGCAGGGAGCAGGTGAGGAGATTGCCTGTGGTGGAAAACGGAAGGCTCTGCGGTATGGTAAGCTTGGGGGATCTTGCGCTTCATGGGGAAAATACGGGGCAGATTTTGACGGAAATCACCGAAAATATACGGGAAAAATGAACTTCTGAAAAAGTTTGCAAAAAAGTGAAAATAATGCTTGACTTTTCCTGCACGAGGTGATAGAATATCCAAGCTGTCCGGCTGGTGGACGCAGATGCGACAACAAAAAAGTTTTGAAAGAACCGAAAAAAGTTCTTGACAAACCGGAAAAGCTGTGATAGAATATAAAAGTTCGCTACGGCGAGCGGCTGTACCTTGTAAATTGAATAACATGAAGACGAA
>CAZPJH010000034.1:0-15523 GCA_964586875.1 uncultured Oscillospiraceae bacterium
GCCCTTTAGTACGGTTGCTGCATTTTCTTTTCGACTGGTTTCGCCGGTGATGATGATGGCGCCTGTGTCCACCTGAGGCCGAGAGATCCCGGCAGAGCGGTACTCTTTTTCCACCAGCGCACACAGTTTTTCGCCGTCTACCCGATCTTTGTCCAGCAAGGGCGTAAAGTGGATGGGACTCCGATAAAGGATCTCACGTTGGGAAATTTCCATTTCCGGCACACTAAAGGATGAGCCTTTGTTTTCAATCATCAGTCGGGATACGATCATCTGTGTGGTGGTCGTCCCTACATCCAGCCCTACGGAAAGCAGCTGTTTACCCACGGCCCGTGACCTCCGTAATGATTTCTTTTATAATGAAAGGATCAGCTGGCAGAGGATTGGTTTGGGTACAGGGATCGGCTAAAGCGGCCCGAACAAGACTGTCCATTTTTTCTGCCACCACTGCCGGAGAAAGGCCGACCTGTGCCAGAGTTTCCGGTAATTGCAGGTTGCGCCGTAGCCGCAAAAGAGCGTTTTTCAGGGCACGAAGAGCCATAGCATCGCTGCCACTGCCAATACCTGTCTTACGTGCGATTTGAGCATAACGGTGGCCACAGACGGCGGCGTTGTGATCGATCACACTGGGCAGCAGGATGGCATTAAGCCTTCCGTGAGGAACGTGAAATTCTCCCCCCAGACTATGAGAGATCCCGTGGCATAAACCGAGTCCTGCACTGGAGAAGGCGATGCCTGCCATGGTAGAAGCTCGATGAATGCTTCCACGTAGGCTTTCGTCGCCGCAGTAGGAACCGTAGAGTTGCTTCATTGCCGCCTCGAATGCGCCGACTGCAAACAAATCGCTTAGAGGACCGGCGTTGGTGGCAACATATGCTTCCAGTGCATGACTGATCAGGTCAAAGCCACCATCTGCCACCAGTTGGGCAGGCAGGGTGGATACCAGATCATTGTCCAAAATCGCCAGATCCGGACGGATGTTGTCGTCAACCAGGGGATGCTTTACGCCCTGATGGGTCAAAATAGAAAAGTTGGTTACTTCCGAACCGGATCCGGAGGTCGTCGGAATGGCGATCAATGTTGGATGACACCCCGAAAAATAGGCCATGGCTTTTGCACAATCCATAGCACTGCCACCGCCCAAAGCCACCAAACCATCTGGCTGAAATTGCTGTACCACCAGTGCGCCTTTGGCAGCCAATTCCACGGATGGATCCGGTACTACTTCCGAAAAGACACAGGTTTCAGGACTGCGGGCTGTGGATAAAATCGCTTCTGCTTGACCGTTTTTTTGAAAAAAGGGGTCGCAGACAAGTAAAAGTTTTTGAATGTGTAAGTCTGCCAGAGCGGTGATGGCACCGGCTCCTGAAATGATTTTTGTTTTACAAGTGAACGCTTCCATCTTCCCACCTCAACGCTATTGTTTCCAAAGGTAGAGATTTCATGTGCTAAAAAACAGAAAAATGAAAAGATTGCAAGGATGCCTTGACGATTTAGAACGAATGTGTTATTATAAAAGAAAGTAATTGGACAGGAGGACGCACATATGGCCAAATTTCTTCATAGTAGGGTGGGAACTTCCCCGGATGACGAGATCATAAACCAAAATGTGCTGTCCTGCACCCACTTGCGTAGTCTGATTCCCGGCGATTTTTATTTGGAAATGCTGGACGAGATATTTCTTCTTTTGCATGAAAAGGGAATTTTTGTACTGAAACAGTGCCACCGGAATGGAATCATTCACGGCGAGATCCAACAGGATCTGTGGATGGATTACAATTATCTGGGGGACGCCACACCTTTTGAAAATCCCCTTCAGGCGAATGGACGTAACATTGAAAAATTGGCACAGATGCTGAAACTCCCACCGGAGGATTTTCACAGCTGTATTATTTTTGATACCCAGTGCGAGTTAAGGCGTGTGCCCGAACATGAAACATGGTTTCGGATCCTTCGTGTAGATCAGTTGGAAGATTTTTTTGCTGTGTTTCCCCAGTGGCCGGTTCGTTATACTCATGGACAATTAACAGCGTTAAACGATATTTTCCTGCTTGTATCAGCAGAGTAGTCATGTTATAATAAAAGAAAAAGGTGGTTTTGTGCGCATTTTGGGAATTGACCCGGGTTATGGGATTACAGGTTTTGGTTTGATCGAGTCAGAACGGGGGCAAAGCAAACTGCTTACCTGCGGCGCCATCACCACCCCGGCAGGCATGGATTTTTCTGCAAGACTTGAAATTATTTATAACGATATGTGTGAACTTTTGCGTCAGGCAAAGCCCGATGCAGTGGCCATTGAGGAGCTGTTTTTTGGGCAAAATGTGACCACAGGCATCGGTGTTGCTCAGGCAAGAGGTGTGGTGCTGCTTGCCATTCGACAGGCAGGATTGGAAGTGACTTCCTATAAGCCTATGCAGGTCAAGCTTTCTCTGGTGGGCTACGGCAATGCTACCAAACGCCAAATGATGGACATGACCAAGCGGCTGCTCCATTTGGGCGCCATGCCCAAGCCCGACGATGCGGCTGATGCTATCGCTATCGCCCTCTGCCATGCCAGATCGGCTACATCCCTTTTGTCTACTGTGGGCAATAAATAAAAACCTTTGGAGGTTTCCTATGATATATTATGTTTCCGGACCAGTGGCTGTTTTGGAGCCGGGGCTGGCTGTTATAGACTGTAACGGCGTGGGATATGGCTGTCGGGTCACCGCTTATACAGCCGCACAACTGAAACTGAATCAAAATGCAAAGCTTTATGTGACCGAGTCCATTCGGGAGGATGCTTACGAGCTGTATGGCTTTGAAAGCAGGGAAGAGCAGCGCTGTTTTGAACTGCTGACGACGGTCAACGGTGTTGGCCCCAAGGCGGCCATGGCAATTTTGTCCGCCGGTGGCCCTCAGAATTTTACTTTGGCGGTGATGACGGGGGATGAAAAACTGTTGACCGCAGCCCAGGGCGTTGGTAAAAAGATCGCTCAGCGGATCATCCTGGAATTGAAAGATAAGATCGGCGGTGACGGTATGGAACTGGATTTCACCGGCGTGAAATCTGCTGCACCTGCGGTGCATGGCAACAATGCAGCACTTGCTAATGCTGCGTTGCAGGAATTGGGCTATTCCGCTTCTGAAATTGCAACTGCCCTGAAGGGCGTTGATCCCAATGCTTCCACCGAAGAAATGGTGCGCCACGCTCTGCGTGCCATGGTAATGAAGGGATAAAAAGAAAGGAGTGGACAGCAATGCGTACAGCGGGAAAATGGATGGTTGGTATTTCGATTTTCTTGTTGATCGGAACATATTCGTTCTTCTTCTTGACGTGTGTCGCCGGAATTGTTGTGTCCATACTGTTCTGGGGGATGATAGCCCCTGACGTTTTGCCTGAAACAATTCCCATTCAATTCTCTGTACCGATCGGTTCGCCTGCTTTTTATATGCTTGTTGCAGAGTCTGCGCTACTATTGTTAGGAATTATATTTTGGATTTTTGGTAAGAAAAAACAAAAAACTGTGGAGTCGTTATGAGTTTAGAATTTTCTGAAGAACTGGATACTCCTTTGATTTCTCCCACCTTTGCACCTCAGGATGCAGGGGAGATCGGTCTGCGCCCCAAGCGGCTGTTGGACTATACCGGTCAGGAGAAAGTCAAGGAAAATCTGGCTGTCTATATTGAAGCAGCCAGAATGAGAGGGGAGTGCCTGGATCACACCCTGCTATATGGCCCTCCCGGCCTGGGTAAAACTACTTTGGCCGGCGTTATTGCCAATGAAATGGGGGTAAATATTCGAGTTACTTCCGGTCCGGCCATTGAAAAACCCGGTGATTTGGCGGCACTTTTGACCAATCTGAATTCCGGTGATATCCTTTTTATCGATGAAATTCATCGCCTGAACCGAGTGGTGGAAGAGATATTGTACCCGGCTATGGAGGATTTTGCCATCGATATTATTGTAGGTAAAGGTCCCAGTGCGAACTCCATTCGTCTGGATCTGCCGAAATTTACACTGATCGGTGCGACCACCCGGGCAGGACAGCTTTCTGCCCCTCTGCGTGACCGTTTTGGTGTGTCCTTACGGCTGGAACTGTACAAACCGGAGGAACTGGCAAAGATCGTTACCCGTTCGGCTACCATTTTGGGGATGGAGATCGATCCCAGAGGTGCAATGGAAATTGCTTCTCGCAGTCGTGGTACTCCCCGAATTGCAAACCGTTTTCTGCGCCGTGTCCGAGATTTTGCTCAGATCATGTGTGATGGTGTCATCACCAAAGAAGCGGCGGATCTGGCTTTGAGTCGGCTGGAAGTGGATCATTTAGGACTGGACACCATTGACCGGAGAATGCTGACTGCCATTATTCGCAATTACGGCGGTGGACCGGTGGGATTGGAAACGCTGGCAGCCACCATCGGCGAAGAGGCGATTACTCTGGAAGACGTATACGAGCCGTATTTGATGCAGTTGGGATTTTTGACACGTACCCCCAGAGGTCGCTGCGTGACGGCACTGGCATACGAGCATCTCCACATTCCCTTTGAAGGCCAGGTACAATTTGATATTTAAGTCAATCATGGGCAATAGCATGGGTATAACCGATTTTTTTGTATTAAAAATGTGGTTTTCCGATTGACAAATTTTATTTGTATGATATAATGCAGACGTGGCTTGTCCACAGAATATTCACAGACTCCGGGTTCCAACCAGATATTTTTGCGGTGGCTTTCACGGGGCAAACAACCGAAAAGAGGTAAAAACAATGTACGAAGATAAGAATTTGGTTTGCAAAGAGTGCGGTAATGAGTTCGTGTTCACCGCTGGCGAGCAGGCTTTCTATGCAGAGCGCGGCTTCCAGAACGCTCCTCAGCGCTGCAAGGCTTGCCGTGACGCTCGCAAGAACGCCACCCGTGGCCCCCGTGAGTTCTTCACTGCTACCTGCGCCCGTTGCGGCGGCGAGGCTAAGGTTCCCTTCGAGCCCAAGTCCGATCGTCCTGTGTTCTGCAGCGAGTGCTTCGCTCAGATGCGCAACGAGGGTTAATTAAACCTTAAAAGATACCGAGGATGTGTTTGCATCCTCGGTATTTTTTGTTGCATCAATAGCTTCCATATGGTATAATCTCCAAAACGGAGGTGCAACGATGAGCAAAATACTGCGTTTATGTTTGATCGTTACGATGATTCTGGTGCTGTGTGGTTGCAACATGGTCGGTGGACTGGTGCGTTACGACCAGATGGAATATCAGCGCCCGGATATGGTAGATTTTAATCAGGTGCTGGAGGAAAGCTGTTTCAGTGCTTTGGAAGAACAGGATATTCAAAAACTGGAAAATAAAATTATTGCATTTTATCAGGTTTACGACCAGTTCTATACCAATATGAACCTGGCTTTTATCCGGTATAGTCAGGACCTGACGGATCTGTACTGGGAGGCAGAATATGCTTACTGCACAGAGCATAGCACTGCCGCAGATGCAGGTCTGGATCGACTTTATCGCTGCCTTGCGAAATCTCCTTTGCGAGAAACCTTGGAAGGGGAGGACTATTTTGGGGAGGAATTCTTCAAAAATTACGACAGCGAGAGTATCTATGACGAATATATGGTAGAACTGATGACCCGGGAAGCGCAGCTGCAGGCTCGTTATCAGGCTATCAACGGGGAAACGGTGAATGTTACATATTATTCCGATGCCTATTTTACCCAATATGGCAGTCAAATGGCGCAGGTGTTTCTGGAGCTGGTGCAGCTTCGCCAGCAGATCGCCTCTTATGCCGGGTATGACAGTTATGTGGATTTTGCCTATGATTTCTATCATCTTCGGGATTATACACCGTCACAGGCGGTCAGTTATTTGACAGATATCCGGGCAGAACTGGTGCCCCTGTATACGCAGTTGTATGATTCGGGATTTTGGAATTTTGAATTGGAGTATTGTACGGAATCGGATATGCTGCAATACATGAATTCTGCAACCAAAGCCATGGGAGGCACTGTTCGGCAGGCATTTACGCAAATGCAGGAAGCAAATGTTTATGATATCCGGTATAGCACCAAAAAGTACAATACATCTTTTGAGATTTATCTCAGTGCTTACGCAACACCCTATGTATTCGTCTGTCCTACCGGCACGGCCTACGACAAACTGACCTTTGCCCATGAATTCGGCCATTTTTGCTGTGACTATGCCAGCGGCGGTGCAAATCAGGGAATCGATGTGGCAGAGATCTTTTCTCAGGCCATGGAATATTTGAGCCTAACATATGCTGATGATGTTTCTCACTTGGAAAAATTGAAACTGGCAGACAGCCTTAGTGTTTATATCGAACAAGCTGCCTATGCAAGTTTTGAGCATCAGGTTTACGGCCTTGAAGGAGATGCACTGACCATCGAAAATATTCAGGCACTTTATGAGCAGATCATTTCCGGATACGGAATGGATGTAGCGGGAAGGGATGGCCGAGATTATGTGTGTATCAGCCATTTCTACGAAAGCCCCCTCTATGTGATCAGCTATGTGCTGAGCAACGATGCAGCTTTGCAGATCTATGAACTGGAACAGGCGCAAAAGGGACAGGGACTGGAGTGTTTTGTGAAGAATATGACCTCCAATCAACCCTATATTCTGGCGTTCCTGACGGAAGCAGGACTGCAAAGCCCCTTTGCTGATGGTCGATTAACACAGGTGAAAGACACATTCAGTAAAATATGGCAGTAAAAAATGCGTCCCATTTGCGAGGCAAATGGGACGCATCATATTTATGTTATTTTTCCGTGGAATAGCCCATGGGGTTGTTCTTTTGCCAATTCCAGGAGTCACGGCACATATCGTTCAAAGACTTTTCCGCTTTCCAGCCCAGTTTTTCTGCGCTCTTGGAAGGATCAGCGTAGCAAGTGGCGATGTCGCCGGGACGGCGGTGGGTGATCTCATAGGGAACAGCCACATTGTTGACGGAAACAAAGGCTTTCACAATATCCAGCACGCTATATCCGATGCCGGTACCCAAGTTGAACACTTCACAGCCCTTATTTTCCAGTACGTACTTCACAGCTGCAACATGGCCCTTGGCCAAATCGACCACATGGATATAGTCCCGAACGCCGGTGCCGTCGTGGGTGTCGTAGTCGTTGCCGAAGACACTGAGCTTTTCCCGACGCCCAACAGCCACTTGGGTAATAAAGGGGAGCAGATTGTTGGGGATCCCTCTGGGGTCTTCGCCGATAGTGCCGGAAGCGTGGGCACCGATGGGGTTGAAATAACGCAGCAGTGCAATACTCCAATCCTGATCGGCATGAGCCATGCCGGAGAGGATCTGCTCGGTCATAAACTTGGTCCAGCCGTAGGGGTTGGTGCAGTTGCCGGTGCGGCTGGTTTCACGCAGGGGCATTTCGTTGTCGGCAGTATAGACGGTGGCAGAGGAGGAGAAGATGATGTTCTTGATGCCGACTTGCTTCATGACCTTGGTCAAGATCAGGGTGGAGTTCAGATTGTTGTCGTAATACTCCCATGGCTTTGCCACAGACTCACCCACAGCCTTCAAACCGGCAAAATGGATCACGCAGGAAATCTCATTTTCTGAAAAAATTTTCTGAAGCAGAGCTTCATCCCGAACATCGCCTTCGTAAAAACGAAGAGTTTTGCCGGTAATTTTTTTCACACGATTTAAACTTTCGGAATTGGAATTGCTCAAATTGTCGATAACGACCACATCATAACCGCTTTCCAGCAGCTCTACACAGGTGTGAGAGCCGATGTATCCGGCACCGCCGGTGACCAAAATCTTCATAAACTGCCTCCCAAACACATATTCTAGAGCTTTTATCATAGATCGAAAAAAAGAATTTGTCAAGGGATAATCTGCGGTTATAGTTGCATTTGTTGTATTTTTCTGCTAGAATATTGAAAAAAGATGGATGGAGGAACAGCTTTATGGATAAGCAGGCACTGCGCAAATCCATTCGTGAGCAGAAGCGAGCTATGACAGAGGAACAGATCGTTGCCGCCAGTGAGAAGCTGGGTGTTCTGTTTGCGGAGTCTGCGCTTTATCGTCAAGCAAAGACCATTTACGGTTATCTGCCATATAATCAGGAAGTGCGTACGATTCCCATGCTTCAAAAGGCCATTCAGGATGGGAAAAAAGTGGCAGTTCCCAAGGTTTATGGGGAAGAAATGAAGTTTATCTACATGGACGATCTTTCTAAAGTAGAGAAAGGATATGCCGGTATTCCCGAGCCTGTGGCAGATGGACCTGTGGCGGAGGATCCGACAGCTCTGGTTTTGATGCCCGGTTTGGCTTTTGATAAAGAGGGGCATCGAATTGGTTACGGCGGTGGTTTTTACGATAAATTTTTGGCAACAGAGCCCAATCATCCCACCTTGGCTTTGTGTTACGATTTTCAAATGCTTCCCCATTTGGAAACGGAAGAATTTGACATTCCCGTGGACTTGGTCCTTTGGGCATAAGGAGAATATATGCATATTCCATCTGTAACCACTGATCAGCTGGAACTGGTCACTTTCCGGCAGGCATTAGAAGCAGCAAATACACCCAATGGGGAATATGACATTGAAAAATGGCTGTATGCCCCTAATTTTTACTCAGAGTATCGTTATATTTTGGGTACACGGGGAAAAAATCCGCTGATTTGCATTGGGATCAATCCCTCTACCGCAGAGCCGGATCATTTGGATAATACGTTGAAATCTGTGGAACGGATCGCATTGGGTAATGGATTTGACAGCTTTATTATGTTTAATGTCTATGCTCAGCGGGCGACAAGTCCGGATGATATGGAAAAACAGTGTAATGGTCTGCTTCATCAGGAAAATCTGGAAGCATTCCGGTATGTGCTGTCCATATCTGAAAGACCCACAGTTTGGGCAGCCTGGGGTGCCATCATTGAAAAAAGACACTATTTGGCCGACTGTGTTCGAGATATGGTGGAGGCAGGAAAGGCCTATGGTGCCAGCTGGGTCTGTGCCGGTGCGATCACAAAGAAGGGACATCCGCACCATCCCCTTTATCTGCGTAAGGACGAAAAAATAAGAGCATTTGATATGGAAGCCTATTTGGAAGGAAGATAATATGAAATTGGTAATTGCATCCGATATTCACGGCTCCGCATTTTGGTGCGGCAAGCTGGTGGAAATCATTGAAAAAGAAAAGCCTGAAAAGATCCTTTTACTGGGTGATCTGTTGTATCATGGTCCACGCAACGACCTGCCCAAAGATTATGCACCCAAGAAAGTCATCCCCATGCTGAGCCAATATCAGGACAAGATCATTGCTGTACGTGGCAACTGTGAAGCGGAAGTGGATCAGATGGTGCTGCCGTTTCCTTGCTTGGCTGACTATGCAGTGCTGGTTTGCGACGCAGTGACTATGTATCTGACCCACGGGCACCATCACAGCCCCGATCAATTGCCGCCTCTGGAGAAAGGAAGCATTTTCCTTTCCGGTCATACTCATGTAAAAATGGATGAGATCAGAAACGGTATTCGCTGCATCAATCCCGGATCGGTGTCCATTCCCAAAGATGGCAGCCACAGCTGCATGATTTGGGAAGATGGAACATTGACCACCGTTTGTTTGGAGGAGTAACCATGGACAGCCAGTGTGACACCTGTTGGTACTATGATTATGACGAAGAGTACGACGAGTACTACTGTATGATGGATTTGGACGAGGATGAAGTGTATCGTTTTTTCTCGTCGCCTAATGGTCGATGCCCCTTTTATCGCCAGGGCGATGATTATACGCTGGCAAGAAAACAATAAAATGGCGCCCGAGCAAAATTGCTCGGGCGCCAATTCTTTGGTTATCCTTGCGTCACGTCCAGAACGGTCAAAAGCGTTCCAGCCACTCGAAAACGGATCTCAAAGCCGGCAAAGGAGAAACCGTAGATACGGTCGGCATCTTTTTGATAGCTGGGACGCGGATCATGGGCCAGAACACCGATGGCCGCTTGCTGCTTGCTTTCTGGAAGTTTTTGCAGCAGATTCGGGGGGAAGTTCACATCCAGTGTGTTGCCTTCTGTACCACCGGTGAATCCATGCAGGGCATTCGGATGGCAGTCTGCATAGGGAATGTAGGGCTTGATGTCAAAAATGGGGGTACCATCCATCAAGTCAGCACCGCCGACATGGATGACAGTACCAAATTCGGTGGTTTCTTCCAAACCGAGGAACTTCACACAGGAAAGGCCTAAACTATTGGGGCGAAAAGGGGAACGGGTGGCGAAAACGCCCATTCGGGTATTGCCACCCAGACGAGGAGGGCGAACAGTAGGGGACCAATCCTGACGGACAGCTTCACTAAACTGCCAAATTAGCCACAGATGGGAAAAACCGTCCATGCCTCGCAGGGCATCACTGTTACGATAGGGTGGTTCAAAGATGATGGTGGAACGCAATTCCTCCACGATAGCGCTTTGCCGGGGAATACCGAATTTTCCGGCAAAGTCACTGTGCATTCGAGCAATGGGGGTGATTTTGATATCTTCCATATTACCTTTCGACAGTTCCTTTCTGGTTTAACCAACTTTTTTGCGGAAGCAGAAGGTGACAGCAAAAACCAGTGTCAGCACCAGAGAGATGGTCGCACCGGCAGATGGCCCCAGGAAGAAGGATAAAAGCAGGCCGCAAATTCCCGAAAACAGAGCAAAAAGGACGGAGAAAAGATGATACTGCTTTAGATTTTTGGAAACGTTTCGGGCTGCGGCAGCAGGCAAGACCAGCAGGGAATTTAAAATCATCAGACCAACGCTTGAAATGGTCAGGGTGACCACAACAGCGATCACAGTGGTAAAAACGGTCTGCATCCAGTGGACAGGAATGCTCCGGGAGGAGGCTAGCTGGGGATGGATTGAGCTAAGTGCCAGCTTGTTGGAATACAGCACCCAGAATACAAGCACAGCCACCAGTACCAGTGCCAGTGCTCCAATTTCGGTGGTAGTGATGGAAAGAATATCACCGATTAAGTATTTATTGTACTTGGTGAAGCTGTCGCCGCCCAAGGTGGCAATAAAAATGCCAAGAGCGACCGCTGCACTGGAAAAAACACCGATCAGCGTGTCCGCTGCCTGATTGCTGCGATGGCGAACATAGGAGAACAGCAGGGAAAAAACAACGCTGAAAATAACAGCTACCCATAAAGGGGCAGCGACGCCACAAATGCAGCCAATGGCAATGCCGGTAAAAGCTGAGTGACCCAAAGCGTCGGAAAAGAAGCTCATGCGTCCTGTGACGATCATGGTGGACAGTAATCCAAACAGAGGCCCCATGATCAGGATGGCCAGAAAGGCATTACGCATAAACTGATAGTCAAAAATATCGAAAATACTCATTTTCCAGCGCCTCCTGTCATGCGAAATATCTCCTTAAACTCAGCAGAGGACAAAACATCCTGAGCGCTGCCCAACTTGACGATGCGATGATCGATCAGTGCAACTTGGTTGGCATAACGGGGGAGGGTGGTAAAATCGTGGGTGGTCATCAAAATAGACAGATCGTAGGTGTGGCGAATCTCGTCCAGCATATCCATAAGGCCAGTTTGACCTTCCATATCCACGCCGGACAGAGGCTCGTCCAAAATCAGGATGTTGGGGATCGGCTCCAAGGCCAGCGCCAACAGCACGCGCTGCAGTTCTCCACCGGAAAGGGTACCCACCCGTTTGTCGATCAAATCCGTGCCGTGGACTCGATCCAGACATTCCAGTATCTGTGCTCGTGTTTTTTTGGAAATACCCAAAAACGCAGGACGATGGCTGTGACAACAGGCAAACAGATCTGCTACAGAGATGGGATCGCCGGGATCAAAGGCGGGGCTTTGCGGAACATAGCCGATCTTCATTCCGCGGCCACGGCTGCCGGGACAGGAAAAAGTGATTACACCGTCATAATCTCGCTGGCCTAAAATAGCCTTCAAAAGGGTGCTTTTTCCGGCACCGTTGGGACCGATCAGCGCCACCAGCTGGCCACAATGTACGTGCATATTGACTTGAGAGAGAATTTGATCATTTCCGATCTTAACAGAGAGATTTTGCACTCTCAGGCAGCAGGAATCGCCGCATTTTCCGCCGTGGACAATAGGTTTCATCCCAGCGCCTCCTTTAAAGTGTTGATATTGTGGTACATGGTGTCAAAATAGCTTCCATCTCCCATGCCCATATCCAGATGAAAGACCTGAACACCGGTTTCGGCGGCGATGATACCGCAGGCAGAGGTGCTTCCGTTGGTTTCACTGAAAACAGCAGGAAGTTTGTGCTGACGGACTTGCTGGATCAGTGTGATCAAGTCTTTGGCCGAGGCCTCGCTGCCGGACTCTTCTTCCACGGCGGCAATGATGGTCAGGTCAAAGGCTTGAGCCAAATATGCAAAGCCATCGTGGAAGGTAATCAGTTCTCGACAAGTCAGTTCTTTGAGTGTTTCATCACCATAATGCTGCAATTTGTCCAGATCGGTCAACAATTGTGCCAGATTTTCTTGAAAAATGTTTTCGTAAGCCGGAAACTGTTTCACAAGGCTCTTACAGATGTTGGCAACCATGGTTTTGGCGTTTTTCGGTGAGAGCCAGATATGTGCATCCGTGTCGTGGCTGTGGCCGTTATGCTCGTGGGTGTGGCCTTCTTCGCATTCGATCAGCGTTACGCCCTCAGAAGCATCTACAAGATAGTTGCAACGCAGCAATATATCCGATTGAAATTCTTCCAGCCCGGCACCGGACATGATGACGACTTTGGCGTTTTCCAGTTTTTTCATCTGGGTGGTGGAAAGGGAATAGTCGTGCAGGCAGGAAACATTTTCGTTGATGAGAAGTGCTACTTCCAGTTCTGTTCCTCGGCAAAGTGCCGTCGTAAAATCGTAGACTGGACGGGTCGTGGTCAAAATGGGAGCGGTGTTTTCCGCCGTGCTGCATCCGAAAAGGGATAAAGTGAGCAGTAACATCAGTAACAGACAATGTTTTTTCATAGAAGTCACCTTGTTGCAGAATTATTGTTATTATACCATGTTTGTCAATCATTTTAAAGTATAAGCACCGGGTTGTGAGAAAATTATTTCTGATTTCCACACGGTTAATACTTGAACTTTTAGAGGGATAGAGATATAATATTCCGTTGTAGCTGTGTTTAGAAAGAGAGGATTTTTTATGAAACGCAACCGTCAGGATATGCTGACCGAGCCCCTTTTTCCAAGTATCATTTCTTATACGATCCCTATTATTTTAACCGGTTTGCTGCAACTGCTTTTTAATGCAGCGGATCTGGTCGTCGTTGGCTCTAAAGGCGGTATCTATATGTCAGCGGTGGGGGCAACCAACGCCATCACCAATTTGATCGTTAACTTGTTTATTGGACTTTCTGCCGGTGCAGGTGTAACTTTGGCACATGCCATCGGCTGCAAGGACGACGAAGCCATTCACCGCACTGTACATACCACGTTGCCGACTGCTTTGATCGGCGGCGTATTGCTGACCGTTGTTGGTGTGGCCTTTGCGGAAACTTTCCTGGTGTGGATGGATACACCGTCCAGCGTCCTTCCTTACGCCACGCGGTATATGCGTATCTATTTCAGCGGCATGATTTTTAATATGATCTACAATTTCTGCGGTGCTTTGCTGCGAGCAGCAGGTGACACCAAAGGACCGCTGATTTATTTGACCATAGCCGGTGTGTGTAATGTAGGATTAAATTTGCTTTTTGTGCTGGGATTTGGAATGACGGTAGACGGTGTTGCATTGGCAACCATTATTTCCCAGGCAATTTCGGCTGTTTTGGTTGTGGTGGCACTGATGCGCCGAACAGACGCAGTGAAGCTGCACTTAAAGAAAATGCATATCTATAAAGAGCAGATCGGCAAAATTACCCGTTTGGGTTTGCCGGCAGGCATTCAGGGTTCGCTGTTTTCTATCTCCAATGTGCTGATCCAGTCGTCTGTCAATTCTTTTGGCGATGTGTTTCTGGAGGGAAATACCGCTGCAGGCAGCATCGAAGGCTTCCTGTATGTGGCCATGAATGCTTTCCATCAGTCCGCTATCAATTTCACTGGACAGAACATGGGCGCAGGGAAGTATCGACGTGTTCGCAAGACCATGAGCATCTGCCTGGGCTGTGTAACAGTGCTGGGTATCGTGCTGGGGGTAGGTGTATATCTGCTGAGAGAACCGCTGCTACGCATCTACATTACGGACTCTCCTACGGCGGCGCAGGCCATTGCAGCAGGCGCAGAACGGATGCTGTATCTATGCATCCCTTATTTCCTGCTGGGCGTGATGGATGTGACTACCGGTGTTTTGCGAGGGCTGGGCAGCTCCGTCACACCGATGATCATTTCGATTTTGGGTGTTTGCGGTATCCGTATTGGCTGGATCTATACCTTTTTTCAAAATGATCCGACTCCGGGAACGCTCTTTATTTCCTATCCGATCTCCTGGCTGGTGACATTTATATTTGAATTTGTGGCTTTTATGATCATCTACCGCCAACAGATCAGAAAACGTCAATTACCAACTAACCTATAATCAAAATGCCGCAGTTCTGTAATGAACTGCGGCATTTTGATTATACGATTCGGTCGATACCGTACCAAAGCAGGATAACGATTAGAAAAAGTGGAAGCAGAGATACCATAGTGGAAAAGGTGAGTGCAATGGTGAAAATGCCAAGGGTGTTTAAGCAGTAAACCAATGCTGTGATCATCCCGGCTGATATGATAGAGCGGGCCAAGGCTCTGCCGATCAAGTTGGAGAAAAAGAAAGTGTATAATGCACCGATGAGCGGATTGGCAACGAACAGTGTCATGCCCACGATCAATTTTAAGCTGCCCAGAGCGATCAAAAGTGCCAGAACACCAATTAAAATCAGCGGGGCATATTGCCCAAAGCCCTGAGGCAGCCACATCTGTAATGCCACATCCAGAACATAGTTGACAACGATCGCAAGAAGGACGGTGATCACACGTAGAAAAAGCCAGACTACTATTTTTTTGCCTTCGGGTATAATGGAATTCATCAGGTTTACAAGAAATGCGATCATAAGAAGCTTCAAAAATTGGGTGCAAGTATTGCCGAAATCAGAGGAAATGATCGAAAAAACTTGGAAATATCCATTTTTAATAGATAAAAAGGGGAGAGGCTCGACAAAGAGATCCCAGGGAAGCCCCAAACAGAAAATTGCGATCCAAAGCACATACAGACATAGGATTTCCATGGCTGAAGTAATGGATTTGCCGATTTGGGCACGTTTTCCGAAGAGAAAACGGAACATAGAACTTATGAGTAAGAACCCTATGATCAGCACCACAAGAAAGCAGGCATATTCCAAAAAGGTTGTAGCTTTTTGATGTATCATCTGAAACGACTCCATCATTGATGCAAACCTCCTTATATATAAAAAACAGCCGTCAAATGACGGCTGTTTCTCTATAGACCGAAAAACTATGAAATTAAATTACTTAATTTCAGCCTCAGCGCCGGCTTCCTTCAGCTCAGCGACCAGCTTCTCAGCGTCTTCCTTGGAGATAGCTTCCTTCAGGGTCTTGGGGC
>CAZPJH010000035.1:0-4395 GCA_964586875.1 uncultured Oscillospiraceae bacterium
TGCCTGTGATCCCCAGCGTGGAGGAGTTCCCCTACGCCATCCGTGTGGTTTCCGAAGTTCTGTCCTCCAACGGTTCTACCTCTCAGGGCTCTATCTGCGGTTCTACCCTGGCTCTGATGGATGCCGGCGTGCCCATTCGCCGTCCCGTTGCCGGTATTTCCTGCGGTCTGATCTCCGATCAGGAGACCGGTGCATGGAGAACCTTCACCGACATTCAGGGCGTGGAAGACTTCCACGGCGAAATGGACTTTAAGGTGGCCGGTACTACCGAAGGTATCACCGCTATCCAGATGGACCTGAAGAACAAGGGTCTGACCATGGAGATCATTGCCGACGCTCTGGAGCGCTGCCGTAAGGCTCGTCTGGAGATCCTGGATCAGGTGATGCTGCCCTGCATCAGCGAGCCTCGTGCTGAGGTCAGCGAGTACGCTCCCAAGATGATCTCTATGAAGATTCCTGTGGACAAGATCCGTGAAGTCATTGGTTCCGGCGGCAAGACCATCCAGAAGATCTGTGCCGACACCGGTGCCAAGGTGGACATTGAGGACGATGGCAGTGTGTTCATCTCCGCTGTGGACTCCGCCGCTGCTTACGCCGCCAAGAAGATGGTGGACGATATCTGCTTCGTTCCCGAAGTCGGCAAGCTGTACTACGGCAAGGTTGTCCGCATCCTGCCCATCGGCGCTTTCGTTGAGATCGCACCCGGCCACGATGGCATGGTGCATATCTCCAAGCTGGAAAACCGCCGTGTTGAAAAGGTAGAAGATGTGCTGAATCTGGGCGACATGACCTGGGTGAAGTTCATGGGCTTCGACGAGAAGGGCCGTGCAAACTTCAGCCGCAAGGATGCCCTGAAGGAAATGGAAAATCAGTAATCACTTTTCCGGGCGTGTCGTTCACCGACACGCCCAACTCTTTACATAAAGGAATCGATCTATGAAACGCCTATTTGCCATTTTACTGGTGGCAGTGCTGCTGACCGGCTGTACCGTTCAGCCCACTTACACTACCCTGTCCCCCGCTACCGGTCAACCCACCCCCTCCGAAACCACCGGCAATGCCACAGAACCCACCATTGGAGAACTGCCCACCTGTTCCGGCCACGACAGCGATCCCTATGTGAATGTGGACAAAGAAACATTTTACGCCAACTACACCATCGCCTGCTGCTATGAAGATGCCCAGTATCGGTCTGCCCACTATCTGATGTCCGGCTTGCTGGAAGTGCCCGGTCAATATGCCGTCAATGCCCAATATCAGCCTATGGATGGCACATCCTACATCCGCAACACCGACTGCTACTATCTGGACGACGGCAACACCTATGTGGTCGTAGACAGCTATGGGCAGCCGATCCTGCAGATCTATCGGGGCGGCGCTTACATTACCCTGGAAGAAGTGGCGGCCTATATGTATGCCTTCGGCGGCAGCGGAAATATTCCTGCCAACTATGTTTCCAAGCGGCTGAACTCCGTTGGCAGTGATCCTTGGGGCATTTACCTGCGGGGCAACCACAGTGCCTTCAGCGGCGACACCCGCCGCTATCCCTATGAGCCGGTGCTGCCCAACATCTCCGGCTGCGGCGGTGATCTGCAATACTTTGAGATGGATATCGGCACCACCGGTACCGATACCGGTAACAGTTATCAAATCGCTCCCTATAACGACGGAAAGAAGATCACCCGTGGTGCTGCCCGGATCGTCTACACCCGCTGCGATCTCAACGGCGATGGTAAATACACCCAGGACGAAGTATTTGTGTTCTACACCGCCAACCATTATAACGACTTCCAGGAATACCTGAACTACTACGGCGGCTGGGGCCAGATCTTCGGCAACATTACCGGCGGCGGCACCCTCAGCAGCAAGACCGACTACAACCCCACCGCTTATGTACCCACCGCCTACGCAAATTTCCGTGAATTTTCCTATCGCCCTGTAAACTGAACAGATGCCACCTCCTGCGAGGTGGCATTTTTTGTGCATCTTTTGGCATTTTACCAAAGTCATTCTGTTTATTTCTGCTTTTATCTTCACATTTTCACCAAAATAGTCATTGTAATTTCGTAAAAACTGTGCTACACTAAGTGTGTTGTGCAATTTCCAAAAAAATACTTTGGAGGTAGAAAAATGAGCAAAGCAAATCGGCGCCTGTTGGCCTTTTTAATGGTCATGGTGCTATGTGCAGGGCTGATCCCCAGCGTTTACGCTGCCACTGACACATGGACCGTCATCGGAACAGTCAATGGTACAGACTGGAATCAGGATTTTGAAATGATCCCCAGCGACGAAGAAAATGTCCTGATCACCCGGGATACTTTTGAAATGACCGCCGGTATGAACTTTAAGATCCGCAAAAATAAAGATTGGTCTGAAGCCTACCCCGGCGACAACTATTTGGTTCCCTATGACGGCCAATACCGCATCAGCTTCAACACCGTTACCCATGAGATCAAACTGGTTTGGGCCGGCGAAGGCGAAGCACCTTCCAACAATGTCTGGTCTGCCATCGGCACCATGAACAACTCTTCCTGGGGAAAAGATTTCCTTATGGTCGAAAGCGAAGAGGAAAATGTCTTTATCACCAGCAACTATTTCCTGCTGAGTACCAATGATGCCTTTAAGATCCGCCTCAACGGCGAATATAAGTATCCGGAAAATGATTATCAGGTGACTGCCACCGGTGTTTTCTACATCACCTTTAACACCGAAACCACAGAAATCGGCCTGAAACCCCTGGAAAATCAGCAATGGGGCGTCTGCGGCAGCATGACCAACTGGGGCAACGACGCAGAGGGTTCTCATGCCGACTACCCGTTGATGGAAAGTGACACGGAAAACGTCCTTACCACCCAGCAGCCCCTTTCTCTGAAAGCCGGGGACAAATTTAAGGTTCGTCTCAATGGCAGTTGGGACATCAGCTACGGTGCATACAATGCCTTTAACGGTGGTGATATCCAGGTAACCACCGCCGGCGACTACTACATCACCTTCAACCTGACCACCCACCAGATCAGCCTGGTGGCCTATGTTGAACCCACCGAGCCCTCTGTCGATCCCACCACCTCCCCCGCCGATCCTACGGAACCGACCGACCCCGAGCCTACCGCATCCGAACCGACCGCTGCGCCCAGCCAGCCTCAGCCTACCGAACCTGAACCCACCGAACCGCCCGTCTATGTGGCCGCCGGTAATCTGGCCGGTTCTAACTGGGACACGTCTTTTCAGATGGAACAGAAGGACGGACTGCTGCTGACCAAGCGCTATTTTGAACTGCAACAGGGACAGGAATTTAAGATCCACGACCAGTATAATAATTGGTATCCCGGCTCCAATTACCGGGTCCAGGCCACAGGTATCTACTACATCAGCTTCGATCCTCAAACCAAGGAAGTGGGTCTTGTGCCGGTTACATCCCAGATCTGGGGCGTCTGCGGCCAGTTCACCAACTGGGGAGAAGCCGGAGAGGGCTACCATGCCGACTATCCGCTGGTGGAAAGTGACACAGAAAATGTGCTGGTCACCGAAGATTATTTCCATCTGGCTGCCAGCGACAGAAACGACAGTGCCAGTGGATTTAAGATCCGCCTGAATAACAATTGGGACATTTGCTACGGCGGCGATGGCCTCAACGGCAATTTCATGGTGGAAACAGAAGGAGAATACCGCATTTCCTTTAACAAAGTCACCCACGAGATCAAGCTGATCCCCCGTGTGACCACCCCCGATCCCACCGAACCGACTGACCCCGAGCCTACTGAGCCCGAACCGACCACTGCTCCCTCGGAACCGACCACTGCTCCCTCGGAACCGACCACTGCTCCTACCGAACCTGAACCTACCGAACCGACCGCTGTGCCCACAGAGTCCACCGTCGCTCCTACGGAGTCCACGCCTCCTGAACCCACTGCCCCCACGGAAGGCGACTGGGGTGTCTGCGGCCAGTTTACCAACTGGGGCAACTCCGGTGTGGGATATCATGCTGACTATCTTCTTGTCCCCGGCGACAACGAAAATATTCTGATCACCGAAATCTATTTCTCCTTTGCCGCCGGCGATCAATTGAAAGTCCGCCTGGATCAAAAGTGGGATGTTTGCTACGGCGGTGACGGCCCTGACGGCAATTTCGTCGTCCCTGCCGCCGGAACCTACTATGTTACCTTCAATACCGTCACCCATGAGATCGGCCTGGTGGCCTATACAGCACCTACGGAACCTACCGTTGCTCCCACCGAGCCTGCTGTACCTACCGAACCGACCACTGCTCCTACGGAACCGACCACTGCTCCTACGGAACCGACCACTGCTCCTACGGAACCGACCACTGCTCCTACGGAACCGACCGCTGAACCTACAGAACCGACCGCTGCTCCTACGGAACCGACAACTGCTCCC
>CAZPJH010000035.1:4495-15414 GCA_964586875.1 uncultured Oscillospiraceae bacterium
ACCGAGCCGACCGCTGCTCCTACGGAACCGACAACTGCTCCCACCGAGCCGACCGCTGCTCCTACGGAACCGACAACTGCTCCCACCGAGCCGACCGTCGCTCCTACGGAACCGACCGCTGTGCCCTCTCAGCCCAGCAATACCATGGTCATCGGCTGTGTATGCGCCGCTGTAGTCATTGCCGGTGTGATCGTACTGATCCTGTTCAAAAAGAAAAAAGCCTGATTGAAAAAGGGTGTGCTGTGATCCAACGCAGCACGCCCTTTCATTTCTTAAAGTTTCTTAAGGTTTATCGACATCAACTACTTTCGATGCTATAATACGGAAGGAATGGAGATGTCTATATGGAGTTTTGTCTACCAATTTTGCAATTTTTAAATTCAAAAATGGAACGTCCAGCCACCTATGGCTGGTATCACCTGTTATGTCTTGCCATCGTGACCTGCTTAACGGTGCTGGCTGCCCTATACGGTAAAAAAGCCAGAGAGCAGACCGTCCGCCGATTGGTTTTGATCACCGCCATTGTGGTGGCTATTCTGGAAGTTTACAAGCAGATCAACTTTACCTTTGGCAGCGGTGATCGTGATATCTATTATCACTGGTATGCCTTTCCCTTCCAATTCTGTTCCACGCCCATGTATATAGGCCTTCTGACCGGAATTTTTACCAAAGGAAAGATCCACGATGGGCTGTGTGCCTACCTTGCCAGCTACGCTACCTTCGCCGGCCTGTGTGTCATGTTCTATCCCGGAGATGTGTTTGTAGAAACCATTGGTATCAACATCCAGACCATGATCTGCCACGGCTCAATGCCGGTAATTGCTGCCCTGCTGATGTCCAGCGGCCATGTGAAAGCCCATTGGAAGACGATTTTTAAAGCACTGCCGGTGTTTTTGTGCTGCGTGGCCATTGCAGTAGTTCTAAACGAAGTCGCCTATTTGACCGGTCTTTTGGAACAGCACGAGTTTAATATGTTCTTCATCAGCCCCCACTGCGCTCCTTCTCTTCCGGTATACGCTCTGGTGCAGGATCTGATTCCCTTCCCCCTGTGCCTGATCGTGTATATTCTGGGCTTTACTGCTGCTGCGACCCTGATGCTGCTGGCCGCATGGCTGATCTCATCCCTTTGCCGAAAAAAGGTGCTGTCGGTGTAGACATGGAAACATCCGCTGTTTTCAGTGTTGCTCAATATCTTGGCTCTCTCCGTCACCTGCGGTGACAGCTCTCCCGGAGGGAGAGCCAAGCCACATATCCTTACATAAAAAGTGGAGCGTATCGGTATCGATACGCTCCACGAATTGTTTTATGATCACCGGCAAAAAATGGGGCGATTTTTTATTTTCCTTTACAAATCATTATTTCTGGGCTAAAATAGAAGAAAATCAGAAAAAGGCGGTGAAGCTATGTCAACGCCCCCGGTGGGTCGCTTTGCGCCTACCCCTTCCGGCCGAATGCACTTGGGAAATGTGTTCGCCTTTTTGCTGGCCTGGCTATCGGTCAAAAGCCGCAGCGGTACCATCCTTCTGCGGATGGAAGATCTTGACACCCAGCGCACCAACAGGGAATTTGCAGAAATACTGCGGCAGGATCTGCGTTGGCTGGGGCTGGATTGGGACATGGAAACAGCGCCTCAAAGCCAGCGGACCGCCATCTATGACCGCTATTTTCAGCAGCTTCGGGAAGAGGGTCTGCTCTATCCCTGCTACTGCACGCGCAGCCAGCTGCATAACGTCAATGCACCCCATCGATCTGATGGTACTTATGTATATCCCGGCACTTGCCGCCATCTGACAGCCGCTCAGCAAGCCGCATTTGGCCGAGATCCTGCCTGGCGCGTAATTGTTCCCGATCAAATCTGGCAGTTTACAGACCGTCTGCAAGGCTCTTATGCGGAAAATCTTTTAACCGACTGCGGTGACTTCGTCGTGCGGCGAGCAGACGGATGTTATGTCTACCAATTAGCAGTCACTGTGGACGATGGCGAAGCCGGTGTTACGGAAGTGGTTCGTGGCGTAGATCTTCTTAGCTCTGCCCCCCGACAGATGTACTTGCAGCAGTTGTTCGGCTTTTCTCATCCCCAATACGGCCATGTTCCCCTGCTGGTAGCCCCTGATGGACGGCGGCTTTCCAAGCGGGATAAGGATCTGGATCTGGGGCAACTGAAGTTGCATTACAGCCCGGAAACGATTTTGGGAAATCTGGCCTTCTCCTGTGGCCTTCTGGAAGAGAACATCCCCATTTCCGCAGCAGAATTATGCCATGAATTTTCCTGGGAAAAACTGAAAAAAGAAGATATCTGTCTGGAGAAAATGCCATGAAAAGAAAAATCACATTTTTCTGCTGGGGCTTGCAGGTGCTGCTGGGCATAGCTGCCGTTGTCAGTTTTATCCTGCTGGCGTACAGCGGTGAAAATGTATTAAAATGGATCCCTGCACTGCTGCTGTCACTGATTTTGATTTACAGTGGTACTCAGCAAATCATTACGTTATGGAAAGGAAACAATGAAAATGAATGATCCTGTTCTTGTGGTTATGGCTGCCGGCATGGGCAGCCGCTATGGCGGTCTGAAGCAGATCGACCCGGTGGGCAGCCAGGGAGAGTCCATTTTGGACTATTCTCTGTATGATGCCTGGCAGGCTGGCTTTCAGAAGGCAGTTATTATTATCAAAGAAGCCATTCGTGAAGATTTTATGTCAACCGTTGGCAAGCGACTGGCCACCTGTCCCCTGGAAATCTGCTATGCTTATCAGGAACTGACCAAACTGCCTGCTCCTTTCCGGCTTCCTGAAAATCGAGTGAAACCCTTTGGCACCGGCCACGCCGTTCTCTGCGCCAGAGATGCGATCGGTGATGCACCTTTTGCCGTGATCAATGCAGACGATTACTATGGCCGCTCCGCCTTCCGTACCATTTATGACCGGCTGTGCCGGGCACAGGATGGCCCGTATCTGGACTATTGCATGGTGGGATATTACCTACGCAACACCCTGAGTGACAATGGCGGTGTTGCCCGTGGCATTTGTCGTCTGGATCAGCAAAATTATCTGACCAGCCTTTGGGAATGTATCGGTATTGAGGGTCGGGAAGATCATGCCTGCTTCCCCACAGGGGACGGCACCTGGGAAAATCTGGATCTGGATACACTGGTCAGCATGAATATGTTTGGCTTTACCCCCAGCATCCTCACTGCGCTGGAGCAGGATTTTACCAGATTTCTTGCAGAGGAGTTGCCAAAAAATCCGGAGAAAGCAGAATTTTTCCTGCCCACAGTGGTCAGTCATCTAATGGCTGAAGGAAAGGCTAAGGTCAAGGTTTTGTCCTCCTCCGATCGGTGGTACGGCGTAACCTACGCCGCCGACAAGCCTCTGGTGGTCAACGCTCTTGCCAGGATGACTTCCGAAGGGATCTATCCTGACGGGCTGTGGAAATAAGGAAGATCAGTCTTTTCACAAAAAAATGTTTCACGTGAAACAAACACACATAAAATGACAAAGGCGTGTTGTACTACAGTGCAACACGCCTTTGTTTTATTTAGAACTGACACCCATCAAAATCTTGGCCAGATCCGAATTCTGATCCAGAATAATCGTCTTGTCATTGCCGTTAAGACTGGCTTTCAGCGCATCCAGCGCCAGGATAAACTCGTAAAAATCTTTCTTATCCTCACTATCGTAGGCCTCGGCCAGCATTCTCATGTATTCTGCTTCGCCTTCGGCCTCCAGCTTGGCAGCCTGTGCCTGTGCATTGGAGATCAGGATGTTCACCTGCTTATCCACATCATTGCGGATGATAGAAGCCTCGTAATTACCATCGGCGGTGTATTTTTCCGCCATCTGGTTGCGCTCGGAGATCATTCTGGTGTAAACTGCGTTCAGATTGGACTCCGGAAGATCAAAACGCTTGATTTTCACATCTTCTACTTTAATGCCATAGGTTGCAGCAGCCGCATCTACCACAGCAGTGATGCTTTCATAAATGTCATTCCGCTCACTGCCGGGGTTTTCATTGATAATATCGCTCTGCTTCAGTGTACCCATCACATTTTTCAGGGCACTGTAAGTAATGGCATCCAGACGATCCTCTGCAACACTGGTACTGCCTAGACTGCGGTAAAATTTCTGTGCGTCGCTGATAGACCAGAGGATGTAGCAGTCCACGGTCATATTCTGTTTATCCAACGTAGTAACACTGGACGGGGGAATATCATAAAATTGGGTGGATTTGGGGAAATATTTCACTGTATCCACAAAAGGGATCTTAAAATGCAGACCGGAAGCGTTGGTCGTATTCACGATCTCGGAAAAACGGAAGGTGCAGGCGTATTGATCTTCCCGAACCGTATAGATACTGCTAAAGAGAGTGACCACCAATACCAGGGCAATGATGCCAAAAATAATTCCTTTTTTCATGGTTTATTTACCTCCCACCAGCTCATCCAGAGGCAACAGCATATTCAAATTGTCACCGGAACCTGTGTTGATAAAGACCTTCACGCCGGGCAGGATTTGAGAAATAGCCTCATAGTACATCCGAGATTTGGTAATGTCGGGATTGAGCTTGTATTCTTCGTACATGGCCTGGAACATGGCCACGGCTTCAACCGCTTCGTTGATGCGTTTTTGCTTGAGATATTCTGCATTTTGCAGGAGCTTATCCGCCTGCGCCTGTGCATTGGGCAGCTGGGCATTCTGATAAGCCTTGGCATTGTTGACCACAGCTTCCGCCTGCTGTTTGGCAGTTTCCACAGCCTTAAAAGCCTCGATGACTTCCGACGTGGGAGGCTCAGCATCCTGAATACGAACTTCCACCAAAGTCAAGCCGATGTTATACTCAGTCAGGATCTCTGCCACCAGATCCTTGACCTGCATCTGAATATTTTCCTTGCCATCGGTCAAAACGGCATCTACCGTGGCCGAACCGACCACATTACGAACCTGACTTTGAATCAGATTTTTCAGGATCATTTCCGGCTCATTAGAGGAGAACAGGTACTCGACCGGGTCAGAAATGCGGTATTCGACGAAGAAATCCACGTTGACGATGTTATAATCGCCGGTGATCATGGAACTTTCGTCCTGATCATAAACATCTTGGCCGTTGTTATTTTTAACATAACCCAGTTCGATCTTCTGATAGACATTCACATCCACCTTATGTACCTTCTGAATGCCAAAGGGAGCTTTAAATTGCAGACCGGCCTCCACTGTATCCGTCACCTTGCCGAAAGTGGTGACCACAGCCTGCTGCTTGTCGTCAACGGTGTAAAAGCTGGTCAATCCGCCCACGATCACCACCAATGCCAACAGGCCCAGCAGAATAAACTTCCCGACCTTCCCTGAATTTACAGGATTTTTCGGGGGTTTGGGAGTCTGAGGCCCATTTTGGGGCACCCAGCGATAGCTTCCATTTTGTTCCATAGCGCAACTCCTTATTATAATAATGTAGCAAGCATTTCTTCTGCCTGCCTTTGCAGTTTCGCCGCCGACCAGGCAACCAGCATGATCTGCAGCACTTTCTCCACTCTCTGCCGGGCGCCGGGGACAGGCTCCCGATAATCGGACAATTCCTTGGAAATGATCTGCTTCCATTCCTCTACGGAATTACCATCACCGGCTCGGGCAGCCAGACGAACAAAGAGAAAATAGAGCTTTGCATCGTCGATGATGTCATCGGAGGTATCATCCAGCTCGCCGTTGACATAGCGGATCAGACCGGTGATCTTCTCCATGGGCAAAGCGCTCTTGAGCATATTGATCGTGGTGATACGGCACAGCTGATTCATATTATAGCGCTTATGCTCCGGTGGTGGCAAAAATTCACGTTTCACCCAGTTCTGGATGGTATAAGCTTCCAGGCCTGTGATGGCAGACACCTGGCTTAGCACAATACCACCGCCCAGGAACATGGCAGAGAATTGATGCTCGATCATTTTTGCATCGGATTTTTGAATAGAAAGAGTGGTTCCGGGAATATTCCATTGCATGATATTCGCCTCCTTTTCTGATAATCGGATTATATCATATGGTTATCTGATTGTCAATAGGTATCTGATAATTTACATTTTGGTAACTTTTAAAATTCCCCTTTACGAAATGGGAAAAATGGTGTATAATAGGATGGATTAGGAGGTGACGACATGAACTGTATCCGATGTGCCAGAGAAACAGAGGAAAATCACATCTTTTGCAACAAGTGTTTGGAACAAATGGAAAGCCAACCGGTAGACCCCGGAACGCCGATCCAGCTGCCTCATCGCCCGGAACGGGTCATCACCAAGCGCAGCAGCTTTAAACTGGCTGCAAGCAAATGGGAAAATCAACTTTTTCGTCTGCGATATACCATCTTCTGGTTGGTGATGGCGATCATCCTTCTTTTGGGGGCTTTGGTCTTTTGTGTTTGTCTTCTGTTGGAACTCACACCTCAGTGGGTCAACGAATGGCTGGATCTTCCCACCATCCGAGAGGCCATACAAGCCTATTTCCAGTAATTCCCCATTGTTTCACGTGAAACATAACCACATATCCACCTGCGAAAGTTTCACGTGAAACATTTTGCAGAAAAAACATAAAAAGGAGGCGGACTATGGGAAAAACCATTGCCGTCGTAAACCAGAAAGGCGGCGTTGGCAAAACCACCACTGCCGTCAATCTCACCGCCGCACTGACGGAGCTGGGTCTGAAGGTTCTGCTGTGCGACTTTGATCCACAGGCAAATGCTACTTCCGGATTTGGCATTGAAAAGAAAAAAGTAAAAAACACCATTTATGATGTGCTGATCAATAATATTGCAGTGCAGGATGCCATTGTTTCCACAAAATATGGTGACGTGGTACCTTCCTCATCCAATTTGGCTGGTGCTGCCGTGGAGCTGCTTTATACGGACGGACGGGAACATCAACTTAAAAATGTCCTCGCTTCTGTTAAAAACAGCTACGATATCATTCTGATTGACTGTCCACCTTCTCTGGAAATGCTGACCCTTAATTCCCTGGCGGCAGCAGACAGCATTCTGGTGCCGGTGCAGTGCGAATACTACGCACTGGAGGGTCTTTCCGACCTGATGAGCACCCTGAGAATGGTAAAGAAGCGGATCAATCCCCAGTTGGATATTTTTGCCGTAGCATTGACCATGTTTGACGGCCGTACCAATTTCTCCACCCAGGTAGCACAGGAAGTGCGCCGTCACTTCCCGGGGAAAGTCTTTGCAACCGTCATTCCCAGAAATATCCGGCTTTCCGAAGCCCCCAGTCATGGTCTGCCTGTCACTGCTTATGATAAGAGCAGCAAGGGAGCCATTGCTTATCGGGACATGGCTAAGGAGATCAAAGAAAAACTGTAACATGAAAGGATCGGTGAATCAGATGTCTAATAAAGGACTGGGCAGAGGATTAAGTGCTCTGCTCGGCGACTTTGACGAACCCACCAATGATAGCCCTTATCAGCTGCTGCCTATCCATAAGGTAGAGCCAAACCCCAATCAACCACGTCGGGATTTTGATGAAGAAGAGCTGCAGGCTTTGGCCGACTCCATCGCTCTGCACGGCATTATCCAGCCGCTGACCGTTCGGGAAACGACCAATGGCTATTATCAGATCATTGCCGGTGAACGCCGCTGGCGAGCTGCCCGCATCGCCGGGTTGTCAGAAGTTCCTGTGGTCGTGATCGAAGCAGATGACAGAAAAACTATGGAACTGGCACTGATCGAAAACTTGCAGCGCCAGGATCTGAACCCGGTGGAAGAAGCTCTGGGGTATCAAACATTGATGGACGAGTACGGCCTGACACAGGAGGAAGCTGCCGGCCGAGTGGGCAAATCCCGTCCTGCCGTGGCCAACTCCCTGCGTCTTTTGAACCTGTGTCCGCAGGTACTGGACAAGGTCAGGAACGGAGAACTGTCCGCAGGACATGCCCGTGCTGTACTGACCCTGAAATCCGAAAAGCAGCAGCAACAGGCTGCCCAGAAGATCATTGCTCTGGGGCTTTCCGTCCGTCAGGCAGAGCTTCTGTGCAAGAATATGACCCGTGAGAAGGGGGAGATGCCCTTTATCCCTTTGAAAGTAGACTATATCGGAGAATGTGAGAAATCTCTGAGCAAGCATCTTGGTCGTGGTGTCAAAATCATCAACGGCAAGCGCAAGGGTAAATTTGAATTGGAATTCTATGGGGCAGAGGACCTGGAAAACCTGCTGTCTGCCCTGATGACATTGAAAAAATAAGGAGTCATTAAGATGCAAAAAAAACTGTATAAGAGCAACACCGATAAGAAGCTGTGCGGTGTCTGCGGCGGTATCGCCAAATATTTTAACATTGATCCCACCATCGTCCGTCTGGGCGCTGCTGTGCTGACCGTCATCAGCGTCGGCACCGGCCTGATCGCATATATCGTAGCTGCCATCGTCATGCCCGACGAGCCCGGCATCAGCGAAGCGTGACCCACTCCCAATACAATTGAAATACCGAGGTAGAAAACAATGCTGGATATTCGTAAAATCAAAGAAAATCCCGATGCCGTGAAAGCCGGCCTGCGGGCAAAAGAGGTGGACTGCGATGCCACCATCGACCGTATTCTGGAACTGGATGTGCAGGTGCGCGCTCTGAAGACCGCCACGGAAACCCAGACCGCTGAGAAGAACAAGCTGTCCAAGGAAAACGGCAAACTCTTCGGACAGAAGAAGGGTGCTGAAAAGCGTGGGGAGGATACTTCCGCCATTGATGCACAGATCAATGCCAACATGGCCTCTTCCGTCAAGATCGACGAGGCCATTGCTGACGAAAAGAAGCAGCTGAAGGAACTGGATGAGCAGCTCTACACCGCCATGCTGAGCCTGCCCAATCTCCCCGACGCCGATCTGCTGCCCGGCGGCAAGGAAAACAATGAACCCCTGCGCTATATTGGTGAAAAGCACAGCTTTGACTTCGAGCCCAAGCACCATGTAGATCTGTGCGAAGGTCTGGGTCTGATCGACTATGACCGTGGCGTGAAGCTGGCAGGCAGCGGCAACTGGATGTACACCGGCATGGGCGCTCGCCTGGAATGGGCGCTGCTGAACTATTTCATCGACACCCATATCGCCGATGGCTACGAGTTCATCCTGCCCCCTCATATGCTGGAGTACCAGTGCGGTCTGACCGCCGGCCAGTTCCCTAAATTTGCCGACGAAGTGTTTAAGATCTCCAACCATCCCACAGAGAACGGCACTTTCTATATGCTGCCCACTGCAGAAGCAGCTCTGTGCAGCGTGTATCGTGACGAGATCCTGACCGAGGCCGATCTGCCCCGGAAGATGTTCGCCTACACCCCCTGCTTCCGTCGTGAAGCCGGCTCTCACCGTGCCGACGAGCGTGGCATGGTCCGTGGCCACCAGTTCAATAAGGTGGAAATGTTCCAGTTCACCACCCCCGACAAGTCTGACGAGGCTTTTGAGGAGCTGGTGAAGAAAGCTGAAAATCTGGTTGCCGGTCTGGGTCTGCACTTCCGTACCGTCAAGCTGGCCGCCGGTGACTGCTCCGCTTCCATGGCACGCACCTATGACATTGAGATCCTGATCCCCTCTATGAACGGCTATAAGGAAGTTTCCTCCGTATCCAATGCCCGTGACTATCAGGCTCGCCGTGGTAATATCCGCTACCGCCGGGAAGATGGCAAGATCGATTTTGTCCACACCCTCAACGGCTCCGGCCTGGCCACCTCCCGTATTTTCCCTGCTATCGTAGAGCAGAACCAGAGAGCAGACGGCTCCGTGGTCATCCCCGAAGCACTGAGAAAGTATCTGGGCGGCATGGAAGTCATCGAGAAAAAGTAAGGAATTTGGCTTTTCGGCGGCCTATGGCCGCCTGTGCCTTCCCCTTTGTGGAAGACGTGATGATATCCGCCTCTACAATAAGCCTTCGTCGGGTCAGCATTCGGACCCCAACCCCATAAATCATAGAAAGGATTTTCAACATGTCCAAGAAAAACGGAAAGCCCTCTCTGCTGCAAGAGTTTAAGACCTTTGCCGTCAAAGGCAATGCCATGGCACTGGCTGTTGGTACCATCATCGGTGCTGCATTCTCCACCATTACCAAGAGCGTGACCAATGATCTGATCATGCCCATCGTCAATATTTTCATGGGCGGCGCAGATTTCTCCGAAGCCAAGATCGCCCTGCCCCGGATGCCCTGGGTAGAACCTACCTATGAAACCATCGTCGATGCCAACGGTGCGGAAGTGGTGCAGGAAGTGAAAAACTACCTGACTTACGGCAACTTTATCTCCGCCGTCATCAACTTCCTGATCTTGGCCTGGGTCGTGTTCATTATCGTCAAGCTGATGAACAAGCTGACCGAAGCCGGCAAGAAGAAGGAAGAACCTGCTGCACCCCCTGCACCTCCTGCTCCTTCCAAGGAGGAAGTGCTGCTGACCGAGATCCGGGATCTGCTGGCCAAAAAGTAAAAAGTTATCCACAGGTCTTTCATGGCCTGTGGATTTTTTCTAATCCTTCCCGGGTGAATGGTTTTCCGTTGCCTCAGGAATGTACCGGCCTACGGAACGGTGCAGTTTTCCGGCGGCCAATGGCCGACCCCTACTATATAAATAGGTTTTCCACTTTTTCCACAGACTTTTCCACAGCTGTGGAAATCATATGTCATGATGAAGCGCTCAGCGGCGTAGCCATTTTGTTCTAAGCCGGCAGGGGAGTGGTGGCGTGCAGCATAGGGAAGAATGACCGCCTGACACGGAAAATATTATGTAAACTAATAGTTTTTTCATTTTTTTCTCCTTTTTTCGGAAATTCTTCATTTTTTATCATAATTTCTTGTGAGAATTATTTGACAAATGCTGTATTCTCCCTTATAATGGGTATGTTTGGGAAGTATGCCCAAACCAATATTGGGATAATTGGATTACATAAAAGGAAGGGTTCATTATCATGTTCAAGA
>CAZPJH010000036.1:0-14627 GCA_964586875.1 uncultured Oscillospiraceae bacterium
ATGCTGGTCACACCGTCCGGAATTACAATTTCCGTTGCCAATTCTCCATTAATATACAATTTCTCCGCATAAACCATTGGATTAGCCGAATAGTTGCTGAACTGGATATTGCACCACGCGGTAATGTCTGTAATATATACATCTGTTAGGCTGCTACAGCCGTAGAACGCAGAATTGCCAATGCTGGTCACACTGTCTGGAATCTCGATGCTCGTTAGGTTGCTACAACCATAGAACGCAGAACTGCCAATGCTGGTCACACTGTCTGGAATCTCGATGCTCGTTAGGTTGCTATAGCCATCGAACGCATAATCGCCAATGCTGGTCACACCGTCCGGAATTACAATTTCCGTTGCCAATTCTCCATTAATATGGATAATATGAAGAATATGACTTCATATCACCAGTACCGGAAATGGTCAGTGTTCCCTCATCATCCAGCACCCAAGTCAGATTATCGCCACAGGTACCTCTGGCTACCTCTGCCGCCTCCGCCGTTGTCGGCATTGTTAGTACACAAATCAGGCACAGAGTAACCACTGCAAACATAACAGTCAATAGTTTTTTCATACTGTTTCACTCTCCATACTTGTAATTTTCTCCTGCCGTCTGCAATACCAAAAATCCAGATTGCGTATCAATGCCAAAAGTTGTTCCGCACAACCAAAATTATTCAGCACACTTTCAAGTTTTTGCTCTCCCCAATTATATTGCTTGATATGTTCCGAATACTCATCATCAGAAATATCACCTGCTGCACACAACTTCTGAAGTCCAAGATCAATGCATTCTGCCGGGTTTAACATGATAGAGCTTCTATCAAATGATAACTCGTAGCCAAATTTCTTGAAGTAACCCTCAATCCATTGTGACAAATTCAAAGCTTTATACTCGCTTTTTTCGTATTCATCTTCCAGATGATTGATAAAGTTGCTGGTATGGGTTTTCATTTTCATGCCCTCCAAAAGTTTAATTATATGCACAGTATTTAGTCCATGCAGTTTATGTAATTCTAACACTTTTGCCTATATAATTCAAGTATCATTTTACTACATAGGCGGTTTTACAATGGATTACTACAAAATCGGACAGCAAATTCGCAAGATCAGAAAAGCCCACGGCCTTTCCCAAGAGGAGCTGGCCGAAAAAATCAATATCTCCACCACCCACATGAGCCACATCGAAACCGGCAACACCAAGCTGAGTTTGCCCGTTTTTGTAGACATTGCCGCCGCTCTGGAAGTCCGCACCGATGACCTTTTGAACGATCAAACAGTGGCAACCACCAGCGCAGTAAAGGACGAAATCACTGTTCTTCTGGATCACTGCAATGCACAGCAGGCCAAAGTGATCGCCGATATCGCCAAAGCCACCAAGCTATCCATGGACAAGCATCTGTAATATCATCTGCGCCCACAAACCCATCGCAAAAAAGCAGGAAGCAAACGCTTCCTGCTTTTTCATCATGCCGTATAATATTGCGCCTGGGCGTTCCAGAGTTCGTAGTACTTTCCGCCTTCATCGGCCACAAGGCTTTCATGGGTCCCCTGCTGGATCACTTCGCCGCCTTCGAACACAGCGATCTCATCGCAGAATTTGCAGCTCGACAGCCGATGGCTGATGTAGATAGCCGTCTTATCTCCGGCAATTTGGTCGAACTTGGAATAGATCTCCGCCTCGGCAATGGGGTCCAGCGCCGCTGTCGGCTCATCCAAAATAATAAACGGTGCATCCTTATAAAGGGCTCTGGCAATGGCGATTTTCTGGGCTTCGCCGCCGGAAACCTCCACGCCGCTCTCGTCCATTTCCTTATAGAGCATGGTGTCCAGACCATTTTCCATGGTTTCCAGCCGGTCGCCAAAACCTGCATCTTTCAAGGCTTTTTCCGCCTTTTGACGATCATATTCCTTGCTTCCTGCCACATTGCTGCCCAGGCTCTGAGCAACAAGCTGGAAGTCCTGGAACACAACAGAGAAAATGTTCATGTAGTCGTCATAGCGGTACTTGCGAATGTCGATGCCGTTAAGCAGGATCTGCCCCTCCTGCGGGTCATAAAGCCGGCACAAGAGCTTAATGAAGGTGGTCTTGCCGCTGCCGTTTTCACCCACGATGGCAAGCCGCTTGCCTACCTTGAACTTCATATTCACATGCCGCAGAGCCCAATGATCTGAGCCGGGATATTGAAAGGACACATCCCGAAATTCCACCTCATACTGCCGATCAGACCGCTTTTCCGTGGTCAGGCTCCCCTGATACATCTGATCCGGCGTGTCCAGCAGCTCATAGGTAACGGACAAAAAGCGGTGATTATTACGCACACCGTTCAGCGACTGCATCAGCGCACTGATATTTTGGGAAAGAGATGTGACCGCACTGACATACTGGGTCACAGAACCAATGGAAAATGCGCCTGCCCAGGCTTTCAGGCAGGTAAACACATACACGAAACCGGTAAAAACCGCACCCATCGCTTCCCCCACGCCGCTCAGCAACGCATAGGGGCCTCGATACAGTTTGTCAAAAATGCCACCGACTGAGAAAGGCGTACTCTTCAATCCCTCCACAGCATTTCCCTGTTCATAGGTTCGGATATCCAAACGGCGGTGGCTATCGCTTGCCATTTTGCAGTAAAAGGTAAATTGACGATTGCCCAAGGTAGCCTGGTCTGCCATATCCGTCTGCTTTTTGTCCAGCAAATTCATCAACTTTGCACCGAACCAACTCAGTAGCATCATCAATGCCAGCAAGAGCAAAATTAACAGTGGAGAATTGAGGAATGTCATGCTTCCTTCCGGCACCTTCTGTGTAAACAGGCTCACCGTCAGGGCAATAGCACCGATGATGCTTAAAGAGGATTTTAAAATGCCGTTGCTTAGCTCCAATGCCATGTTCACGCCCTGACCTGCCCAATTCTGGAACTGCTCCATCTGGGCATTGAGGTCACGGAACTTCTGACTGTCCACATTGGCATAATCCGTGGTCATGAACTTCTCAATAAACATTCTGTCTTTTAAGGGGCCATGCCGGGAGTCCATGCTCCGATTCCAGCCATTCAGCAGTGCCTTTGCGATACCGCATACCGCTGTTACCGCCACTGTCCAGATGATCCACCGGATCAGCACTTCTTTTCGGCGGAGGGTAGCCAATTCATTGATAAACTGGGCGGACAACCAAATGGTCAGATAGGGGCTGATGGCTTCCACCACATTGCGAATGACCATACAGGGGATTCTTCCCGGCACATAGCGTTCCACATCCTTCAGTGCCCGAAAATGAAGGGACAGGATCTCTTTCCAGCTATTTTTCTTATTCTTCGCCACGGAAATCAGCTCCTTCCTGATAGTATCGGCTCTGGACTTGGTAAAGGTCAGCATAAGCGCCCTTTTTCCTCAGAAGATCTTCGTGGGTTCCCTCCTCTGCGATTTTGCCGTCGGCAATAAAGAGGATCCGGTCGCAGAATCGAGTAGAAGCCAGCCGGTGGGAAATGAAAATAGATGTCTTTCCGCCGGACATTTCGCTGTACTTTTCATAGATGTCACTTTCAGCGATGGGATCAAGGGCAGCGGTCGGCTCATCCAATATCAGCAACGGGCCGCCCTTATACAGCGCACGAGCCAGCATCAGCCGCTGGGTCTGGCCGCCGGAGAACAGTACCCCATCTAAGTACACATCCCGTCCCACATGGGTGTTCAGGCCCTCCGGCAATCCCCGGACAAAATCCGCCAGGCCTGCCATCTCCAGACAGTTCCAAACTTTCTCTTCATCAATCATTTCTCTGCTCTGCGCCACGTTTTCCCCAATGGTCACATCCAGAACCGAAAATTCCTGATACACAGCACACAGCAGCTTATAGTATTCCTGCCGATTAAATTCCCGAATGTCAATACCGTTGAGGGTCACCCTTCCTTCGGTGGGGTCATAGAAGCCGCACAGCAGCTTTACAAGGGTAGTCTTGCCCGCACCATTGAGGCCAACCACTGCCAACTTTTCTCCGGGATGGATGGTGAGATTCAGATTTTCAAACAGGTTTTTTTCCGCACCGGGATAGCGGAAGGTCACATTTTCCACCGCAGTTCGCACTTTGCAGTGTCCGGCAAGGGGCGACCATTTTCAAAGCGGAATTGCTCCTTCCCGTCCACATAGGCGATCACTGCACCGATGCCCTGTGTCTGGCTGTAGATGGTACTGCAATTTTCCAAAATGCCGGAGACCCAAGTGGTAAAACCGGAAATGGCTGTGAAATACAGTAAAAATTCCGATGCGCTCAAATTTCCATCCAATGTCATTTTCAGCAGATATACATAGGCAATTCCATTTTGCAGCAGCGTCATCACCACCCCAAAGCAGGCAGAGCCCACCAGATGCTTTTCCCGACGGCGGATAAAAGCAGCCTGCATCGTCAGCACATCGCCATAGATCTGGCGCACCCAGTTGCCCAGGCCAAAAATGCGGATATCCTTCGCCATTTCAATCGACTGGGCCCGATTTTTTAAATACCAGAACTGACCCCAGTATTTTCCGTTCTCCGGATTTCCCACAAATTTTTTCAGTGCTTTCAGGCGCACCAGGGACGCCAGAATACAAGTGACCAGAGAAATCAGGATCAGCACCGCCCCAACATTGGATAAGGTGACCAAATACAGCGCAAAGCAGCCAACATTGGTCAGCAGTTGGGTCATGGTCGTCCAAATGGCTTCGGTGGACTCGCTGTTGCCGCTGGTTTCGTCCAAAGCTTTGCCCAATAACTTTTTCCGCGCCGGATCAAAACAATTGGGGTAGGAAGTCGTGAAAGACTTCTGATTGATCTGATCGATGATGGCCGTGCGAACGCTGACTTTGGGCATGGCGCACACATTGTGGAAATAGCGATTCAACGCCGTCAGCAGAAATACCACACCGGAAAAAAACGCAATGGTTCCAAACATCTGTCCCAAGGGGGCGGCGGACTCCACCTTGCTCAAAATCTCAGGAGCAATGTACAGCTGCGCCATATTCAGGCCGATCTGCACGCCTGCGATCACAAAGCACATGGCGATCACAAGTTTGCTTTTTGCCCACGCCATGGTCAACATATAGCGAATGCTTCTAAAAACACTATATTGTGGATCTTTATTTTTCATATCAGCACCTCATTTCTGAGCATATCTTATCACGAAAAAACGTCCCCGGAGTATTCTGGGGACGAATTGTTCTTTTCTGGGGACGAATTGCACAGTTTCCCTTTCCCCCTGCTTCCCGACCGCTCCCCCGGAGGGAGTCACTCCTGAGGCAGCAAAATTTCCGTTGTGAAGGCACCGTCTTCTGAATTGCGGCTGATATAGCCCTCCAGCCGCTCTACGATGGCATCGATCCGCACCAGGCCAAAGCCGTGTCCCTCCCCTTTGGAGGTTTTGAAAAGATTCCCCACTTTATTCAGCTTTTTTGTGGCGGTAAAATTGGTGAAGGAAATGTAGAGCTGGGAACCCTTCATGTCCATATACACCCGGATCTGCCGTTGCTCCTGTGGCAAAGGAAGGCTGGCTTCAATGGCGTTGTCAAACAGGTTGCCGATGATGCAGCACAGATCGATTTCCGAGGATTTTAGCTTCACGGGAATGTGGGCATCTGCCACCACCGGGATATTCTTGGCCTTGGCCAGAGAAATTTTGGAGTTCAGGATGGAGTCAGTCATGGGATTTCCGGTCTTGATGACCGTATCCACCGTGGTCAAATCATCGTCCAATAAGTCCAGATATCGGCAGATCGCATTCCAATCTTCCCTGGCGGCATAAGCCTTCATTGTCTGGATATGGTTACGGTAGTCATGCCGCCAGCCACGGATCTGCCGATACATATTGTCCACTTCCCGATAGTGGGTCTCGATCAGCTCCTGCTGATAGGAAGCGATCTGTCTGTCAACTCTTTTTGAAAAAAACTTCATGGCTTTACCTCATGTTGATGATCGCCCGGTTGACTCCCTCATAGGCACCTCTGGGAAGGGCAATTGTCGTTCCATCCGTAAGGCGAATCTCCGTTTTTGTCACCCGACTGACCTGGGTAATATTCACGATCACGGAGCGCCCTGCCCGATAAAATCGTTCATCCAGCTGCTTTTCCAGATCGCCCAAGGTCATTTTTACCGTTACATCGATTTGTCCGTGGACAGTCACATAATTGCCCTGCACATCGGCGTAACGAATTTGGTAAATGGGCATACGCACCATTTCACCGCCCACCTCAAAATACAGGATTTTTTCATTTCTGGAAAGCTTCTCCGCCGCCCGATCAAGGACTGCATGAAGTTTTTCCTCCTTCACGGGCTTGACCAGATAATGCAGTGCCGCCACCTCGTAGCCTTCAGCAATATAATCCGAGTATCCGGTGATGAACACGATCTGCACCGTTTCATTTTCCCGGCGAATCTTTTTGGCCAGAGTAACCCCGTCCATCGCTCCCATTTCGATATCCAGAAGCAGGATATCGTAATCGTTTTGTTCTTCGTAATGGAACAAGAAACTTTCAGCCGATGGAAACTGGGTGATTTGCAGTTCATTTCCCCGGCTTTTCGCCCAACGCTCCACAAATTCAGCGGTATAGGCTCGGTCTGCCCCGGAGTCATCACAAATTGCAATCCGGTATTTCGTAGTTCTCACCGTCCCTTTTTGTACAACTGTGCCACATTGGGCAGTTCCTCGATCAGGTAATACCCATTGCGCTCCAGCCACTTCACGAAGCCTTCTTCGTTGCCCCAGTTGCCACCGGCATAGCTTTTAAAGTTGGCACCGATTTTAATCGCCACATACTTACACTCCAAAATATGTTCCGGGGAAGCATATTGAATGTCGTGCAGTGTCCCACGCTTGGACAAATAAGTGGTGTAAAAAGTGGTAGCTGCCACCGATGCATCCGCTGGGATCTTATCCAGGAAAGCTCTCTGCTCATCATAATAGGATCGATACTGCACGCTGGTAGAAACCGCACTTTTTGCAGATGGAATGATGGTTCCACAGAAACATCCAAAACTGATGCACAGTGCCAGCGCCGTCGCAACACATTTTTTCCAATCTTTGATATCTGCCAAGTTGACCAGCACCAAATAGAACAGACAGGCTGTTGAACCAAAGGTATACTGGAACATGATGTTGTGCTGATAAGCATAATCGCTCATCAGATTGATCAAAACATACGGGATCAGCAAAACGAACCGCTCGTAGCGTCGAGTCAGCAGCGGCAGGCATAAAAGCGGCAACATGGTCAGTGCAATAAATTCCAGTTTTTCCCTATCCACACACTCAAAAATTGCCTTCATGGGGCACAGCAACACTGCTTCGATGACTGTAAACAGCGACTGTGATCCATCGAACATGAAATTATTGTAGCGGTAATTCATCACACCATCGCCCTGGGTAGCCAAATAGTTGGTAACTGCCAGAAAATATCCAACAGACACCAGCAGCACCCCACTGCCACAGATAATACCCCATTTTTCTTTATGCAGCAGGGAGCGCAGCACCAGATATACGCCAATCACCGCCACATAAACCGCTGCATCTTCTTTAACTGTCAAGGTCAGCATCCCAAAAACCGCTGTCAGGGGAATATTCTTTCGATCAATACCATATAACAGCCACAGGATCAACGGTGTCAGGAAGCAATTTTCGTGGATATCATAGCTTGTTCCACCAGCAAGTGCCGGATACAGCAACAAGAGGGCACAAACTGCCGTCCGAAGCCCCGGATGCAGGCCATGATGTTTTCCCAGTTTCCACAAGGGGATCACGCTGCTGGCCAAAACAGCCGCCTGCAAAACCTGCAGCGTTTCCGGCCTTGGCACAAGGCAATAAAAAGGCAGCATCAGATAATAGATTGGCGACATATAGACAGCAAAATGAGACAGGATCCCATCACGTTCCACCGTTGTAAAAGGGATTCCCGTGGTTTTCATATTATGGAACATCTGGGCAAAGATGCCAAAATCAAAGGTAGGTGTCCAGAAAATACGTACCCGTGCCACCGTCCATGCGCTGACAATGCAGAAAAACACCACAGCCAGCACCGCTGTCACCATAGGCCACAGTTTTCTCTCTTCATACAGTGTCTTTTCTTGCTCCATCTGTCCATTCCAGCCAAATTTCGCAAAAACGGCCATCATCGCCAGGACAAGAATACACACCACATAAAAAGCCCATGTAAAAGAACTGATCAATGCACACATGGCGTACACGACAAAAGTGCAAGGCAAAAGCCAGGGACTTACTTTTTCAAACCTGGGGAATCGATGGAGGAACAGCTGCAAGGCAAAGAGCGCAGCTGTCACCAGACAGATTCGGATGAGCGACATTTCTGCGATCCCCTCCAAACCGAAAAGGGGTCGCATTGCCTTCGGCACCAGCAAATACTCCAGCGTAACCGCCATCAGCCAGGCACTCAGTATATATCGCAACTGAACAGAAAAAGTAGTAGATTCCTTTAATTTATTTTCCTGTGCATGATTCATATTCCATCGCCTCGAATTTCTAATCTTGCTAAAAAGATGTCATTAGAACTATTCTATCATAGATAAGCTTCTTTTCAAGTGGATTTTTCCGAAAAGCTGGCCAGTTCTGGGATCCCATGAAGAAAGCCCCAATCTTTTGATTGGAGCTTTCCTGTCTTTTTCCTGTATGATATCGATTTCAAGATCCACGCTATCCGTAGACCTGCACCAGATCCTCCCACAGTTGGAACTGAAATGCACAGGTTTTTGTGACGAATACGTCATTCTGGGAAGCCGTGCTTTCCATCCGATGCTCCATGGCGGTCTGTGCCGGATACTGCATCCAGCTTTTCTGATGGGTGTAGTTGATCCAGCAGTCTGCCATGCCGGCATTTTCGGACTGATACATGGAATAGGCCACATAGCCACGGTAATTTTCCCCATCGTTGGGCATGGAAAATGCGGCAAAAATATCGGTGGACGACTGCTGCCCCCATAAAAGGCTGTTCTTCTCAAAAGATTTGCTGCCTAAAAATGCATACGCCGCAGCATAACTTTGCCCTTCCCTGTCATACAGCACACGGCCGGAAGGCTCTCCCAGTTTCGACCAGCCATCCTCCGCTCTTATATACCCCGGCCACAGCTGGATACACTCCGTGCCAAAGAATTCCGGATCAACTGTCCACAGGAAATGGTGGATCACCAGCCACTGATTTTCCTCTGCCAGTTTTACTGCAACATTTGTCAGCTGCTTTTGGGCTTTGTCAAAAGGATAATTCTTCACTTGCAAAGCGATCTGCTCGGCACCTTCACAGCGAGCAATATCTTCTGTTGTCAGATCCTCCAGCACATATTCCGGAAATCCCAACTCCACAAGATATGCCTTGATTTGGCTGACCTGCTGTGTGGTATTATCCTCTGTGGCCTCCCATTGCATCTTGTAGCTACTGCCAAACAAATAACCGCAGGCACACCCAATCACAAGTACCCCTGCTAAAATAGCGCAAACCCCTTGATCCGGCACACGAGTTTTCATCGGTTGAACCGCATATCCTGCCTGATCCAGTGCTTTTGATAGCTTGCACAGGCTGTAAATAACCACAAAAAATCCAATGACCATCGCCCAGGCAATGACGATTCCCTCATATGCCAAACACACCAGCACCACCGCAACGGCATACCACGCCAGCAATCCCACTGCACCGGGAGCAGACGGTTCCATCTGCACTTTTTTCTGCACGATCAAAAATCCCTGCCAGAAATAGAACATCTGCACCAACTGAACCAGACACATTCCAATGGTCATAAAATGTCCGGCTGCGGAATTTTGAAATACGGAACGATAAACCGTGGTATCAAGGATGCAATTGGCTATAAAGTAACTCATCCGAAGAACGGAAACCACAAAGCAGTTGCGAAATGCCTTATTTTCACGGCGAAGGCTGCGAAATCCCAGCAGCATTAAAAGCATACCGATGGCCGGGAGGATATCATTCAACCCCAGAAAATCCAATTTTGCAGTGGTCAGGCCGATCCCCCACAGCACTTGGTTTACCGCTTTTTTCCAGGGAGTAACACTTCCGGTCACTTCATCCGGCAGACTTTCCGGTAAAGACCGGGTCAGCATTTCCTCAAAATCCATCTCATTCATGTTTTCCCAATCCTGCTTACACATCGCCCTCACCTCCCAACATTTTCCGCAGCATCTGCTTAATGCGGTACAGTTTTCCTTCCACGGCTCGCTCTGTCATTCCCAGTTCTGAGGCAATTTGAGCGGTGGACTGTAAGTAATAGTACTTCCGGTAAAAGAGCATTTGCTCCTTTGGATTTAAACTTTTCAATGCGTATTGCAGTTTCAACCGCCGTTGCTGTTGCATATAGCATTCTTCGGGCGTTGGTTCTGGAGAAGGCTCATTTTCCGATAATTGTTCCACTTGACAATGACGGGTAAGATTTCTTTTATGATTGAGGGCCGTGTTACGAGCAATTGCCGTCAACCACGCCGTCCAGCTGCCACGTGCCGCATCAAACTGGTCGATTTTATTCCAGATCAGCATGGTCACTTCCGAAAAACAATCCTCTTGGTCTTGAAGATTGGGCAAAATCGGAGCGATCACATACCGGATCAGCGGCCCATAATGCCTGACCAATGCATCCATCCCCGACTCTTGCCGATTGAGGATCCCATCAATGATCTGCCGTTCCTCCACACCACCGCCTCCTTTCTTCTCATTTCATTATACACGAAAAAGGAAAAAATCCCACGAAAATTTTTCGTGGGATTTTCAAGTATCACATCTTACCACAGAAATGAGTACCAACAGTCTTTTTTAGGAGGCAAAATACGGTTCAATAAGTCTTTCATAAGCGTCCCTCCGTTCAATTCAAGTAGAAATCAAAGCCAATGGACACGCCCATTGATGCCCAGAACGATACGCTACCGCTAGGAATTGTAAGTTCTGGCATGCAGTTCGTTTCTGCAAAGATTCGTACAAGCAAATCTGCGCTCAAATTATATTCCTTGCATACGGATAAAACCTTATTTTCTTTTCCTGAGAATAGTTGTTCCATTTTTTGCAATGGTTCTTCTAAATCCCAACATTCCATTTTGTCCAGATCAACGCTCCAGCAAGCGTGCTTTATCATTTTGTAAGGAGGGGATTGTGCTGGGAGAATTGTGAATCCGGACAGTTCTTGTTCAAGCTCATGTATTTCTGCAACGCTGTTCAGTCTGCCTTTGCTGACTGTTGGGGCAGTTGATATTGACGGCATAATACCTAGGAAATGGGTCACGGCATCTCTATCAAAATCGGCACAATCATTCTTTGTAAGTAAGAAAATCAATCTTATTTGCGGTATATTACTCATTTAGGCCTCCTTACCGGCTGAAAAGCTCAGTAGCAATTTCTGTTGCTGTTTTTAGAGCAATCAGAATAATTTGGCCTGTGGTTCGGTCGGTATACATATTAAACCTGCTGCCCAGCTTGCCAACAAAGTCTGCCTTGAGTTCTTCGGCATTACTATAACCAACTTCCTGCGCCCACTGATTTGCTTGCTTGTTGCTTTTAGCCTGTACATAGGCTCTCTCCTGTTTGCCGCTTGATTCGAGTATGTTTGCTGTTGCAGCAGTACCCATCACAGCGATTCCTGTTATCGCGACACCTGCCGCAACCGTGGTTGCGGCCGATGCGGTCACCGTTGCGCCTGCAAGGGCACCTGCAGCAGCAAGAATAGGAGGAGCGGCAGTACCGCCAGAAGCAACAATGGCCATAGTAGCTACAGCGGCAACTGTTACAACTGCAGCAACATTAAACAGATCATTCCAAGAAAAATGTCCATCGGGATCGTATCCCATAACAGGGTTATTTTTGCAATAAGCAAAGAGATTATAACTTGTCAATGTACCATCTACACCCAAATAGGCAGGGCTATCCGCATTGATAAATCTGCCCCAAGTGGGGTTATAATAGCGGCTTTGGAGGTAGTAGAGGCTGGTTTCTCTGTCGTAGACATATCCACGGTAGCGCAGGGGATTGTAAAGGCCCAGCGTAGAAGCCATAGAACCTGTGGTAGTCAGCAACTTGCCCCATGCATCGTAAGTGTAACCAACGACCTGCTCGCCGGAGCTGTTTAGAATGGCAACCACATCGCCCTGCAGATTCAGCACATAGTAGTATGTCGCACCGCTATAGGTGAAAGACATGGGATTACCACTGGCATCATAATAGAAATGCATGGTGGACGAGCCCTGGTAACTGTATGTCATCTGGCTCAGCTGGCTACCGTTGTAAGTATAGGTGTAGGTAGCGTTGCCGTTTGTCCGCTCCGTGCGCATACCGGTGTCATTATAGGTATAGGTCCATGTTGTGGATCCTGTCATCATGGCAGGTCAATGTGAACTACCCAGGTTAAGAGATTTACAGCAGAAAAGAAAGATATACGATCAAGCGAGGACAGAACTCAAATTTTCGCACAGCGGCGAGCTGTGGATAGTGCTGTTTTTTGCTTTTTCGGCAATACGTCCATCAGTTCATCATATATTTCTTCTCGGAACATGATGCGGATAAATCCTTGCTTACATTTTAGGGAATTCATTCGATTGTAAGGTTTGCGTGGATCAAATACAGGACCTGGACCATAGCAGAGATAAATCCACCAAACCTTGCACCCTCTCTGCATATGATAGTCCATCCCAATCGTTGCTTTTTCATAACCTATTACAACATCTTTACAGAGAAAACCCTTGCAAATGACATGGTCTGAATGTATTTCAACTTTGTACATGGTCTTATTCCAACACCATATTGTGAATACAAGAGTAACAATGGCAAACAAGACCATGCCGATTGCGGCACCAGGTTGTTTCTTTGAGAAATAATATACATTCCCGAGCCAAAAGAACACACCGAATATAAATAAGCAAGGAATAAATGATGATCCAGGAACACACGGATAGCTTTTTCTGTCTTTTTTCATCACCACAAAGAAGTCTCCTAATTATTACAATTTCCCAGACAGTTTGGCTCTCAAAATATAGCAGATTGTCATAAGTGCTATGGCAACAAACCCTATAATCAGCACCTGATTATAACTTAGTGGAATGTGTAATTTTTGGAGTAGCTTTTCGGCACCTGCCGGCCCCATTATTTGCTCATATAAACCGAATATTGTAAATAAAACAGTAACAGCAAAAGAAACAATATTTACGATCAGCAAAAATGTATTGATAAAAGCTGTCATATTAAACTATACCCCCTTTGATTAGCTCTTGCGATGGAATTATTGCAACCAATTGAATATGCCGTGTCATTCACAGGTAAGATGTGTCTGCTATATGCTCAGAAATGAGTTCCTTTATTTGTGCAGTATTTTGAAGATCATCGAGAAAGATCACCACGGTATCGTCAATACAGATCCGTGATGAATTCGCCCCACGCCACATAAGTCTTTTGGCCTCTTTCACATTCAATACATTGGGGGATAATATCAGGAAAAGATGTCCTTTATAATTCCTGACATAGTATCCGTGTGTCAGCACTTCCCATGGCTTATATCGATAATCCAAAGGACCACTGCCAACGGTCCGCAATCCCTCCTGTTCAAAAACCAGAAACCTGTTTGACGAATCATACACTACTTTCGTCAAACATGTGCAGATAATCCCAACCCCAAGCAAACAAATGGAAGCAATAAGCGAAAAGTAGAGAAAATATCCGGCACACACAAATGCAAGAACGCTGATAGGGACCGTAAACAAAAGCGGCCATGTTTGCTTTTGGTATGGCTGAAAAATGATAGTACTATCCATATTATCTCCCCCAAGGTGGTCATGACTTGTATGTAGCGCAATGGTACAAATTCGTTGATACACTTGCGGAATGAGAGCGCACTGTCGAAACAATATTAGTTATAACAATATCGGCACACACAACCATAGTAGAAGCTTCCGCCCATATAATAGCAGTACCGAAGGCATCTACTACGTTACCAGCACCTTCACCAAACGCAGGCACCGCAGTACCCATTCCTGTCTGCATTCCAGTCTTTACAATTCTTCCGACATCAACGGCTGACATAGAAATACAATCATTCTCAATATATTGTGTTGCAATTTGTGTTGTAAAATCAACGACACCTCCGCCTATTGTAGCTACTCCAATTGCCACGATGGGATTAGAAATTAGAATTCCGCAAGTTGCGCCTAGCGCGCCTGTTATACATCCTTCAATTGCACTCTCAAGAACATTTCCACCGGTAGTCGCAGCAGAAAATGCTCCTAAAAGGCCGCCAACAATTGTTCCAACCGCAATAATTGCACAAGCTATTGTAGCACTTTCACCTTCGGTATCACAATATGTGACAGGGTTGTTCAAACAGTAAGCGAACATATTATTGCCCAGCAGACCCTGCCCTGTGGAGAGCCTACTATCCGCATTGATAAATCTACCCCAAGAGGGATTATAATAGCGGCTTTGGAGGTAGTAGAGGCTGGTTTCTCTATCGTAGACATATCCACGGTAACGCAGGGGGTTGTAGAGGCCCAGCGTTGAAGCCATAGAACCCGTGGTAGTCAGCAGTTTACCCCATGCATCGTAAGTGTAACCCACGACCTGCTCACCGGAGCTGTTCAGAATGGCAACCACATCGCCTTGCAGATTCAGCACATAGTAGT
>CAZPJH010000037.1:0-14521 GCA_964586875.1 uncultured Oscillospiraceae bacterium
TCCAGCTCGTCGGAAATGGCGATGGTGGTATCTTCCACATCCTTCAGCCGCTTGGTCACATCACCCAGCAGATCTACGATCGCTGCGATCATCTTACCCTCATCGGTTTCGGTGCTAAGCTTCAGGCCATCCATCAGGCCCTTGAGATATGCGGATTTTTCACAAATGGTCATTGCTGTTTCCTCCTAGCTTTTGAATTGGTGTCAGTCGCTATTAAGCCTTGGAACGGCCCAGATATTCGCCGGTACGGGTGTCGATCTGGATCTTGTCGCCCTCGTTGATGAACAGGGGCACCTTCACCTCAGCGCCGGTCTCCAGAGTTGCGGGCTTCAGGGTGTTGGTAGCGGTGTTGCCGGCAAAGCCGGGATCGGTAGCGGTGACCACCAGGTCAACAAAGTTGGGAACTTCTACACCAAAAACCTTGCCCTTGTAGCTCATAACAGTGCAGATGTCGTTCTCCTTGATGAACTTGAAGCTGTCATCCAGAACATCGCCGTTCAGGGGCTCCAGTTCAAAGGTTTCCTGATCCATGAAGTAGTACAGCTCGCCATCGTTGTAGGAGTACTCCATCTTCTTTCTCTCAATGAAAGCGGTGGGGAACTTGGCAGAGGGGTTCAGAGAGGTTTCGGTCACGCCGCCGGTGATGACGTTTCTCATCTTCACACGAACGAAAGCTGCACCCTTACCGGGCTTCACATGCTGGAACTCGATGACCTGCATGACCTTGCCATCCATTTCAAAGGTAATGCCGTTTCTAATTTCGCCTGCAGAAATCATTTTAATGATCCTCCTAAAGATTATGTGTTTTCTTCTTTAACTGGTTTATTCTAACCTAAAAGTATCTATTTTGCAAGAGGCAAATGGCTTATTTTCAAATAATAATAAGATTTTTGGGACTATGAGCCAAATTTTCGTGGCCATTGTCCAAATAAATACAGCAATCTTCAATACGAACGCCGAATTTTCCGGGCAAATAAATGCCGGGTTCAGCAGAGCAGACTGCTCCGGCAGGGATAGGCTGGTCATTACGGGCATTGGGGCTGGGGCTTTCGTGGACTTCCAGACCAACGCCGTGGCCGTAGCCGTGGCTAAAATAGGGGCCATAACCTGCATCCGCAATGACTTTACGGGCAGCACCGTCAATATCCTGACCAATGGTACCGGCCTTGGAAATGGCCAAGCCTGCCAGCTGTGCTTCCAGAACGGTATTGTAGATCTTCTGCATTTCTTCCGTGGCATAACCCATGGCGATGGTACGGGTCATATCGGAGCAGTAGCCCTGATAAATGACACCAAAATCCATGGTCACAAAGTCGCCTTCCTGGAGTTTCCGCTCACCGGCAACACCGTGGGGCATGCTGGTATTGGGGCCGGAAACCACAATGGGATCAAAGGACAGACCCTGTGCGCCGTTCTTATACATGCAGTAGATCAGCTCTGCCTGCACTTCCAGCTCGCTCATACCCACTTTGATCCGGGGCAGCACTTCTGCAAATGCCTTATCGGTAATATCCTGCGCCTTACGCATCAGATCCAGTTCCCATTCTTCCTTCACGTCACGGAAACCATTGATCTGACGGTTGAAAGGCACCAGCTTTGCATTCAAATACTCTTCGTAGCCCTTAAATTCCGCCACAGTCAGATACCGTTCTTCAAAACCCAGAGTCGTGACATCGAAATCAGCAATGGCGGTGTTCAGCCGCTTATAGTAGCTGTTATCCCGGTTAATCTCCAGAACTTCAAAACCCTTGAGGCTGGCACAAGCAGACTCGATATAGCGGCTGTCCGTAAAATAGCGGCAGCCATTCTTGGTGACGATAGCCACGCCCTCAGCAATGTCAAATTCCGCACCATAGTGACGGCTGTATCGGGATGTCAGCAGCAAGCCATCCACTTCACCGTCCAGCAGGGTTAGGTACTTATCAAGATTTCTCATCGGTTGATCCTCCTGTTTTTTGCAATGAATATAAATGGCATTTCCAGCACGTGTCGTGCTTTCAGCCAAAAATTATGATTGTCGATCGCCTTGACCAGAATCGATTTCACGCCTACACAGTTAGCGCCCAAGGTATCCGTAAATATCTGGTCACCCACCAATGCCGCATGTCCTTGCCACACATCAAACTTGATAAGGCACCGGACAATCCCTTTAGAAAAGGGTTTTTTTGCATGGGTAATGCAGGGAATTCCATACTTTTCACAAAAAATCTTCACCCGATCATTTTTGGAATTGGAAACCACGCAAACCTGAATTTCCGACGAAACCATGGCTTTCAACCAAGCCTCCATCTCCGCCGTGGGCACATTGGTAGTATAGGGCACGATGGTATTGTCGAAATCCATCATCAGCAGCCGAATATCATTATTTTTCAGAAATTCCACGGAAATATCCGTCAGCTTTTCGGTGACAAAACAAGGCAGCAGAGAAAATGACATACGAATGACCAGTCTTTCATACAATATGGCAGTATTATAGCACACAAGGAGCGATTTGTCCATGGAAATTGTGCTGTATCTGGCCATGACAGCGGCCGAATTTCATACATGGGATCCAGGTGATCAAAAAATCGGATGGATGGCCTGCCATTTTTCTCCTTACGGAACAGGTCTTTCCAATCTGCCCCAAAGCTTGCCGGAGGGAAGCCTTCTGATCCTCAATGATCGGACACCCATTTGCGGCCATGATCCGCAGCTGATCGCCCGGCAGCTGGCCGAACTGGTAGAACAACTGAAATGCAGCGGCATATTGTTGGACCTTCAACGTCCGGACGCAGATGCAGTTGCTGCCGCAGTGGCCGCTCTCCCCTGCGCAGTGGCCGCCACCCCCTCTTATGCCCGGAAGCTCTCCTGTGCTGTTTTTTTGCCACCATTGCCAATGACCACGCCGCTGGAAGAATATATTCTTCCCTGGCAAGGGCGACAAATATGGCTGGAAGTTGCGCCCCAACGGGGCTGCATCCGTGTTACCAAAGATGGCAGTCGGGCGGTGGATGCATTATCATTCCCCTGCCCCCACGTGGACGAGAAGCTCCATTGCCGCTATGGGATCGAAGTCAGTTCCCAGCAGGTCGATTTTCACTTCCATCGAGATGGGCAGCAGCTGCATACATTGATGTCCGAAGCCTTGCAGCAAGGTATCAGTCATTTTGTGGGGCTGTATCAGCAATTCGGCTCTTCTTCCCAAGCCACTGCACAGGAAACTGCCCGTTTCCAATTGTAAAGGCGCAGCAAACGCTGCTGTTCTTCCATTTCCGGCAAGAACGTACGGTCTACCGCCCAACAATTTCGGATCTCATCCAGGTCCTTCCAAAATCCCACCGCCAGGCCGGCAAAATAGGCCGCACCCATGGCAGTGGTTTCCACGCAGCGAGGCCGCATGACCGGTGCAGCGGAAATATCCGCCTGCGTCTGCATCAAATAATTGTTGGCAGAAGCGCCACCGTCTACCTTCAGATTTTCCAACTGAATGCCGCTATCCCCTGCCATGGCAGTCAAAACATCATTGGTCTGATAGGTGATGGAGTCCAGCGTGGCACGAATGATATGGTATTTATTGACTCCACGGGTCAGTCCCACAATGGTGCCCCGTGCATAAGCATCCCAATAAGGTGCCCCCAGTCCGGTAAAGGCCGGCACCACATAGCAGCCATTGGTATCCGCCACTTTTCGTGCCATGTATTCCGAGTCGGAAGCCGACTCCACAAATCGCAGCTCATCACGTAGCCACTGAATAGCCGCACCGGCCACAAAAATCGAACCTTCCAGTGCATACTGCACTTTTCCATTCAATCCCCAGGCTACAGTCGTCACCAAGCCGTTTTCCGAAAAAATCGGCGTTTCGCCGGTATTCATCAACACGAAGGCACCTGTTCCGTATGTACACTTGGCCTCACCGGGCGCAAAACAGGTCTGGCCGAACAGTGCCGCCTGCTGGTCACCTGCTGCACCGGAAATCAGGATCGGCGCTCCAAAGAACTGTGCATCGGTCTTGCCGTAGACCATACTACTGGGCACCGGCTCAGGGAGCATGGTTTTGGGAATATTCAGCAGATCCAGGATCTGTTCATCCCAGCTAAGGGTGTTGATGTTGAACAGCATGGTTCTGGAAGCATTGGAATAATCTGTCACATGGACTCGTCCTCCTGTCAGCTTCCAGATCAGCCAGGTTTCCACCGTACCAAACAGCAGATCACCCTTTTCCGCCTGTGCACGTGCCCCGGGTATATTCTCCAGAATCCACGCAATTTTTGTGGCAGAAAAATAGGGATCGATAACCAGTCCTGTCTTTTGACGGACAAGCTCTGTCAACCCACGGTTGCGCATTTCCTGGCAGGCTTCCGCCGTCCGGCGACATTGCCAGACGATTGCATTGCACACAGGCTTTCCCGTCAGTTTGTCCCATACGATGGTGGTTTCACGCTGGTTAGTTATGCCGATGGCTGCAATATCCGAAGCCGTTGCGCCGATGTTACGCATTGCCGTCTGTGCAACTTCCAGTTGCGTGGCAAAGATCTCGTCTGCATCGTGTTCCACCCAACCGGGTCGTGGAAAAATCTGGGTGAATTCCTTCTGCGCGACACTACACACTTTTCCTTCCTTGTCAAAGAGGATGCAGCGGTTGGAAGTTGTACCGGAATCCAATGCCATCATATACTGTGCCATAGAAACGCTCCTTTGCTTGTATTTAAGAAAATCATACCACAATCCTGCATAAAAGGCAAGAAATGCGCCATGAAAAAAACGCTTGCATTTCGCCATAGAAAGCGGTATGATTTTGAAAAAACAGAAGGAGGATATGCCATGAACATTTTTCTGACTTTGGCTTACCTGTTTTTTATCGGTTCCGTATTCGGCTGGGTGCTGGAATTATTGTTCCGAAACATTGTCCACAAAAGCAAAACCTGGATCAATCCCGGCTTCTGCACCGGCCCTTATCTTCCCATCTACGGTTTTGGCCTATGTACCCTTTACCTGCTGGCAAGTCTGGAAAGCCTGCACTTGATCTCCGATCCATTGTGGAACAAAGTAGTGCTGTTTGCGGCAATGGCCGTAGGTATGACTGCCATCGAATATATTGCGGGCCTTTTCTGCCTGAAATTTTTCAAGGTGCGACTGTGGGATTATTCCGACTGTTGGGGCAATATCCAAGGCATTATCTGTCCCTCCTTCTCGCTGGCGTGGGCTGCTCTGGGTGCTGTGTACTACTTCTGCATCCACCCCTATATTCTTGAGGGGCTGCAATGGCTGTCGGAAAATCTGGCATTTTCCTTCTTTATCGGAATGTTTTTCGGCGTATTTATCATCGATGTGGCCCATTCCAGTCAGCTGGTAATGAAGCTGAAGAAATTTGCCGAGGAACGAAAAATGGTTCTTGCCTTTGAAGGTATCAAAGGTTATCTGCGTGATAAGCACAAAAGTACAGGCCGAAAATATCGCTTCTTCTCCCCCTTCCATTCCGACACACCTTTGCGTGAACACCTGAAAGCTTTCGTTGAAACCATCGAAAAGCAGAGAAAAGAGAGGAAAAAATAAATGCGCCTGCTGTTTGAATTAAAAGAAGACGGTCTGGCTCCGAAAGGCATCGTATTTGCCCGACACTCCGCCCGTGCGATTATCATCCGAAATGGCACAGTTGCCATGGTGTACAGTCAGAAATTCGACTACTATAAATTCCCCGGCGGCGGCATCGAAAAGAACGAAGATCCCATTTGTGCCATGATTCGGGAGACCGCCGAAGAAGTGGGGCTTAGGGTATTACCGGAAACCATCCAGCCCTATGGCTATGTTCATCGGGTCAGCAAAAGTGACCATCCCGATGCAGATATTTTCCTTCAGGATAATTTCTACTATCTATGCCGGGCAGAAGCGAATATTGGCCAAAATTTGGATGACTACGAAGCAGAGGAAGGCTTTACTCCATGCTGGATAGAACCCGAAACAGCCATCGAAGTCAACCGCCACCATGACCACGGAAAAACCGATCAAACTATGCTGGAACGAGATGCTCTGGTGCTGGAACGATTGGTGTCCGAAGGCTATCTATAAAAATCAGGGAACGGCACACAGCCGTTTCCCTTTTTCTTCCATACTATCAATAAAAGGAAATAGATTGCCAGGCCAGTGTGACCACCGGCCCGGCAATGACAGTTCTGACAGTCTCACCGCCTTGCATTCGCAAGGCGATTTTTGTACATTCCGATCAATTTAAGACATGAATAGGGTGCTTTTCATCCATACAGTTTTCAAAAACCCATTGAAGGCCGGCCAGGATTTCTTCGTCGGTAGAGTGGCTGCTGACGAGTTTTTGCAGAGGCGTATCGTCAAAGTAACTCTCCTGATAGACACCTACGATCAGATATTTGATCCGGGCATCTTTTTCTGCGGCAGCCAGTGCTTGTGACTTGTCGGTAAAAATACCGCAGGGCTCAAAACCATATGTTCTGACCAGTGCTTCCATTTTTTCGCCCAATCGGGAATTTGCCGCCAGAATGACTGCGTGCTTGGAGTTTGTGTATCTGCCCAACAGCTCGTCGGTAGTGACCTCAAAGTAATCAGCCAGTGCGCCCAGCATCAGAATGTCGGGCAGAGTATTACCGTGCTCCCATTTGGACACAGCCGCAGCGGTGACCCCCAGTTCTGCCGCCAGATCTTCCTGGGTCACATTTTTCTGCTTACGCAGCTCCAAAATCGTTTTTCCAAGATTCATATTGGTACCTCCCGAATTATTTCAAAGGCCTTTGTTGGCTTTATTATATCAGCAATCGGGGAATTTTGCAATCGAGGGGTTGGAAACAAAACTTTCCTGATCGTTAAGTTTTGATGATCGCACAATAAAGCGGCCTTGCATTGGCAAGGCCGCCTGCGTTATTCAACATGGGTATGATTGCTGATGTGATCTTCACAGTAGCAATAGTAGCCATTGCAACGGGAACAGTAGCGGAACTCCAGCTCCGGGTTGCTGATATCTGTCCGACCGCAGATGGTACAGCGATGGGTGTAGGGAGCTTTCGCTTTTGCAGTGGTTGCTTCGTAAGAGCCGGCACTGGGGAATGGAATCGTACCGGTTTTGGGAGAAGCATCAGTTTTCTTTCCTTTTTTCCGAAACAGACGCCGTGCGTTTGCACGCCAGCTCATGGGAATTACATTCAGGACATCCTTGCCAAAGAACAGGAAGTAGTTGGCAATGGAGATCACAGAGAAGAAGTTCAGAGGGAATGGGTATATGATCAATCCAAAAACGACCAAAATCAGGTCAAACAGGGCAAAGATCCATGCTTTCACCGGAATGATGAACAGCAGCAGGAACTGAGCGTTGGGATACAGTGTGGCATAGCCCAGGAACAGGCTCAGGTTCAGATAATAGGCATCTGCACGACAGTTGAAGATCATACAGTAAATATCCATCATGACTATGCCGCAAAGGTAAAACAGCGTAAAGCGGCAGGTACCCCAGGCGTTTTCCATGGCACGCCCCAAGGAGTAATAGCACAAAAGTGAAATGAAAACCAACAGGAAATTGCTGTCCCCCAGTCCATAAGTCAGTGGATAGGTGAACAACCGCCAAATCTGACCCTGAAGAATGGCATCCCGATCAAATCGCAAATAGGTATACAATGTGAGTTGGTTGCTGGCAAAGGTGAAAAGATACACCAACGCTGCACCCACAGAGATATACAGCATTAAGTTTGGGATTCCTTTATCCCGATGGCGGAAACAGAACCGCTCGAAGCGGTTTCGCAGACTTTTCATAGCATTCATCTCCATATCTTTGTTGAAAATGATTATACCAGCATTCTTTTAAAATGTCTACTATAGAATTGTGAACAAAAATGAAAAAAGTTCTTGACTTTCTACAAAAAATGAGTAAAATAAGTACTCGAACTGCATATTAGCCTTATCAAGAGCGGTGGAGGGAACGGCCCGATGAAACCCGGCAACCTGTTAATTCAAGGTGCCAAATCCGGCGGCAAACGAAAGATGAGGATTCGATAGAACGCACATCGGATCTTCGGTGTGCGGTTTTTTTCGGCCAAAACGGTCGAATGGTAGGAATGATAGATGCGTGCAATACGAAAGGAAAAACAAAATGGAAAAAAACATCTTTACCTCTGAATGTGTCACCAACGGACACCCCGACAAAGTAGCCGACTCCATCTCTGATGCCATCCTGGATGCCTGCCTGGCACAGGATCCCAACTCCCGTGTGGCCTGTGAAACCATGGTCACCACCAACTTCTGCCTGATCTGCGGCGAGATCACCACCACCGCAAAGGTGGATTATCCTGCTGTTGCCCGGGAAGCCATCCGCAAAATCGGCTATGTGTATCCCGGTGATGGTTTTGATGCCGATACCGTGGAGATTCAGTGCCGAATCCATACCCAGTCTGCCGATATCGCCATGGGCACCAACGATGAAGTGGGCGGCGCCGGCGATCAGGGCATGATGTTTGGCGGTGCTTGCACCCAGACACCCGAACTGATGCCCCTGCCCATTGCTCTGGCTCGTGCTTTGTGCAACCGTCTGACCGAGTGCATCCGCTCCAACGACCTGCTGCGTGCCGACGGTAAGACCCAGGTTTCTGTAGAATATGACGAAAAGGGCAACGTTGTTGGCATTGATACCGTAGTGGTTTCCGTCATGCACAGTGCTGACTTTGAAATGAGCCAGCTGCGCCAGTACATCCGTGAAGGTGTCATTGCCCCTGTGCTGACCGCTTACGGCTTCTGTATTGAAGATGTGGCACATATCCATATCAACCCCACCGGCAACTTCGTCATTGGTGGCCCCAACGGCGACACCGGACTGACCGGCCGTAAGATCATCGTGGACACTTATGGTGGCTACTTCTCTCACGGCGGCGGTGCTTTCTCCGGCAAAGATCCCACGAAGGTTGACCGCAGTGGTGCTTACATGGCTCGTTACATGGCAAAAAATCTGGTGGCCGCCGGTTTGGCCACGAAGGTGCAGGTGCAGCTGGCTTATGCCATCGGCGTGGCCGAGCCTGTATCCGTTCGGGTAGACAGCTACGGCACCGGCAAGATCTCTGATCGTGCTATGACTGCATTGCTTCGCAAGACCTGTGATTTAACACCTGCCGGTATTATTCGCAAGCTGAGCCTGCGGCAGCCTATCTATGCCCCCACCGCTGCGGAAGGACACTTCGGTGTCGCTGACCGCCCCTGGGAACAGCTGGATCTGGCTCCCGTACTGAAAGAGCTGGCAAATATCTGATCAAAAAATAGCCACCGAGTTTTCGGTGGCTATTTTCTTATTCAAATGCTTTTTGGAACTGTGCAGTATCGACCACTGTGCCTTGTGTTCTTGCCTGCTCGGCAGCAAACACCAGCAAGTGATTGCTACAGGAAATTCCGATTTCGCTGACATCATCTGCTGTCTTAACACCGGTTAGATAGTCATAAAGTGCTGTAACGATCCCATCATCGCCGCCGCCATGGCCGCTGACTGCGCCGGTGCGGGTGTTGATGATCTCAAACTGACGGGTATCGAAATGATAAATCTTGATTTCGTCAGCTTCAAAGTCCAGGAACATTTCACCTTTGGTACCCATGAGATTACTCTTGCGTCCTCCGCGGTTGAAGGCACTCATGGTGAAGGAAACGGTGCAGCCATCTTCAAATTCCATGTTCACAACTTGGTGGTCTACCACGTCGTTGTCACATTTAAAAACACATTTTCCGTATTGGGTGTTGTTCAGTGCGTCCAGCACATCTTCGTCGGTGGGAGATACCATGCCGGTAGCGGCACCTCGAAACCAGCCATTTTTCTTATCATCGTAGTATAGTTTTACAGCGTTATAGTAGCAGGTATCAGCCTGAGGACATCCTTCCAGACAACGTTCCGGCGCATCCGCCGGTGCATTTTCCGGACGGAAATAGTTCAAACTGCCAAACGATTGGATCCGGCGGCACTCTCGTCCCATGAGCCACTGCATCAGATCCAGATCGTGACAGGATTTTGCCAGCAACATACAGGCACTTTTTCCTTCATTGCCCCAGTGTCCACGGACAAAACTGTGACTCTGGTGGAGATTGCCCACACCTTCCGTATGCGTCAGGGTGATCACTTTGCCGATGGTATCAGCCTCCAAAAGCCCTTTGACCTTGGCTAAACAGTGATAAGGAACTAATTCACTTATCAACTGTTAGCTGACGGTATCGGGGTGCATACGGACAAATCCCGTCTGATTTCTAACAGGAAGTCAGACGGGATTTGCTTTATATCACGAATTATGGAGTACATACCATGAAACGGTTGCAGTGTAGCAGATGATAAAATGTTATTATAGTAAGCACCGTTCGTGGAAAATTCTGCGAACGGTGCTTTTCAATATCTGCTTTTATTCTGTGACAAATAACAGGTGATTGGAATTACCTAAATGTTCCGGTTTTTCACAGGTATAGTAGTGGAAACGTAGATACTGGGCAAAACTTTCCTCGTCCATTTCATTGATCTTAACTTTCAGTAACTCACTTACCCCATCAGAAGCTACTTCGTGCAAAACCTTCACATTTGCTTTTTGAAGTAAGGTGCGGCAAGCATCTAAGGTATGAAACACAAATGGAAAATCATCACAGCGGAAAGTCTTTTTGTTATAATAACCATTTACAAAATAATCTGGATGCTCATTGAACATGGTCAGGATAACCATATCGTTGGCAATGAAAGCAATGAAAATCTTTCCACCCGGCTTGCAGACTCGCTTTGCTTCCTGAATGCATCGTAGCTGATCGGCTTCGCTGTGCAAATGATACAGTGGTCCGAACAATAGAACGATGTCAAAGGAACGATCCTCATATTGGCTCAGATCCAAGGCATTTCCCTGTACCAAATCGATTTTATCCTCTGGTGTCAGTTTCTTTTGGAAGGCTTCAATATTGCTGTCTGCCAGTTCCAATGCAGATACTTCATATCCCTGACGGGAAAAATAGAGACTGTATTCTCCGGCACCTGCACCAATATCCAGAATTTTTGCACCTGGCATCAGGTATTTTTCGATATACTTTACATTTGTCAAAAACTCTACACTTGCCGCCTTGGATTGGGTCAGACGGTTGTTTTCATCAAAACGGCGGTAAACTTCTTGTACAAGTTCTGTATCGTTTTCAAAGAAGAAGCCATCCATGTAGTGGCTGCGGTAAAGGATGCTTTCTTCCGAATTTTCCACGGTACCATAGGCTGTCTCATAAGGGCAGGTTTTAATATACTGAAAACCACATTTTTCGATCACTCGGGCGGACTGTTTGTTCCAATCGAAATGTCCCACCAAAATGAAGTCCAGTTTCAGCGCATCAAACAGGTATCTTATTATTGCCTTTACCGCTTCCGGCATAAGTCCTTGTCCCCAATAGTCCTTGGACAGCACATAGCCAATCTCACAACCGGAAAGGTTAGCAAGTTCCGGGTAATGTTCCTCGCTGTATGCGTGTGCTCCTACAGCACCGATGACTTTTCCCTGGTACTCCAAAGCAAATTCACGTTTACCCTCTATAAAATGGCTCAGAATGTGCTTCGATTCTGCTAAATCCTTATGGGGCATCCAGCCACACATTTGCCCTACACCATCCACGCTGGCATAATTGTAGAAATCCTGCAAATCCGTTTCTCTCCACGGACGCAGGAGCAGCCGGTCAGTTTTCAGTGTAACGGTGCTGATGTCAATTTGTGCGTTCATTTTTCTTTCCTCCTTGAAATAAAAAAGCAGTGCAGGAAAAACTTTCGTTTCAGCCTGCACTGCATTCGTTTTTATGAAAATCTTTATCAGATCATCCTAAAAAGTGTATGACAATGTAAGCCCGATGCATTGCATTACCGGACTGATTATTATTCATGTTAAACATATGAGTACACTTAAACATTGCCACACCTCCTAAAGACTTTTTAATCATTATAATGATAATTCCTGTAAAGTCAATATATTTGCAAAAAAATATAAAAAAGTCTGTTTTCAATATCCTTTATGCTGCATAAAGGGCGTTTATGGTTCAAACGGAATTACTTTATCTTTTGGCAAGTCCTCGCTTTTGCAGTGCAATAGATAGGAAATCGCCACTTTTGCGTATTTATTGGACTTGATTGTGTCCCAATCAGCCAGTTTTACAATTTCTGCTGTTTTGGTTTCAAAATCCAAAGATAATTCGCCCCATTCGCCATCGTGGTCTACTTGATATTCGTAGATTGCGGTGGCGACTTTCTTTTTTCGGCTTTTCTTGGATTTTTGTTTCAAATGAATTGGATGAACTGCATTATCGGCGATCAAAAGTTCAGCCAGATGAAGAATTGCTTTTTTATAGGCTCGTTCTGCACCGCTGGCTGTACTGCCTTCAAACATGACTGCCAATTCTTCAAAGGTGGGGCGGTTCTTCCATGAACCGACACGTCCACAAGTCATACAGATAGCATTTCGCTGTTCCAGTAATGTCTGTTCCCGATAATTTAACTTATGAAATGCCCGCTGTACTGTTTCTGCCTGTATGCCGTTCCAGAGAATATCGGCATAATTCCAGCTGTCATCAATGGCAACGTCTTCTCCAGTTTCCTCTCCGTATTCATCTGATACATAGAATGGTTGCTGATTGCGAATACCACGGACAACTTTCAGATATTCTTCTGCGAGGGCAAGATCGCAGTTGTATTTTTTTGAAAATTCACCCACTGCATCTTTGGTATTGTGATACAGATACGCCATGGAACGCAGCATCTTATAGCTTGTCAGAGAAGATACCGACCATTTTTCTTCGCTCATACGGAAACGGAGTATCGCATCTCGAATGAATGGATAGATGTAAGTGGCAAATTCTGCACCCTTGGAAGGATCATAGTCTGTTAGTTTTTGCAGCATCATTTCCCGGCAATCCAGTTTTATGTCCAGAAAACGGTCTGTATTATATCCTTCTCCGTTTTCAACACCCAGAAAGGATTTGATTCGCTTGTTGAGCTGTGGTTCATAGTAGTGGAGAAAGAACGCAAAATACAGCAGATTCTGTTCACGTAGGGCTGACAGGATATATTCATTTGGACTGCTTACCTTGGGCGGTTCCGGTTCTAACTGGAAGATGCGTTCTGCAATGTGGGGATGGATGCCGTCAGCAGACGGGTCAACCGGGTATTTCGATACATATCCTGTCATATTCCATGTGAAGTTTTTAAGCATAACGCACCTCCCTTCAACTACTACTGTCACGACCTTCTTCATCAATACTATGTTGGCAAAACACCTGAATTCTTTAATAACGTGACTTGAGCAATCAAGTCATTCATAATCATATCTTTTATTCTATCCCATGTAATGCTTGAATCTGAATCGTATTCAGTTTTACAGCGAATAAGACATTTTTTCAATACTTCTCTTGTTATATTTTCAAGCTCATGTAATTCTGAATCTGTAATATTCGAACCATTACCTTCATGTAGTGATTCAGAACGGAATCTATAAAAATCCAAGACTTTTTGATGAATCTGCTGGATTTCTGCCGGTGTATTTCCTAATATCGCACTAATTCTATTGGCTAACATCTGCTTTTTTCCGGGCTGGTTTTGTGGCAGGAGAGTCATCTCCAACGCCGTTGTATATTGTTCAAATCCAGTCGGAACATCAATCTGTTCTAAACCCCAAGAGAATTCATCAATACTATTTCTCAGCAACTCATACGGTGCATTGCAATAATCATTTAGCCACTGATTGCAAGAAACAGTTTCTGCTTCATTTAGTGTAAATCGTCCGCTTGCAATCGTATTTCGTGTTTGATTGTGGCTACAATGGTCCAACGTATTTTTTATAAACCCCATTACGGTAAATGAGTAATGAAAGAAAACATCTCTAAAACCAATATTTCCAGACTTAAACAATCTGAGAAGATTGATTCTTTCATTTAGGTATTCCATTTCTTTGTCCATGTATAGTGCAAGTTCATCTTCGCACATACAATCTTTGTCAGATATAACACATTTAGATGCACTAAAACTGGGTCCTTCTATTTGTATTACATCATCCTTTTTTACGCAGATAAAAGATACCTGCTCACCTTCAAGAATTCGAGAGCCAAAATAGTCCGTGCTTAAATAACCCTTGCCATCAGTAATTTTGTCTTTAAAAAATAGTGTATCGAGGTCGCATTTTTCAATAGCATATCCTCTGTCCAAAGTTAATCCGCAAAGACTTTCATCACAACACATGATAATGCCCGAAATGGATACATTCACATCAATCATATTCATCCTCCTTATGTCTACAAAATTAAATATTTTGTTTATGTGCTATCCATGTTGAAATTTGTTATGTACTCACAGCTTCCTTCTGCAAAGTAGCCTGTTCCATTTCTTTTTCATAATCGCCCTTGGCATAGGCTACATTGCTCAATGCCCGGAGCATTTTGTCTTTTGCCAGCTTTTTCATAATCTCTGCAAGATCAGCATCCAGCTTACCACGCTTGATATAGCGGTTAATGGTATTCAGCCGTCTTTCGTAAATCTGCTTTACCGGATGATCGTCTGCCAGTTCTC
>CAZPJH010000038.1:0-14453 GCA_964586875.1 uncultured Oscillospiraceae bacterium
CTCCACATAAGCATTCATTTGACAAAGTCTCCTTTATGAATTTCTTCATGTAATCATTTCTCTGTGGGTGTACCCCACCAACAGACATTATAGCAGATATAATTTGATTTTGCAAGATGGACATAGTAGCAGATTATTCCCTGTTTTATTGTGCGTTCTGCACAATATTTCCGGTTGTATTCAATTATTCACTGTGGAACTGGCAAAGTCCACGTCCATGTATAGTGGACAAATATTTTTATTTTGCGACTGTGCTTTTTCATGCTCTCCACCTGATTTTCAAAGCACAATCCCCCTTTTCCTGTAATAGGCCACCGGGTCAAGCTTCTAAACACAAAAAATTCCGCCCGAGGGCGGAATTTTCTTATGCCATCTCCGGCTTGTAAGTTTTAACACCGAAGATAAAATACACAATATGGAACAGCCAAACCCCTGCCAAAATTGCACAGGGAATATAGAGTGCTTTGAGCATCATCATGGTAAAACCAATGGTCATCAGCAATGTGACAGTGATCATGACCCGGATCTTGGTCGGCCAAGTCATACCTTGGCCTTTTACATAGCTTTCCAGGTTTTTCTTATATAGCTTGGTATTTGTAAACCAGTGATGAAGTCTTGGTGAACTTTTAGCAAAGCTAAACGCTGCCAGCAGCAAAAACGGAAATGCCGGCAACATCGGCAAAACAGCACCAATCGCACCCAGCCCCACGCCGATACAGCCTAAAATGATCCACAGGATTTTCTTAACGGTCATATTCTTTCTCCAGTTCTTTTTTCTCTCTTTTGCTCTCGATCAAATGTCGAACAGCCATCACCGGATGGTGAAAGATCATACGAGGGCCAGAAAAAATCATGACCGCCCGGATCTTCTCACGCATATCCGGCTGATAGCAATGTATCTTACAGTTGGAGCAAAAAGTTTTCGTTTCCATAAAAGGGCATTTATCGGAACGTCTTATAGCATACTCCAGAAGCTCCCTGCACGCCGGACAGAGGGTTTTTCCTCCGTGATTTTTGCGACAGTACAGTCTTATCATCTGTTGCACCGTCGATTTCTCTCGCTGGCGTTTGCTCTCAACGTTGTTCATAGATCCTGCCCTCCTCTATTCGATATACCCGATCCGCAATGGCCATAGTCGACTCTCGATGGGACACCAGGATAATACATTTGTCCTTTTGCTCTTTCAGCGCTTTGAGAATAATTCCTTCGTTGATACTGTCTACATTGCTGGTCGGCTCGTCCAGCAAGATCAATGTGCTTCCGCGCAAGAATGCACGAGCCAAACCGATCCTCTGCTTTTCACCGGCAGAAAGATGATCCCCCAGGATACCGACTTTTGTCTGATAACCATCCGGTAAAGTTTGGATAAAATCATGGATCGATGCCTGACGACAAGCATTTTCAATTTCCGCCATCGTTGCATGGGGCTTTGCGATCCGCAGATTTTCCTCAATGGTTTGGTCAAACAGATAGGTCACCTGGCTGACCAGAGTCACATTGTCCAGCAGGTTATCTGTATTGATAGCGTCAACATCCACGCCGTTATAGGCGATCTTCCCCTGCTGTTTTTTCCAAAAACGCAATAACAGCTTTAAAAATGTAGACTTTCCACAGCCTGATTGTCCCACGATCCCCACAATTTCGCCTTTTTGCGCCTCCATGCAAATCTTTTGCAGCACCTGTATTTGACCATCGTAGGAAAATGACAGATCCGTTACTTTCAAATCACTGAAACTGATATTTGCCCCTTGTTCAACGGGATAAACCGCCGGTTGCTCTGCCAGCAGATCCAGCACTCGATCACCAGAAGCAAAGGTTTGCGTCAGATTACCGGGCAAAGCAGAAATAGCGATCACCGGACCAAAAGAGCCAAAGACAGCCACGACGCCAATCACCATTCTGCCCACGGACAGTTTTCCGCCTGCCACCAGGGCAATACCCACCACCAAAGTTGCCATGATGAAAATAGACACACAAGCCTCTGTTGCGGCAGAAGCCTTCGTGGTATCATGTTTCATCTTTCTGGTTTCTTCCAGCAACAGATCCGAGCGATGATTTACTTCCCGCTCCCGGGCAGCACCGGCATTGTTCAGTACAATGTCCTTGATCCCTTTCATACTATCCAGAAAATAGGCATTAAACGATGCAAATTCCGCCCGATAGCGAACACCGGAGGCTTTTAGCCTTCCGGATGCGACCATGGGCAGGATGACCCCCACGGTCACATATCCCAGCACAGCGATCACAGCCAGATACCAACTGGATACCACACCCACAAACACTGCAACACAAGTCGATACGATCACAGCTATGCAAATCGGCGAAATGGTATGGGCATAGAACACTTCCAGCGTTTCAATATCGGAGGTGATCATGGCAATGATGGACCCTTTTTGCTTTGTTTCCAGCTTAGCCGGGCACAGCACCCGTAATGCCCCAAAAATTTTATCACGAAGCACAGCCAGCAGGCGAAAGGCAATGTAATGATTTCCGTACTGCTCCAAATAACGCAGCAGGCCACGCAGCAGGCCACAACCGACTGCCAATGCAACGATCACTTCATAAGAAAGCGCAATGCTTTCGCCCAAAGCCTTTGCAATACCCAGTGCACCGCAAAGGGTCACGCCCATCGCACAGAAAAAGCCCAAAGAGCCATTGATCACAGCCAGGATCATAATATATGCCAGACTTCCCAGCAGCACGATCAACTCTGCCATGATCTTACCCCCGGAACGGCGTATTTTTTTCTTTGCCACGATCACACCTCCTCGTATCCTTCTTCTAATTTTTTCTGGGTGGCGTAGAGTTTGGCATACCCGCTCCCCTGTGCCATCAGTTTTTTATGATCGCCCTTTTCTTTGACTTCCCCTGATTCCATGTAATAAATCATATCCGCTTCCACCACATTAGCCAAACGATGAGAAATCACGATCACCGCTTTTTCTTTGGAAAGTTCCTTGATATTTTCCATGATGATGGCTTCGCTTTCGATATCAATATTGGACGTTGCCTCATCGAAAATATAAATATCTTTATTGGCAACCAAATTCACCGCCAACGCCAGCCGCTGTTTTTGGCCGCCGGAAAGGTTGGCAGCATCCTCCGAAATGATCTTGTCCAAGCCGCCGTTTTCCCGAATGAAACCATCCAGATTGACCTTTTTCAGGGCTTCCATCATCTCCCGATCCGTAGCAGCAGGGTTGGCCATTCGGAAATTATCACCAACAGTTTCGTTAAAAATATAGCTATTATAACTTACCACCGCCAAATGGCTATAGTAGCTGTCCCGACACAGACTGCCGATCCACTTTCCGCCCACAGTGACCGATCCGGACTGGGGGCCATAAGCCCCAAAAAGCAGATTGACCACCGTAGATTTTCCGCAGCCGGATGCACCTACAATGGCAGTCATACCAGTTTTGGGAAAAGCCATGGCAACATTTTTCAGCACAGGACGCTGACCATCATAAGAAAAGCAGACATTTTCCAGTTTTAGCTGGGTATCCTCCACCGATTCTCTGCCCCACTGAGGATCCGGCTGTTCCAACAGCGACAAAATCTTATTACCAGCCGAGACACCATTCATCGCCACATGGAAAGCAGAACCAAAAGAGCGCAGAGGCAGAAAGAAATCCACTGCAACCAAAATCAAAAACAGCGCGTCATAGGCTGATGCGCCCCCATGTACAACACCCCAAACTGCAAAACCAATGCCCAAACCTGCACCGCCATAGGCCACCAGATCCATGATCGTGGTACTGGCCAGCTGCATGACCAGCACTTTCATGGTAATTTTGCGAAATTGTTCACTATTTTCCTTCATTTTTTCCTGTTGGTCATTGTCTGCACGGAAGATTTTCAGTTCTTTTAACCCCTGAACGCTGTCCAGAAAAAAATCACCCATGGAAGTGTATTTATCCCAGTATTTTGCAAAAATCCTTTTTGCATAACGAGATACCGCCACAATAGACAGGGGGATCAGAGGCACACAGGCCAGCAAAACCAGTGCCACACGCCAATCGATCCAAACCGTGATGGAAAATAAAATGATTGGTGCCAGCATTGCATAGAAAAATTGGGGAATATAGGAGGAATAATAAAGATCCAGCTGTTCCACACCTTCCATGGAAACCTGGGTCAAGCCTGCCATACTCATACCGTCACAGGAGCGGACACCCAAACGAAGGATCTTATGATAGACCTGTTGGCGAAGATCTTTCTTTACTTTTCGTCCCAGCGTGTCCTTCAAATCCCCCACGAACCGGGAGCAAATATAACGAACCAGTACCCCGACGCCTCCAAGGACAGCCGGCCACAGGAAAATATAGATCCCCTGCCTTTGACTGTCATAATTTGCAGCCAAAGCAATGGTTCGGCAAATGCAAGCTGTGATCGTGATATTGGCAAGCAACCCCACCACCATCAACGCCACCGTATAGAAAATGTACTTTTTATTGTGTCCCAAAAGACGAAGCAATTTTTTATCGATCATCCAATTTTCTCCCAACATAACGGTTAGCTTTCGCTAACTATTTCGTGAATTTTTAAGCGGCGCAATTAGCCGCCGCTAACCAGAAAATTATAGCGGAAATTCACAAAAAAGTCAATATCAAATTGTAAAAACTGTAGATTTCCCACGCTGTTTATATTTGGCTACGTAAATCCCTCCACGCCGAACCAAACACCCCCAACCGGATCTCCGTCTGACATCGGCAACTTTGCTTTAAATGTCTGAAAATTCGCAAAAAACGTTTGCAACTTATCCGAAAATGTGATAAAATATTCTACTAGTGTTGCCCACATCGCAGCACTATGATCCCCCGTAAACCAATTGGGTGCCAACCCAAATACCATAGAATGAGGATTTTTTATGTTTGAAGCTATTTTACAGGAAATCAAAAATTTTGATACCATCATCATCCATCGCCACGCCTCCCCTGACGGTGATGCCATCGGTTCTCAGGTTGGCCTGAAACACATCATCACAAGCAACTTCCCCGAAAAAACAGTCTACATGGTAGGCGACAGCGCCGGCCGCTACGGTTTTGTGGAAGACAGCATCATGGACACCATTGACGACAAGGTTTATGCAAATGCTCTGGCCATCGTGCTGGACACCTCTGCCAAGAAGCTGATCAGCGATGATCGTTACACCATTGCCGCACGCACCGCCCGCATGGATCACCATATTTTTGTGGAAACCATTTGCGATGTGGAAGTCACCGATACCAGCTTTGAAAGCTGCTGCGGACTGGTGACCGCATTTGCCAAGGAATGTGGCCTGAAGCTGACCTCCACAGCCGCCAAAGCCCTCTATACCGGCATGGTCACTGATTCCGGCCGCTTCCGCTACGATTCCACCACCGCTCAGACCCACCAGATGGCCGCTTTCCTGATGGAGCAGGAATTTTCTACCAACGATATTTACCGCAATCTCTACTCCGATGACTTCGCAAAGATCCAGCTGAAAGCAAAATTCATTCTGAAGATCCAGCTGACTGCTAAAAATGTAGCCTATATTTACACCACGAAGGAAGAAATGGCCGCCCTGGGTGCAGACACTTTCAGTGTTTCTCGTGGTATGGTCGGCACCATGGCCGACATTAAGGGCGTGGATATTTGGGTCAACTTCACCGAAACGGAAGCCGGCGTATTGTGCGAACTGCGCTCTTCCAAGTACAATATAAACCCCATCGCCGTGAAATATGGCGGCGGCGGACACGCCAAAGCCAGCGGCGCTACCGTAGCATCCCGCCAAGTGGCCATGGAAATGCTGGCCGATTTGGAAAACCTGATTGGAGAATAATATGGAAAAATTGAATGTCATTTTTAATAAGATCAAAGAGTATCACACCATTATGCTCTTCCGTCACTTCCGTCCTGACGGCGACTGCAAAGGCGCTACCATGGGTCTGCGGGATATTCTGCGCCTGTCCTTCCCTGAAAAAGAGATCTATCTGATCAACGACGATCACAGCGACTACTTGGAATTTATGGGTGAAGAAGATGCAGATGTCCCCGACGAGGTCTATCAGCGTGCGCTGGGCATCGTACTGGACACTGCTACGCCCGATCGCATCCACAATAAGAAGTTTTCCCTGTGCAAGGAACTGATCAAAATTGACCACCATATTGAGGTTGTCCCCTATGGCGACTATTCCTGGGTCGAATCTGAGCGCAGTTCCGCCTGCGAAATGGTTGTCAAATTTTATGAAACCTTCCGCGATCAGCTGAAGATCGACAGCACTGCTGCCCTGCACCTGTACACCGGTATGGTCACCGACTCAGGCCGGTTCCAATTCTCTTCTGTTTCCGGCGATACGCTCCGCCTGGCCGGTTTGTTGCTGGATGTGGGTTTTGACACCGAAATGATGTACGCTCACTTGCAGCTGAAGGATTTTGACGAGTTAAAATTCAAGTCACATGTGCTGAAAAAAATGAAGATCACCGAAAACGGTGTTGCTTACGTTCACATTGACCGGGCTACCATCGAAAAATTCCAGCTGACCTCAGAAGCTGCCAGTAACTGTGTGGGTGCCATGTCCGATATCAAAGGTTGCCTGTGCTGGATCGCATTCATCGACTCCATGGAGGACGAAAAGATCCGTGTACGTCTGCGTTCCCGTTTTGTTGCCATCAACAAGGTGGCCGAAAACTATCGGGGCGGTGGTCACGCCCAGGCCTGCGGCGCCACGTTACTGGAGAAGAAAGAGATCCGCAAGTTGCTGAAGGAAGCAGATACGGTTGTCAAAGAATATAAGGAGACACACGATAATTGGCTATGAGAATTTTAATTACCAACGATGATGGAATCAACGCAAAGGGTCTTCTCCCTTTTGCTCAGTGGGCACAACGTTTCGGCGAAGTGACGGTTTTTGCGCCCAAAGTGGAGCAGAGCGGCAAAAGCCACGGCATCGAGATCCACAAAGCATTTGAAGTTAAAAAAGTAGATTTTGCCCCGGGTATTACCGCCTATTCCGTGGACTCCACCCCTGCCGACTGCGTTCGCATCGCCATTTTGGGCATGAAGATGGAGTTTGATCTGGTGATTTCCGGTATCAACAGAGGCCTGAACATTGGCCAGGACATCATCTACTCCGGTACTGCCGGTGCCATTTTTGAAGCAAATGCTCTGGGTGTACCGGCTATTGCCTTCTCCACCTCCCCTACTTACTATGACCGTGCTGTCCGGCATCTGGATGAGATTTATGACTATATCTGCCGTAATCGCTTGATGGAGCAATGCGATCTTTATAATGTCAACATTCCGGATGACCCGGTGGGCTACCGGATCACCCGTCAGGGCGGTATGTATTATTCCGACAATTTCGGTCGATTGGAAAATGATATGTTCCTGCCCCAGGGCATCGATGTATTCCAGTCCTCTAATAACATGGATCTGGACACCGATGCTGTTCTGGTGGGACATTATATCTCTATTAGTCCCCTGACCTTGGATCGAACCAACAAAACTGTTTACGAAGGACTTCAACAGCTGAACAAGTAAGAAATCAGCCACCTGAAAGGTGGCTGATTTCTGATAGAAACAAGGGCTGCTCCGTAGAGCAGCCCTTGCCGTTATGTAGAAAGGAAATTAAGCGTAGATAACTTCGATGGCAGTGATCTGAACCTGGCCATTGGTTTTTGTGCCGGTATTACCAACACTCAGGGTGATGGAATTACCATTCACAGCGATCACAGTGCCAGACTCCACCTGAGTGTCGCCGTTGGTCAGGACACCATCATTCTTAACAGCATAGGTGATCTTTACAGATACAATGGTTTTGCCCTCGGCAGCCTTGATAACGATGGCAGGAGACTCATTCTGATAAATTCTCCAGTTTTCGCCGTTCTCGTAGTACTTGCCGCTGTTCGGGTCCCATTCGCCGTTAGGAGTACCGGAAACAGTAACGGTGATATCGGCATTCATCTTGATCTCATTGTAAAGAGTGGTACTTGTCCAGCCATTGGCATCGGCATAATCTGCAATAACCACACTAACAGTGCCGTCAGCAGGTTCGGTGGGGTTGTCAGGAGTAGAGGGTTCGGTAGGCTCAGTGGGATCAACAACGGGAGCCTCGGGCAGATTATCCTTGGTATACAGGTATGCCAGGAACTGCTCTGTGCCGATCTTCTCAGCGTTTGCATCGGTAATGTAGTAGGTGCTGGAGGGGCTCATGGTATTGTAGGTGCCGTAAGTACCCAGGAAGAAGTCAGCTTCACCAACGTGAGTAACGAAGATCTCCAGGGACTCGCTCCAGGTGTATACACAGGTGGGCTCAGTGACCAGAACAACGTTTGTCTTCTTGGTTTCGCCTTCACGCAGAACGATGTCAATATAGGTCTTGGTGTCGCCATTCATGAAGTACATATGGTAGCCACCGTCGACCTCTTCAACAAAGATGTCAACAGCCTCGTCCACATTCTCAGTGGTAGCCAGGTACTTGTCGCTCATCTGGCCATTGAAGTACAGAGCCTTTGCCAGCTTGGTCTGGTACATATACATCTTGTAAGCAGTACCGGCAACGGGCTTGGCGGGACCTGCAGGGCCAGCCTTGGCAGGAGTGAAGCACTTCAGGGTCAGGGTCTCGGTATTGTTGGCACCATCGCTGATGGTAGCGGTCAGGGTGAAGTGCAGTTCTTCAGTGGGCTTCTCGTTAACATCCAGCTTGACGGTGTTAGCGGTTTCAGCAGCCACGATCTTTGCATCGTCAGCATTGCCGGCGGTGACCTTCACGGTCCAGTCAACCTTGAAAGAATTTTCGCCGACCACAACAACAGTGATCAGTTCCTTGTCGGCCAGAATCTTGTTCTCCTGATCCTTGCCGGCAGTATCATAGCGGTTACGCAGAATGAGCTTTGCATTTGCCAGATCGCTCTTAATGGAATCTGCAGGAGCGGTTGTGGTATTGCCGTTGTCGCCGCAGCCTGCAAACAGTCCCAGGCACAGCGTCAGCAACAGCACAATAGAAATAATCTTCTTCATGGTTTACTCCTTTTTTTCATTTCGTTAGTTATGCACGTTAATGTTGTTTGCGGAGAAAACTTTAATTTGGTACTCTCCATTGTAATAGTCAACGATACCGGTAACATCAATGGTCTTTCCCAGGAAATCCGCCTCGGTGTAAAGGGTCTTATCCGCTTTACGTAAAACGGTTGTACGGACGGTGATGGTCACACCGTTGACCTCACAGGTAAAGGTCATTGCGCCATCATTATTTCCACCATTGTTGGTGGTGTAAATATCCTTAATGTACAGGTTTTCCATCTTGACGGAAGTACTCAGAAGCAACTGCGCATATTGGAATTCCTTCTTTTCCGTCTTTTCGCCACCCAACTCCGCCATCACATCCAGTGTGACCTTGCTGTTGACGAACTTTTCAGGATCGATCAGTGTATTTGCAGCACTGTGACCGGCCTCGATCAGCTGAATATTATCAGGATCGTCCTTGCTGAAGGCACTGTAGTGGATGTCCGCCACCTGCCAAGTGCCGCCGGCCTCGTAATACTGAACAGAACCGACAAAGCGGACATTATTGCCCACTTTCAGCACTTCGTCAATGGCACCGGACTGGAAACCATAGTAGACGCTGATGCCGTAGTACATATCAGTTTCTTCATCGTACTGTTCAACATAAACGGTCTGGCTGTTATTACGGACGATGGTGCCCGTAAACACAACGATCTTGTTTGCATAAAGCTCAATATTGGAACGCAGCGTTTTCAGATCTACGTTGATGGCTTCGCCATCATAGAAATCAGGGTCTTTCTCATTGGAAAGAGCATTGAGCTTATAGTTCTTTGCCTGGTTGTAGGCGGCCATGGTGTAGCTGCCATACAAATCGGTAGTACCGCCGCAGGCCAAGGACAGGCCGTTCTGAACCAGTTCCAGGTTCAGATTGCGATACTCCGTTTCTCCCTTGGGCTTGTACCAAACCCAGCCCATCACACGGCTGCCGCTGGAGTCGTACTCCCACTTTTCCGTGTTGGACTCAATAATGATGGATTCAGCATTGGACAGCTTCTCATGGGTAAAGTTGGAAGCCTTTTTACCATAGGGTTCGATCTGACCGGTGGACTCCGGCGTGTTGACCGCAATGTAACGGATCTTCATTACATCGGCTAAACTGGTAGAACCGACCGGGCAGACATGGGTGGTATCACCGTCAACATAGTTGTAGACCTCCACCTCAAGCTTTTTGCTGGAGGTATTCATATCCAGCTTGACCTGGGAAACATAATCCACCCAAGGTTCCAATTCCTTTCCAGCTGTAGAGGAAGTGGAATTACCTGCGGAATCCTGGCAGCCGGCAAAAATGCCGACTGTCAGGGTTGCCAACAGAAGAATTGCGATTAATTTTGTAGAAACTTTCATATTCACACTATGCCATTAGCTTGCCTGATACTCGCACTCGTCGATTGCATCAGAGAAAGCCTTGTTGATCAGATCATCCAGAGTCTGAGTGCCTTCCAGCTTGGTGCTGATGCACTTCAGCAGCAGAGAACCGACCTGGCTACGGGCAGTGGTAGAGCCGTTAAATGCGGGAGAAACATAGTAGGTGTCACGGCCTTCGATACCGACCTTAACAACAGTAGCGGTCAGGTTGGAACGACCGTCAGCAGTAGCCAGCCACTTGCTGTAAGTTTCGTTTTCGGTGACAGATTCCAGAACGGGCATATAGCCGGAAGTCATGGAGAACTCAGCCTGGAATTCCACATCAGTAGTCAGGAACTTGATGAACAGCCAGGAAGCGATGATCTCCTGATCGGTGGTGTCCTTGTCCTTCAGGATACAGACGCTGGGGCCCTGAGAAATGACCTTCTTATTGTTTGCATTGTACTGAGGAACGGGAGCAACGCCTACTTCAAAAGCGTAGGTGGTGTTGCCATCGGCATCGGTGGTCTTGGGGATCTGGTAGGAAGCACCGCCGGTGGAACCGATACACATATAGCAACGGGAAGTCTTGGTATCCTGGTTGGTGAACAGGCCGGAAGTATAAGCGCCGTACAGCTCCTGAGTGGTGAAGTAGCCCTTCTCATAGTACTCACGCAGCTGCTTGATGAAAGCCTTATTGGTGTCGTTGTTGAACAGGAACTTATCATCGCCGGAAGCATCGGTGTAACCGCTCTTCATCTGCTCGCACATGGTGATGAACCAGTTATCCTCGGAGTCGTAACCCAGAGGGATGTCATTGGGTCTGAGGGTCTTGATCTGAGCGCAAACCTCCCACAGTTCTTCCCAATTGGTAGGAACCTTCAGGTTGTTCTCTTCAAAGAAAGTCTTGTCGTAGTACAGAACCTCGGTGGACTTGGAAATAGGCATGGTGTACATCAGATTGTCGCCGTAAACCAAACCTTCATCATAGTAGGACTTGATGATGTCGTTCTTCTGAGCCTCGGTCAGGCCGATGATCTCGCCGGTCTCGCCAATGGCGATGTTGCTGGCGATCAGATCGTCCAGAGTCACAACAGCCTTAGCCAGGTTGTACATTGCAACGTGGTCAGGATAGCAGTAAACGATGTTGGGCTGGTTGCCACCGTTGATCTCGGTATTGATGGTATCGTTGATGTCGGACCAACCACCCTTAGAGGAATGCTCAATGGTGATGTTGGGGTAGATCTTGTTGAAGCGGGTGATTGCCTTCGCCAGAACAGCCTGCAGGTTTGCACCCATGGTATGACCGAAGGTGATGGTCACAGGAGTGGTGGTATCAAAGCCGCTTTCGGGCACAACAAAGTTACCCTGAGCGCTGTTGCTGCCTCCCTTGGTGCAACCGGTCAGACCCACGATACCAACCAGCATAGTCAGCAGCATGAGCATCGCAATAATCTTTTTCATAGCGTTTCAGTTTCCTTTCTTCACTCATAATAATGGATAGATGAATATGTTAATGGTGGGTGGTGTTACCCACCGGTTAACTGAAATAATCAGCCCTTGATACCGCTGCGGCTGACGCCTGCCATAATATACTTACGCAGGAACAGGAACACCAGGAACAACGGTGCGGACACGATCACAACAGCAGCCATCTGCAACGGATAGTTGGTCATGCCGCTGGTATCAGAGAAGGCGTTACGCAAGCCGTTGGTAATCAGCTTGTGTGCATCATCGCTGGTGACCAGGTTGGGCCACACATAGGAGTTCCAGGCACCCATCATCTTCAAAATGGTGATGGAGATCAAAGTGGGCATAGCCAAGGGGATCATGACCTTCCACAGGTACTTCAGGTCGCCACAGCCATCCACCTTTGCTGCCAGATACAGCTCATTGGGGATCTGCATGAAGTTCTGGCGCAGCAGATAAATATAGAACACGGAAACCAGGAACGGGATGATCAGTGCTTCAAAGGTGTTCATCCAGTTCAGCTGATTGATGGTCATATAGTTGGTGATAGTGAACAGTTCGCCGGGGATCATCATGGTAGCCAGCAGCATGCCGAACAGGGTTTCCTTACCCTTGAACTCCAGCCGTGCAAAAGCGAAGGCGCTCAGCACAGTGATGACCAAAGACAAAATGGTGGACACGATACCAACATAGGCAGTGTTCATGAACAGCTGACCCAGGTTTGCAGTGTTAAATGCTTCGATATAGTTGCCCCACATGATCAGCTTGGGCCAGAAAGTGGGGGTAGACAGACGGTATTCTGTCAGTGTCTTCAGGGAGGAAATGATCATCCAGTAGAAGGGGAACAGCACGATCACTGCCATGATCAGCAGAAATGCGTACACGCCGGTCTTCGACAGCACGCGGGTGACCTTTGCAGCATTGGAAACCTTCTGCAAATTCTTGGCCTGCATGACATTATTCTTTTCGTTAGACATTACAGACCCCTCCTTAATAGTGAACGTGCTTCTTGATCACTTTGTTGTTGAACATCGTGACCACCAGGATAATTACGAACAGGATCAGAGCAGCTGCGCTGGCACGTCCCTGCTTGCCGTTGGCCAAAGCATCATAGATAAATCCGACCATGGTGTTCAGGCTGCCGGCATCGTGAGCCGGGCCCATCTTGTCGCCGAAGATACCGACAATGCTGGTATATTCTTTGAAGCCGCCGATAAAGCCGGTGATAATAACATAAGCCAGCATGGGGGACAGCAGCGGAATGGTGATCCGGGTCAGCACTCTGCTACGAGGTGTGCCGTCCACTTTTGCTGCATCATAATACTGCTTGTTGATACCCTGCAGGCCGCCCAGCAGCACCAGGATCTTAAAGGGCAGCGCATTCCACACAATGTAGACGATCATGACCGTCATATTTGCCCAATAGGAGGAACCGGCATTGATCCAGTTGATGGGCGTGCCACCAAAGAACTGAATAACATTGTTGATAATGCCCCAGGTATCAGCACCGCTGCCGTCAGACTTCAGGCCAACGATGTTAAACATTGCGGCAAACACCATGCCGATGGCAATGGAGTTGGTCACATAGGGCAGGAAGAAAATGGTCTGCAGCACCTTCTGCAGGGGCTTGATGGAGTTCAGTGCCACAGCAATCAGCAGTGCCAGAACGGTGGAAATGGGCACAGTGGTCACGCACAGCAAGGCGGTGTTCTTCAAGCAGGTCAAAAACTTTTTGTACTTAATGACCGTCAGGAAATTACCGAAGCCAAATTCGTAAGATTGGCCACCAATAAAAGACAAGCCGTTATAGCCTTCCATGAAAGCCATACGCAGTGTATTGATGATGGGCCAGACAGTAAATACCAGCAGCAAAACGATTGCCGGTGACAGATACAGCCAGGCTTTCCATTGTTGTTTGCTATCTACCATATCACTTCACCTCGAAACGGATTCTTTCCTCGGTCTCCTTATTGAAGATGAACACCTTATGAGCCTTCAGGTCAAAGCGAACAGTTTCCTTGGAAGTATCAACTCTGACATCGGAATTGATAATGGAACGGATGGGCTTCTCACAAGCAGCGTTGGTAGAAACCACGCTGGAGTCACGGCCCATAACTTCCACACTGCTCAGCTGGCAGCACAGAACACCATTTTCAGCAGGCACGAAGCCCTCGGGACGGATGCCCACGAACACTTCCTGGTCTGCGACACCGGGAACGTCCAACACCTGATCTTCACCAATGAACAGCTTGCCGGCCTTCACGCAGCCGTCAAACACGTTGATGGGAGGAGTACCCAGGAACTTGGCAACGAACAGGTTTGCAGGATCGTCGTAAACAGCCTGAGGCGCACCCACCTGCTGCACAACACCCAACTTCATAACCACGATCTCGTCGGAAATGGACATTGCCTCTTCCTGGTCGTGGGTAACGAAGATGGTGGTAATACCGGTTTCACGCTGAATGCGGCGGATCTCCTCACGAGTCTGCAATCTCAGACGGGCGTCCAAGTTGGACAGAGGCTCGTCCAGCAGAAGAACGCGGGGCATTTTTACCAGCGCACGGGCAATGGCCACACGCTGCTGCTGACCGCCGGACATTTCGCTGG
>CAZPJH010000039.1:0-14417 GCA_964586875.1 uncultured Oscillospiraceae bacterium
AGGGTGGAATTGTTAAAGCCGTTCGAAATATTTCCTTTGATCTGTACAAGGGCGAAACACTGGCGATCGTCGGTGAGTCCGGCTCCGGTAAATCCGTTACCAGTAAGGCAATTATGGGTATTCTGGCAGGCAACTCCATTGTTGAGGGCGGCGAGATCCTGTACGATGGCCAAGATCTGCTGAAGATCTCTGAGGAGGATTATCACAAGATCCGCGGCGATAAGATCGCCATGATCTTCCAGGACCCCATGTCCAGCTTGAACCCCATCATGCGTATCGGCCAACAGCTGACCGAGGCTATGATCCTGAAGGCCAAAACCGGCCGGAAAAATGCTCGGTATGAGTTTAATACACTGATCAAGCGTCTGGGCGAAAATATTAACGCCGGTGATGCTGAAAACGGTAAGGATTATCGGGCAGAAGTTGCTGCAAAGCTGAAAAAGTTTGACAATTTCTGCATTGAAAACACCAAGGTCGAAGGCCTTTATAACGATGCTTACGGTGAAGCGACTCAGGTGGACGTGCAGGTGGAGAACCTGCTGACCTACATCAGAAAAGAGCGCCCCATTGACGTACCTGTGGAGCTTCGGGCCATTGCCAAGAACTTTACGGAATCCTTTAACCCCTATGTGGTGGTAAAGGACGAGCAGAGCATGGCACTGGCTGCAGAGCTTCGCAAGCTGGCAAAGCAGGGCAAGAATCTTGATCCGAAGGATGCGGTGGCACCTCTGGAAAAGATCTACAAGCTGACTCGGGAGGCTCTGGCGAAAGAAAAGCCCAATTTCTTCACCATGGGTTATTACATGGCAGCTCATCCGGATGCCGATCTGAGCAAGATGTCCATTGATGAGATGAACCGCATGACCCGTGAATTCCTGGATAAGGATTTCATGTTCGATTTCAGAAAGACCGCTGCATTTGGCGTCCGTTATGCACACAAGAAATCCATTGCCAAGAAGGCAGAGTGTCTGGTGGAAATGAAGGAGGCTTTGGCCTACTTCCAGTCCGATAGCATCAATGAAAAGACGGCACATACCTATGTCAAGCATTTGACTGCACAGGTAGACGGCGCCATTAACAAGCTCAGCGTGAAGAAGGAAAGCACGGAATATGTATTCCATTCTGCTTTTGCATCTGCAGTCAACAGCTATTTCGCCGGTATTAAGAACAATCCTGTTGAGGAAAAGATCTATCTGAGAAACAAGGCAAAGTACGATGCGCTGATCGCCAAGGGAAAGACCCCCGATTGGGTGCTGAAGCCTGCTGCAACGGTGGATCTGGAACTGAAGCGTAGCAATATCTGCAAGGTGCTTGAGAATTTGATCGCTACTTACGAAGTTGCCATTGAAAAGTCCACTCAGTTTGATGCGGATGCACAGGTGGTGGAGATCATCGACTTCCTGAAGGAACAGGCTTCCCGTGTGGTGGTCAGAATGAACAAGCAGATCGCTAAGGCAAAGGCGATTAAGCTGATGGAAGAAGTTGGTATCCCCGAGCCTGCTGCCCGCTATAACCAGTATCCGTTCGAGTTCTCCGGTGGTATGCGCCAGAGAATCGTGATCGCAATTGCACTGTCTGCTAACCCTGATATTCTGATCTGTGACGAGCCTACCACTGCCTTGGACGTGACCATTCAGGGCCAGATCTTGGAGCTGATCAACGATATCAAGCGCAAAAGACACCTGTCGGTTATTTTCATTACCCACAATCTGGGTGTTGTTGCAAATATGGCCGACCGGATCGCTGTTATGTATGCCGGTAAGATCGTGGAAAAGGGCACTGCAGAAGAGGTGTTCTATGAGCCTGCTCATCCCTATACCTGGGCACTGCTATCGTCCATGCCTGACCTGGATACCAAGGAAAAACTGGAATCCATCCCCGGCACGCCTCCCAACATGATCTATCCGCCGAAGGGCGATGCCTTTGCAGCCCGAAACAAGTATGCGCTGGAAATCGATTTTGAACTGGAGCCTCCCATGTTCGATATCACTCCCACCCATCAGGCGGCAACTTGGCTGCTGCATCCCAATGCACCGAAGGTGGAAATGCCTGCGCTGATCAAGTCCCGCATTGAACGCTTGAAGAAGGAGAGATAAGAACATGGAAAAAGAAGTTTTACTTAAAGTTGATAATCTCCAGCAATATTTCAAGCTGAAAAAACGTGAAAACAAAGCGGTAGATAAGGTCAGTTTTGAGATCTACAAAGGTGAAGTATTTGGCCTGGTCGGCGAGTCCGGCTGTGGCAAAACGACTACCGGCCGTTCCATTATCCGACTGTACGATATCACCGGCGGTTCCGTTTACTACAAAGGTGAGCGTATTTGCGCCGGTACACGCAGCTACGAGGATGCGATCAAGCAGGCTCGTCAGGATTTTACCGAAGGTAAGATCACCAAAGAGCAGCGTGATGAGATCGTGGAGAAGAACAGAGCAGAGATCAAGTCTGCCATTGCAGATCATAAGAAGTTCTCCCGCTCGAAAGGCAGAAACAAGCTGACCAATGAGATCCAGATGATTTTCCAGGATCCCATTGCTTCTCTGGATCCCCGTATGACCGTCCGCGATATCATTGCTGAGGGTCTGGTGATCCGTGGCGTGAAGGATAAGGAGTTTATCGATCAGCAGGTTTATAAAATGCTGGAAACAGTCGGTCTGGTTCAGGAACACGCTTCCCGTTACCCCCATGAGTTCTCCGGTGGTCAGCGTCAGCGTATCGGTATTGCCCGGGCGATCATTATGAACCCGGAACTGATCATCGCAGACGAGCCCATCTCTGCATTGGATGTTTCCATTCAGGCGCAGGTCATCAACCTGCTGAATGAACTGAGTGAAAAGATGGGTCTGACCATTATGTTCATTGCCCATGACCTGGCAGTTGTGAAATACTTCTCCAACAGAATTGCAGTTATGTACTTTGGTAAGATCGTGGAAATGGGTACCAGTGATGAGCTGTTTGCCCATCCCTTCCACCCCTATACCCGTGCGTTGCTGTCTGCGATCCCGTTGCCGGATCCCATCAGTGAGAAGAACCGGAAGAGAATGGTGTATAACCCCGTCCTTGACCATGACTACTCTAAGGAAGGCCCTTCCATGAGAGAGGTCTATCCCGGCCACTTTGTCTATTGTAACACGGAAGAATTCAACAAATATTGCAAAGAATACGAACAGCTGAAGAAGTGATCAAATGAAAAAATACGCAATTACCCTGACAATTGAAACCCTTTTGGTAGCCTTGCTGGCCTGGTCAAAGGATATCCTGGAGCAGACCGCAATGGTGGATATTTATCACATCTTGTGTGATTGCTTCTTTGTGGTCGGCGTGGTGGCCACCGGTATCGGTGCGCTGGTTTTCGTCAGTAACGAGGGCGTTTTCGATGGAATTACGTATGGTTTGCGTGCTTTTGCCAATATTTTCAGAAAAGAAGTCAATCGCAACACCGAAAGTTATTTCGATTACCGCACCAGAAGAGCAGAACACAAGTTCGGCTTTGCATTCTTGCTGGTATGTGGACTGATCTTCCTGGCCATTGCCGTGGTCATGCTGGTACTCTACAGCCAATACAGCGTATAATATGTAATGCTTCCGGCATCCGATTTTGGATGCCGGAAGTTTTTTGCGTTGTGGATAAGAAATACACTTTTGTGGCAAAGTAGGGAAAAAGCCATTTGGGGGCGAAAAGGTGAGCAAAAAACTGGAAGTAAAGGAGCTGTCTGTATCCTTTCGTACGGATGCAGGACGGCTGGAAGCGGTGCGTGGGATCTCTTTTGCCATGGAATCGGGAAGAACTTTGGCGGTAGTGGGAGAATCCGGCTCCGGAAAATCCGTTACAAGCCGTGCCATTATGGGCATTTTGGCAGGAAATGCTTCTGTGGAGCATGGGGAAATTCTTTATAAAGGAACGGATCTTTTGAGCCTGTCCGAGAAGCAGATGTGCCGCATTCGGGGGAAAAAGATCGCCATGATTTTTCAGGATCCGCTTTCCAGCTTAAATCCCATTGTACACATTGGAAAGCAGATTACGGAAGCCATGGGAAAACAAGACAGAAGGACGGCCAAACAGAAGGCACTGCGTCTGATGGAAGAGGTGGGGATCAGCGAGCCTCAGCGGCGATTTCATCAGTATCCATTTGAACTGTCCGGCGGTATGCGCCAGCGAATCGTGATTGCCATTGCGCTGGCCTCCGATCCGGAGATCCTTATTTGCGACGAACCCACAACGGCGCTGGATGTGACCATTCAGGCGCAGATATTGGAGCTGATCAATCGTCTGAAGAAGGAACGGGGATTGTCGGTTCTGTTTATCACGCACGATTTGGGGGTGGTGGCCAATGTAGCAGATGATATTGCTGTTATGTATGCCGGAAAGATCGTAGAGCAGGGGACAGCGGAGGATATTTTTTACGATCCCCGACATCCTTATACTTGGGCACTGCTGTCCTCCGTGCCCAGTCTGGATATGGATGGACAACTGGAAGCCATACCCGGCACGCCGCCCAACATGACCTGTCCACCGAAGGGGGATGCTTTTGCTGACCGTAATCGCTATGCACTGAAGATCGATTATTTGGAGCAGCCGCCCATGTTTGAAATATCTGAAACGCATCGGGCAGCTACTTGGCTGCTGCACCCCGATGCGCCGAAGGTGGCGTTGCCGCCTGTTTTGGCAGGACGAATCGCAGCGGCGGAGGCGGAAGAATGAGCAAGGAAATTTTGTTGCAGGTTGCCCATTTGTGCCAGAGCTTCGGCAAAACGGAAGTTGTGAAAGATGTAAGTTTTGAAGTGTATCGAGGAGAAGTTTTTGGACTGGTAGGGGAGTCCGGCTGCGGAAAAACCACCACCGGACGCTGCATTATGGGACTATACCCCATCACTTCCGGGGAAATATATTTTGAAGGGCGTGCCATCGGCAGGCGAAAGAGGGCAGAAAAAGACATCCAGATGATTTTTCAGGATCCGATGGCATCCCTTAATCCGCGGCTTACGGTGAAAGAGATCGTAGCGGAAGGGTTGATCGTAAACGGTGTCAAAGACAAGAAGGAAATTGAGGGAAAAGTTTACAAAACGCTGGATATGGTGGGCTTGCCCCGGGGTTATGCAAGTCGTTATCCCCATGAGTTTTCCGGTGGCCAACGTCAGCGGATCGGCATTGCCCGTGGAATCATTATGGAACCCAAATTGCTGATCGCAGATGAGCCGCTGTCGGCGTTAGATGTGTCTATTCAGGCACAGATCATCAATTTGCTCAACGATCTGCGTAAGGAGTTGGGCTTGACCATTCTGTTTGTGGCGCATGATCTTGCGGTGGTGAAATACTTTTCCGATCGGATCGCAGTCATGCAAAATGGCAGGATTTTGGAACTGGCTGCTGCAGATGAGCTGTTTGCGGATCCGCTCCATCCTTATACCAAAAGTCTGCTGTCTGCTATTCCGATCCCGGATCCTCGGCGGGAGAAAAAACGGGTCCGTATCCCCTATGAGCCTACTGTTGAGGGGGAGGGACAGCTGCAACAGGTCAGCGCCGACCATTGGGTGCGTAGCTGATCGGCAATGGTCTAATACAGATTTTTTCTGTGACTTGAAAAAAGTTATCAGGGGGCGGCCAAGGTGCCGCCCCCTGAAAGCACATCCTGCTATAGGGTGGTGGCGAGATCATCATGCAGTACCATGGATGTCTTTGGGGCAACACCAATGCTGGTGCGGTGTGATAGGGGCGTTTCCCTTTTGGTAGGGGCGGCAATCTGCCGCCCGGGATGGGTCGATCGCCAGTTCCTTTTCGGGCGGATGGTATCCGCCCCTACGGTTGGGGGGGGCATTGCCCAAAACAATGCAAAAATTGAAGATACCATCGATACGGCCGGTGGTTATGATCAAGCGCTCTGTGTTTATGGCAAAAAGCACAGAGAGGTGTAAAATTTTGATGCAGTTTTTGATAAATTTACCATAATAACAGTTGACAAAACGGAAAGGGGAACTTACAATAGCTATGATATGACCAAAGGAATGCCCTAGGGCGTTCCTCAGGGAAAATGAAAAGGAGCGAAATCAATGAACGCTTTAAAACGCACCATCTACTACCAGACCCATGTGGATGCCGGTGCCACGCTGGTGGACTTCGGCGGTTGGGAAATGCCCATCCAGTATCCCATCGGTATTATCGCAGAGCATCTGGCCTGCCGCAAAAACTGCGCCATTTTCGACGTGTCCCACATGGGCCGTGTCTATGTGGAAGGCAGCCAGAGAGTGGAGTTCCTGCAGCATGTGCTGTCGAGCAATGTGGGCGCTCTGGAAATGAACAAAGCCCAGTACACTATCATCCCCACCACCACCGGTGGCGCTGTGGATGATGCCTATGTTTATCGCTATGAAGAAGATCGTCACCTGCTGGTCATCAATGCCGGTAACATCGACAAGGATATGGAATATCTGAACGAGCAGGCCAAGGGCTATGATGTACGCCTGACCAATGTTTCCGACAAGCTGGCTGCTGTTGCCCTGCAGGGCCCCAATGCCCAGAAGATGCTGGAGCAGCTGGCAAACGGCGCTCCCGTGCCCTGCGGTTCTTCTAAGAACCTGATCGGCGTGTTGGAACTGGATGGCCGTAAGGTCATTGCTTCTGCCACCGGCTACACCGGCGAGCCCATTGGCTACGAGCTGTACTTCAACAGCGAGGATGCGGTTTACTTCTGGAATCGTTTCGTGGAACTGGGCGCTGTGCCTGCCGGACTGGGCGCAAGAGATACCCTCCGTCTGGAGGCTGCACTGCCCCTGTATGGCCATGAAATGGGCATCGACAACTATGGCAACGAGATCCGCCTGTTCTCCGTGCCGCTGGCTTCCTTCGCTGTCAAGTTTGCTGAGGAGAAGGGCAACTACGTGGGTCGTGAAGTGCTGGAAGCACAGTACGCTGACTTCCTGCGCCAGAAAGAGGGCGACCACACCGACTGCAAGGCACTGCCTCTGCGTATTCGTCCTATCTGCCTGACCGGTAAGGGTGTTCTGCGTGCCGGCTTCCCTGTGAAGAAGGATGGCGTGGAAGTTGGTTATGTGACCAGTGGTACCATGGTTCCTTACTATGTGATGGAAAACGGTGTTCAGACCGAAACCGTAGCCAAGCGTTCCATCGGTTTTGCCCTGATCCGGGAGGATATCGTGGCCGGTGACGAGATCAGCGTGGATATCCGTGGCCGTGAAGTGGCTGCCGTTGTGGTTGCCAAGCACATCAACAACCGCATTCCCCCTGTTGCGATCCCTGTCGTTTACGGTGAATAATTCACCTTACATAATAAACCTAAAAAATATTTAATTTATTGGAGGACAATCCCATGAACTTTCCTGCTGAACTGAAGTATTCCCGTGACCACGAGTGGGTCAAGATGATCGACGAAACCACCGCTCTGATCGGTATTTCCGATTTCGCACAGTCTGAGCTGGGCGACCTGGTGTTCGTGAACCTGCCTGTTGTCGGCGACGAAGTCACCGCCGGCGAGCCTGCTTGCGACGTGGAGTCCGTTAAGGCTGTTTCTGATATCGTTTCTCCCGTTTCCGGCGTTGTCGCTGAAGTCAACACCGAGCTGGAAGATGCTCCCGAGAACCTGAACGAAGATCCCTACGGCGCTTGGATCTTCAAGGTGGAGAACATTACCGCCACGGAAGAACTGCTGGATGCTGAAGCCTACGAGGCCATGACCAAGGAGGGCTAATATGGGCTCTTATGTTCCGTCTACCAATGCGGAGCGCCAGGAAATGCTGAAGGTCATCGGTGTTAACTCCATCCGTGACCTGTACTGCAACGTGCCTCAGGATATGTTCATCAAGGAACTGAATTTGCCCGAAGGCCTGAGTGAACTGGAGCTGCGCCGGGAACTGACCAAGATTTCTGAAAAGAACGTGGTGTTCCCCACTTGCCTGCGTGGTGCAGGCAGCTATCGCCACTTTATTCCTGCTACCGTAAAGGCCATCACCGGCCGTGAAGAGTTTTTGACTGCGTATACCCCTTATCAGGCTGAGATCAGCCAGGGTATTTTGCAGTCCATCTTCGAGTACCAGACCATGATGTGCGAGCTGACCGGCATGGATGTTTCCAACGCCGGTGTCTACGATGTGGGTACCGCCGCTGCTGAGTCTATCACCATGTGCCGTGACCGCAAGCGCACCAAAGCTTATGTGGCTGCCACTGTTCAGCCCGACGTGCTGGAGACCATGAAGACCTACTGCCTGGGTTCCGGTGTGGAGCTGACCGTGATCCCTGCGGTCAATGGTCGTGTGGACAAGGAAGCACTGAAGGCCGCTCTGGGCGCTGATGCTGCCATGTTCTACCTGCAGCAGCCCAACTACTATGGTCTGCTGGAAGATGCCACCGAAATCGGCCAGATCGTTCACGCTGCCGGTGCCAAGTATGTCATGGGCTTCAACCCCATCGCCGCTGCCATTCTGCCTACGCCTGCCGAGTGCGGTGCTGATGTGGCCGTTGGCGAAGGCCAGCCCCTTGGTATGGACACCGCTTTCGGCGGCCCCTACCTGGGCATCATGACCACCAATAAGGCCATGACCCGTAATCTGCCCGGTCGTATCGTCGGTCAGACCGTGGACAAGGACGGCAATATCGGCTATGTTCTGACCCTGTCTGCCCGTGAGCAGCACATTCGCCGTGAGAAGGCTTCTTCCAACATCTGCTCTAACCAGCAGTTGTGCGCCTTTACTGCCGGTGTGTACTTAGCTTCCGTGGGTGAGGTCGGTTTGCGTCAGGCTGCCGTTTCCTCCATGTCCAAGGCACACTATCTGGCTGAGAAGTTGGAGAAGGAACTGGGCTGGAAGCGTGTTTACGAGGGTGAATATTTCCACGAGTTCGTCACCGAGTGTCCCGATTGCGAGAAGGCACTGTCTGTTCTGGCTAAAAATGGCATTCTGGGCGGCCTGAAGGTGGAAGAAGGCCTGCTGTGGTGTGCAACCGAGCTGGTCTCCAAGGAAGAACTGGATCAGGCAGTAGCTGTGCTGAAGGAGGCGTTCTGATATGAAAACGATTTTTGAAAGAGGAACGGCCGAACAGCATCTGGCTCTGATTCCCGAATGTGATGTTCCCGTTGTGGAACTGAAGCAGACCCGTAAGACCGCTCTGCGCTTGCCCCATGTCTGCGAAAACGATTTGATCCGTCACTATACCGCTCTGGGCAAGCGTGTCCACGGCGTTAACGACGGTTTCTACCCTCTGGGCTCCTGTACCATGAAGTACAATCCCAAGATCAACGAGGCCATGGCAGCCCTGCCCGGCTTCACCCAGATCCATCCCACCCAGTGCGAAGAAACTGCACAGGGTTCGATCGAAGTGCTGTACCGTGCCAAGAAGAGCCTGTGCGAAGTTACCGGCATGGATGATATGACCTTGCAGCCTGCTGCAGGTGCTCATGGCGAGTTCACAGGCCTGATGCTCATTAAGTGCTATCACATGGATCGTGGGGACACTGCTCGTACCAAGATCATTGTTCCTGACTCTGCCCACGGCACCAACCCTGCCTCTGCTGTTATGGCCGGTTTTACCATCGTCAACATTCCCTCCGGCAGCGACGGCTGTGTGGATTTGGATGCTCTGCGTGCTGCTGTTGGCCCTGATACCGCTGGTTTGATGTTGACCAACCCCAACACCGTCGGTATCTTCGACAAGAACATTTTGGAGATCACCAAGATCGTCCACGATGCAGGTGGCTTGTGCTACTACGACGGTGCGAACCTGAACGCAGTTCTGGGTGTTGTCCGCCCCGGTGACATGGGCTTTGACTGTGTCCACCTGAACCTGCACAAGAGTTTTTCCACTCCTCACGGCGGCGGCGGCCCCGGCTCCGGCCCTGTTGGCTGTAAGGCCATCCTGGCACCGTACCTGCCCGGCCCTGTGGCTGAGAAAGAAGGAGAAAAATATACCCTGGTCAAGCCTGCCAAGAGCATGGGTCGTGTGAAGAACTTCAACGGCAACTTCTCTGTTGTTGTCAAGGCACTGGCCTATCTGATGACGCTGGGTAAGAAGGGTATTACCGAAGCCGGTGAGAATGCTGTTCTCAACGCCAACTACATGATGGCTCGCCTGAAGGATACTTACGACATGGCTTACCCCGGCCCCTGTATGCACGAGTTTGTCATGACACTGGATCAGTTCCATAAGGACACCGGTGTTTCCGCTCTGGATATCGCCAAGGGTCTGCTGGACAATGGTATCCATCCCCCCACGATGTACTTCCCGCTGATCGTCCACGAGGCTCTGATGATCGAGCCTACCGAGACCGAGTCTATGGAGACCATGGATGAGGCCATTGAGGTGTTCAAAAAGCTGCATGAGCTGGCAAAGGTGGATCCTGAGCAGCTGCACAGCGCTCCCCACAACACCCCCGTGGGTCGCCTGGACGAAGTCCGTGCTGCCCGTCAGCCTGTGCTGCGTTACAACTATGGTGAATAAGATTTACTGCTATGTCAGTAAATCAGATGACCCGTATCTCAACCTGGCAGTTGAGCAATATTGGATGGAAACGGTAGGGGAGGATGCCTGCATTCTCTACCTGTGGCAAAATCGCCACACCGTTGTCATCGGCCGAAACCAGAATGCCTGGGCTGAGTGCCGAACCACCGAACTGAGCCAAGACGGCGGACATCTTGCCCGCCGTCTTTCCGGTGGTGGAGCCGTCTATCACGATATGGGGAATCTGAATTTTACATTCCTGGTTTCCAAGAAAAATTATGACCTAAGCAAGCAACTGCAGGTGATCGTCACCGCCTGCCGAAATCTGGGAATCGATGCCCAGATCACCGGTCGCAACGATGTGACCGTGGACGGGCGGAAATTTTCCGGCAATGCTTTTTACGATTCCAAGGGTCAGGCCTACCACCACGGCACATTGCTGGTGGATGTGGATATGTCAAAGCTGGGGCAGTATTTGGTGCCCTCCAAAGAAAAACTCCAGAGCAAGGGCGTGGCTTCTGTCCGTTCCCGTGTCATCAATTTGAAAGAATTGACGCCGGATCTGACCATCGATCGGATGAAAGAGGAAATGCGTAGAGCTTTTACTCAGGTCTACGGACTGGAAGCGGTAGAGTTGTCTGAAAATGACCTGGATGTGAATTATGTTAACCAGCTTCGGCAGCGGAACGCTTCCTGGGACTGGAATTACGGCAAGTCGCTGCCTGCCACCTTTACCTGCAAACAGCGTTTCCCTTGGGGCGGCGTTGAATTGCAGCTGCAAGTGGAGCAGGGGAGCATTGTCCGGGCAAATGTTTATTCTGATGCTATGGAGTGGAATTTAAGCGCAGAATTGCAAAAGAATTTGGAGCAATGCCGTTTTTCTCAGGTAGATATGCTTTCAGCTGTCAGGAACTGCGGCTTGCCGGATCATATCATACTGGACTTGTGCCAAATGATCGAAACACAGAATATTTGAGTTCCCAAAAGGGAGAACATTTATGATTATTTCTGAAAAAAAGCCCATCGAAGAGCTGATGCTCATGCTGGGCGATGCGAAAAAAATTGCCATCATCGGTTGCGCCAGCTGTGCTACTGCCTGTAATGTGGGCGGTGAAAAGGAAATGGCGGAGCTGAAAGAATACTTAGAAGCCAATGGCAAAGAGGTGGTGGCCACTGCCTATCCCGGTGAATGTTGCCACAAGCTGCTGGTGAAAAAGGAACTGAAGGCCATCAAAGCCGCTGCCCCCGATGCTATCGTGGGTATGTCCTGCGGCGATGGCGTGGGGACAGTTGCCGAGCAGATCGACATTCCTGTTTATCCTGCAAATAACACCATGTTCCTGGGACAGGTGGAGCGTGTGGGCATGTTCAACGAGGCCTGCCGGATGTGCGGCGACTGCGTGCTGGGCTACACCGGCGGCGTCTGCCCCATGACCAAGTGCGCCAAGAGCTTGACTTCCGGTCCTTGCGGCGGTCAGAAAAATGGCAAATGTGAGGTCAATCCCGAAAATGACTGCGCCTGGATCATGATCTACAAGAAATTGGAGCAGTTGGGACAGCTGGATAAGTTGGATCTGCTCATTGAGCCCAAGGGTCATGCAGCTACTTCCTATCCCCGTAAAATCAATACCCGGGAGGTGAAAAGATGAGCATTTTGCAGGAAAAATTGCTCCGTGGTGAATTTGCCATCACCGCAGAAATGGCACCTCCCAAGGGTTATGATTTTACAGAGCAGCTGGAAGTTGCTCAGATGCTCAAAGGCAAGGTGGATGCGGTCAATGTCACCGATATGCAGTCTGCCTGCCTGAAGGCATCCTCGCTGGGACTGTGCATCCACTTGCAGCAGTCCGGCATAGATGCCATCGTGCAGATCACCGGCCGTGATCGCAACCGTATGGCGATCCAGGGCGATGTGCTCAGTGCTGCTTCCTTTGGCATCAACACGGTGTTGGCACTGACCGGTGACCACCCTACCGTAGGCGATTGCAAGGATGCCAAGCCTGTCTATGATCTGGACAGTGTCGGTGTTCTGAGAATGCTCACTGCTATGGAGCAGACCGGCTGTGACTGTGGCGGAAATGCGCTGGCTACTACTCCCAAGCTTTTTAAGGGTGCCGTGGTGACACCGGTGTATGATCCGCTGCCTTTGCAGATCTCCAAGCTGAAAAAGAAGGTGGCAAACGGTGCTGAATTTATTCAGACTCAGGGTGTTTTTGACTTGGAGAGCCTGAAAACATTCATGGAAGCTGTCCGTGCTGCCGGTATTACCGTGCCCATTATGGCAGGCATTATCCCCCTGAAGACTGCGGGTATGGCCAAGTTTATGAACGCGAATGTGCCCGGTATTCAGGTGCCGGATTGGATGATCGACCGCCTTACGGTTGCCGCTGAGGAAGGCAAGGAAAAGGGTGTGAAGGGTCTTCCCGTGCAGGCCGGTATGGATATGGCGGCGGACCTGATCCGTCAGATCAAGGAACAGAAAATCTGCGAAGGTGTGCATATCATGGCCATCGGTGCAGAGAAAAATGTGCCTGAGATCCTCCGTCGGGCTGGAATTTGATAAGAACAGGGCGCTCACGGTTGTGAGCGCCCTGCTGCGTTACAAAATCAGGCACACCAGTCCCTGGGCGCCTTCGTTGACGATCCGTTGCAAGGTGGATCGGAATTTGCTACGTACTTCCTCCGGCATTTGCAGCAATTTGGCACTGAGTCCTTCTTGGATCAGATCATATACGGATTTGCCGAAAATGTTGCTTTGCCACAGCTTTTCCGGGTCTTCGTTGCCGAGATAGCCGATCAGATCCGCACTTTGCTGTTCTGAGCCTACCATGGGGCTGATCTCCGTGGCAATATCCACCCGGATCATGTGGATGGAGGGGGCACCGGCTTTCAACTTCACGCCGTATGCACCGCCTTTTCGCAAGATCTCCGGTGTCTGCAAGGTCATTTCCTCGGCGGTAGGCATGACCACTCCATAGCCGGTGGCTTTGACGGAGCAGAGGGCGTCGGAAACCTTGTCATATTCCTGCTTGGCGTGGGACAGCTCTGTTAAAAGCTGAAGCAGTTGGCTGTCGTTTTCAATGGTAACACCGGCTTTGGCACTGAGGATCTCATAAAATAACCGGGCAGGCAGGGTGATGACACAATCCACCGTTCCGTTGCCCAGATCGATGCTGCGTACGGCCACATCCTGCACATTTTCCAGCCCATTCAGACCGGTAAGCAGACTTTCTGCCTGATCCAGACTGTGGATCTGCTCTGCACAGTCCAGCAGAGCTGTGTAGAGGGTGGATTTTATGGGGTTTGTTTCTTCCAGTGCATCCAGCCAGCGGGGCAGATAAAGCCGTACCTGTCCCAGGGGGAAAGCATACAGCAGCTGTTGCAGCAATCCCTGGATGCCTTCGGCGGTCAAAGCCTGACAGTCGGCAATGGCAGCGTGGATACCGTATTTCTCCAGCAGGTTCTGCTGCAACGTTTTTGCTGCTTCGCCCTGGGGATTACGGCTGTTGATGATGACGAGATAGGGCTTGCCGGTGGCCTGCATATCCAAGATAGCTCGGCCTTCGGCATCCTCGTAATCAGTGCGGGGGATGTCGGTAATGGTGCCGTCGGTGGTGACGACCAGACCGATGGAGGCATGTTCTTCCATGACCTTTTTGGTTCCCAGTTCGGCAGCTTCCGTCATGGGAATTTCATAGTCGTACCATGGAGTCGTTACCATCCGTGCAACGCCGTCCTCGGTAGCACCGACAGCTCCGGCCACCATGTAGCCTACGGAGTCGATCATGCGAATACGCAGTTTCGTTTTGCCATCCGGGGAGATCTCCACTGCCTCTTCCGGGACAAATTTGGGTTCGGAAGTCATAATCGTTTTGCCTGACCCGCTTTGGGGCAGTTCGTCCCGGGCCCGTTCCCGACGGTAGGGGTCTTCCACGTTGGGAATGACCAGTTCTTCCATGATCCGCTTGACGAGGG
>CAZPJH010000040.1:0-14238 GCA_964586875.1 uncultured Oscillospiraceae bacterium
TGGCATCCTTTTCCTTCATCACATCATACAGATGCTGGTTGCCCATGATGACGGTGTCGAGAATGGTGTAATCATCGTAAGCGTTCTGATTCTGCTTCAGGACGGAAACACGCTTGCCGGCTTCAATGGAAATGCTACCGTTGGTAGAGTCCAGCTCGCCGGTAAGAATTCGCAGGAAGGTGGATTTGCCGGCACCGTTGGCACCGATGATGCCATAGCAGTTGCCGGGTAAAAATTGCAGGTCTACGTGCTGGAACAGCCATTGGCCGCCAAATTGCATACCCAGGTTGTTGACAGTGATCATTTCTAACTCCTTATATATCCAAATAATAAATTAACAATGTTATGGGGCATAAAAATACAGCTTAATTATATCACATATTCACAATAAATCAATGTATTTTTTGCACATTTTAACAATTTTCAAAACTTTTATTTATGAATAAACCAATAACTTTTCAAAAAGGGGGTTGCAATTTCTGACAGGCTTGATATAATATTAGCACTCGAACAAATAGAGTGCTAAAAACATACGAAAGAAGTGTTTATTTTTATGGAGAAAATGCAATTCAAAGCGGAGTCCCAGCGGCTTTTGGATATAATGATCCATTCGATCTATACCCACCGGGAGATATTTCTGCGTGAGATCATTTCCAATGCCTCCGATGCCATCGACAAGCTGGCCTATACTGCCCTGACCGATGATAAGGTCGGCTTGAACCGGGATGATTTTGCCATTACCATTACCCGGGATGAAGCAAATCGTATTTTGACTGTTTCCGATAACGGCATCGGTATGAACCGGGCTGAAATGGAAGAAAATCTGGGTACCATCGCCAAGTCCGGCTCTCTGGGATTTAAACAGGCCATGGAAAAGCAGGAGGATATCGACATCATCGGTCAGTTTGGCGTTGGTTTCTACTCGGCGTTCATGGTGGCATCTTCTGTTACCGTTATTTCCAGAAAATACGGCGAGGATAAGGCGTTCAAGTGGGTGTCCGATGGGGCAGACGGCTATACCATCGAAGAAACCACCAGAGAAAACCCCGGTACCGATGTGATCATGACCATCAAGGAAGATACCGAGGAAGAAAAATTCTCTGAATTCCTGGAAGAGTACGAAATTCGTTCTCTGGTGAAAAAGTATTCCGACTATATCCGCTACCCTATTCGTATGGAGGTGTCCAAGTCCCGGAAGAAAGAGGATGACGATGGCTATGAGTCCTATATGGAAGAGGATACCCTCAACTCCATGGTACCGTTGTGGCAGCGTGCCAAGAAGGACGTGACTGCGGAAGAATATGAAGCCTTCTATCGGGAGCGATTCTTTGACTACAACAAGCCGGTCAAGGTTATCCACACCAGCGCAGAGGGCTGTGTGTCCTTTAAGGCGCTGCTGTATATCCCTTCCAAAGCGCCATTTGATTTTTATTCTCGGGAGTTTAAGCCCGGTCTGCAGCTGTATTCTTCCGGTGTGATGATCATGGAAAACTGCGAGGATCTGCTGCCGGATCACTTCCGCTTTGTCCGCGGTATTGTGGATAGCCAGGATCTGAGCCTGAATATCAGCCGTGAAATGCTCCAGCACAATCGTCAGCTGACCATCATTGCCCGCAATATTGAGAAAAAGATCAAGTCGGAACTAAAATCCATGCTGGAAAACGATCGTGAAAAGTACGAAGAATTCTACGCCGCCTTTGGTCGCCAGTTAAAGTATGGCTGTGTTGCCCAGTACGGTGTCCACAAGGATGCAGTGCAGGATCTGCTGCTGTTCTATTCCCATAAGCAGGGAAAATTGATCTCCCTTTCTGAGTATGTGTCTGCCATGGCCGAAGGACAGGAGAAGATCTACTATATCCCCGGCGAGAGCCGTGACCGCCTTGCCAAGCTGCCTCAGGTGGAAACGCTGGAGAAGAGGGGATATGATGTGCTGCTTTGCACCGAGGATGTGGATGAGTTTATTCCCCAGACCCTGATGACCTATGAAGAAAAGAGCTTCTGCAACGCTGCATCGGAGGATCTGGGCTTGCAGTCCGAGGATGAAAAGAAAGAGATGGAAGGCAAGACCGAAGAACTGAAGGGACTGCTGACCTTTGTACAGACGTCTTTGGGTCAAACGGTGAAGCAAGTACGCCTATCTGCAAATTTGGGCAGTCACCCGGTGGCAATGGTGCCGGATGGCGGCATGAGCTTTGAAATGGAAAAGTATATGAAAAAGGCCAACCCCGAATTTGCCTACAATGTGGATCGTATTCTGGAAATCAATCCGGAGCATCAGGCTGTGAAAGCCCTGCACGATGCGATGGCCAGCGATCCTGTGAAGGCCGGAGATTATGCTCAGCTTCTGTACAATCAGGCGTTGCTAATGGCGGATCTGCCCATTGAAGACCCTGTGGCTTACACGGAGCTTGTGTGCAAACTGATGAAGTAAATAAAAAATCCGGACCGAGAGGTCCGGATTTTTTTAGTTGGGAATATCGCCGCGACGGGTATCCAAAAGGGATGTAATGTCCATAATATCCTTGAACCAGTCGCTGTGATGGGAAAGGTTGCTGCCTGTGACCATCAGCCGGTTGTGGCGGACATATTTACTGCCGATTTCAGAGAAGCACATACTGCTGCTGCCGGAGAAGAAGCGGAAACCGCCTTCATACAGTGCATCGAACTTCTTGTTGTCATCATAGCTGGTGCCGATGTCGCTGCCTTGGGCAAAGACCATTACATCTGTTTCACCGATCACAGGTGTGATCTGAGCCTTCCATTTCTGAAGATCCGAGTGGATCAGATCCACATTGCTGTAAGAAACGTTGTCGTAAGAATAGCAGGCGATGATATAACCGGCATCACGAAGCGCTTGAACCAGAGCTGAGGCATCGCTGCACGCCTTGGTAAGATCTTCTTTGCTAAGTGTGTCAGAGGTGATCCGATAACCGAAAATTCCATCGTAGCCGGACATGGCGAGGGTGGCTCTGGCACCTTTATAGGAGAAATTGGGGTGCTGCTTGATAAAGTCTTCCAAAATAGGCACAAGGTCGTAAGCACCGGTAACGGTTGAGCCATCGGACAGGATCATTTCGTTATAGAAACCGTTTTCGTTGTACAGCAGCTTGCTGGCAAAAGCGTGACTGCTTTCCATGTAGCGATAGTAGCTGCAGTGGGTTTCAGTCAGCATGATGGGCTTCTTATCTGCCGGCAATTTCAGCTCTTTTTCCACATAGGTCTGTGTTTCTTCGTTGTAGACATAAAGGTCTGTTAGGTTGACCAATACATAGTTGTTATCATACAGCTTCTGCAATATGGAGGAGAACTCATCGATCGTGATAAAATTGGAATTATACTTTCCGTTACCACTCTGTCCGTATTTTTTATCGGCCAAAGCGGCATCTAAATCGGCAATCAGAGTATGGAAGGAAAGGTTATACACCTGCTCGCCTTTCCATGTGACCATGGTATTGATGACAGTGGTGTAGGCGGTGATGGCATCAGCGACTTTCGGGAAGTCTGCCAGATCGCCCTTGAATGTTTTCAGTAGTTCCAGGGCACCCTCATAATCATAAGCTGCTGCCAGATCTTCTGCCTGACGGATCAGCTCCTTGGCCTGCTTTTCCAGTTTGATCTGGGTCTTATCTGTGTCGCTGGGCGTGTCGGGGGTGTCGGAGCCGGAGGCGATAGCAGCAATGATACCGATGATCGCAAGCACGGCGACCGCAACAATAATAAAGGGAAGATAGACCTCCCGGAAAGTTTTTGCTTTGGATCGTTTCCTTCGACGGGGATTGGAGGGGGGATTGCCCTGCATTGGCTGGTTGTCCATGGTCAGCCCTTCCTTTCGTACAAAATATCAATTTTATTGTATCTTAAAAAATAGAAAAAAGCAAGCGCTTTCTTTTATTTGTCATATTCTGGAAAAAATATGTTTTTCTTGCAATTTGTAGAAAAATACAGTATGATACAGAAAGCAGTAATATGGAAGAAATTGGACATTGGGAGTATATTATGGAAAAAATTACGAGTTTTACCATTGATCATATTGCATTACAGCCGGGACTGTATGTGTCACGATGGGATCAGGTGGGTGCAGAAACGGTGACTACCTTTGATTTGCGATTGACATCGCCCAACGACGAGCCGGTGATGAATACAGCAGAGGTGCATACCATTGAACATCTGGCGGCAACCTACCTGCGAAATGAGCCCTGCTGGAAAGAGCGTGTGCTGTATTTCGGGCCAATGGGGTGCCGTACCGGTTTTTATCTGCTGATGAAAGGAAAACTGACCAGCCGGGAAGTTTTGCCATTGGTTTGTGATTGTTTCCGGTTTATTGCAAAGTTTGAAGGGGAAGTGCCCGGCGCTTCTGCCCGGGATTGCGGCAATTATTTGGATATGAATTTGCCGATGGCAAAGTATTTGGGTGCAAAATATGCAGCCCTGCTGGAAAATGCAGATGACCACTGCCTGATCTATCCGGAATAAGGAGAAATGTATGAAAAAATTGGGAATTATCGGTGCAATGACCGTAGAAGTGGAAAGTTTAAAGGAAAAAATGCAGGAAAAGACCGTTGCAAGTGTCGCTGGCATGGAGTTTTGCGAGGGCATTTTGGAAGGGTTGCCTGCTGTCGTTGTTCAGTGTGGAGTAGGCAAGGTCAATGCTGCTATGTGCGCTCAGATCCTGTGCAGCAACTACGGTGTGACCCATCTGGTGAATACCGGCATTGCAGGTTCTTTGTGCAATGACTTGGATGTAGGTGACCTTTTGGTCAGCCAGGACGCCATCTACCATGACTTTGACTGCACCGCTTTTGACTACCCCCATTGCAAAGTCCCGGGCATGGATGTGATCGCTTTCCCGGCCGATGAGCAGATGATCGAGCTGGCTGTAGCGGCGGCAGAGCAGGTTCATCCCGGTCATATTAAATTGGGACGGGTGGCCACCGGCGATCAGTTTGTATGTACCCGTGAGCAGAAGGAAAAAATCGTTGCGTTAACGGAGGGCTTGTGTACTGAAATGGAAGGCGGTGCCATTGCACACACCGCTTACCGCAACGGTGTTCCTTTTGTGATCCTGCGAGCCATCTCCGACAAGGCGGACGAAGAGGCGGATATGGATTATCCGACATTTGAGAAGCTGTCGGCCCACCGCTGTGCTGAGGTTACTTGCCGGTTGGCCAGATTGTTGCAAAATTAAAATCAAAACAGCTGGCACTCGGTGCCAGCTGTTTTTGCTTATTTCAGAGAATATTTGCCATTTTCACAGGTGAGGGTGGTGGAATAGAAGACGGTCAGTGCTTCTTCCATATAGATGGCATCTTTGGCGCCGGCGGTCTCAAAGCTGGAGTGCATAGCCAGCTGAGGAAGTCCGATATCGGCGCTGGGGACGGATACGTGTGTCAGGGAAATGTTACCCAAGGTAGAGCCACCAGCCAGATCGGCCCGGTTGCAGTAGGTCTGCACAGGGACATTGGCTTTGTCGCAGACCTTGCGGAAGACGGCGGCGGAAACGCCGTCGGTGGTGTAGCGCTGGTTGGCATTGAATTTCAATACAACGCCGCCGTTGACCACAGGAGCGTTATTGGGATCAGCAAATTCCGGGTGGTTGGGATGGATGGCGTGGGCATTGTCAGCAGAGAGCATAAAGCTTTGCGACAGCATCTGATGTTTGTTCAGATCCAATGCGGTGCAGATCCGCTCCAGCACCACTTCCAGCAGGTCGGAGTCCGCACCTTGCAGGGAAGAAGAGCCTACCTCTTCGTTGTCGAATACACAAAGAACGGGCATGTTCTCGCTTTCGGAAGCCTTCAGGAAGCCTTGGGTACAGCACCAGGCACAGGCAAGATCGTCCAGGGCAGCGGAGGAAATGAATTCTTCCTCGCAGCCCCAAACGGAGGCCTTCTGGCGGATATACAGGCTCAAATCATGCCCCAGCACCTTGCCGCCGGCAGCTTCCTCCAGAAGGGAGACAAACTTGCCGGCGCTGTCCTTGCCGGAGAATAGAGGCAACATATCGCTGGCAGGATTCCACTTATAGCCGTCGTTGGCCTGACGGTTCATGTGGATGGCTACATTGGGAATAAGAAGCAGATCACGGTCAATGTTGACCAGCTTTGTTTCGATCCCGTTTTCTGTTTCAACCAGCAATCGTCCCGCAACGGATAGGGGGCGATCCAGCCAAGTGGACATCAGCATACCGCCGTAGCGTTCCACAGCCAGACGAATATAGGCGTTCTTCAATTCCGGATTTTCCTTGATTTTAAAGCCGGGACGGTCACAGTGGCTGGCGGTCAGCAGAAAGCCTTTTGCAGTGGCGATGGGAATGCGGAAAGCCATCAATGCTGTGCCGTTACGGGTCATAAAATACTTGCCACCGGGCACCAGATCCCAGTTGCTTTTTTCGGACAGAAGGGTATAGCCCTCCTTTTGCAATTCCTCAGACAAAGCAGCAATGGCGTGGTAACTGCTGACAGATCTGTCCAGAAAATCAACCAGTGCAGAAATTCTTTTTTCCATGGCTTATTCCTCCACCAGGGCACAGAATAGGTCGATCTGATCGGCGATGGTTTGCAGTGCGCCTCGCCAGAAATCCTTATTGGTCAGGTCGATATCGGCAACTTTTGCAGTGTCTTCCGCAGTGGCGACACAGGTCGTGTAGAGCAGCTTCTTGTACTTGGGTACGAAGGAAGCGCCTTCCTTTTCGTACTGGGCATACAGACCACGGGCAAACAGACCGCCAAAGGCGTAGGGGAAGTTATAGTAGGTGGGGCCATAGTAATGGCTCTTGCACACCCACATATAAGGATGCATCACATTCTGATCCAGACCGTCGCCGTAGGACTGCTTTTGGGCTTCTGTCATAAATTCACAGAGCTTGTCTGCGTTCATAAACATCTGACTGCGGTTGTCGAAGACCATTTTTTCAAAGCGGAAACGGGAATAGATATCACAGATGATCTGGGTGGCATCTTGCAGCTGAGATTCAATGAGAGCAATTTTTTCGGCCTTGTCGGCTGCTTTGCCGATGGCGGAAGCCATGACCACACATTCGTTGAAGGTAGATGCGGTTTCGGCCAGAGGCATGGAGTAGTCGTGGTTCAGCGGACGGTGATCTTTAATGCACTGGTTGTGGAAAGCGTGACCCAATTCGTGGGCCAATGTTACAACGTCCGTAAACAGACCGTCGAAATTGGTCAGAATGCGGCTTTCGCCCAAGCATTCCACGCCGGCGCAGAAAGCACCGCCGGACTTGCCATCTCTGGGGTAGAAGTCGATCCAGGCGTTGTCGAAAGCAGTGGCAACCATTTCCGACAGTTCACTGTCAAACTCAGCAAAGAGATTTACCAGATATTCCCGGGAAGTGTCGGCGGTAAACTTGGTGGAGGAAGCACCCATGGGTGCAAACAGGTCATACCAGGGCAGGCCGTTTTCGTGACCCAGTGCTTTTCCTTTGGCACGCAAATATTGCCAGAATTTAGGCAGATATTCGTCCATAGCACTCAGCATGGCATCCAAGGTTTCCTGCTTCATGTCAGATTGCTTCAAAGTCCGCTCCAAAGGGGAAGCATAGCCACGCAGCTGGCAGTCGGAAATGGTTTGCAGCTTGATGGAGTTCAGCGCATAAGCAACGGCATCCTTGATGCGATCATAGCAGGCCAATTCGGCCTCATAAGCAGCTTTACGAACGGCAGGATCGGCATCATATGCCAGATTGCGAACGGCAGACAGATTGGTGATGCCGCCGTTGTATTCCACAGGGACAGTGCTGGTCAGATATTGCTGCATATCTGCCCAGGCATCTCCACCGGACAGACTCAGCTTTGCCATGATCTCTTCGCCCAGACCGGGCAGTAAATAGCGGCTGGACTCAGCAAGGTTTTTGAACAGGAAAGTGTAGTCACGCAGATCGTTGTCATCTGCCACGATCTGCTGCAAATTTTCAATTTTAGAAGCCCATTCTTTCCATGCAGCCAAAGGTGCAGCCACGTTGCTGTACAGCTGCATGATCTGCCCCATACGGGAGCCAGCTTCGCTGTTGCGTGTGTCAGCAGCCTGACGCAAAGAAGCGTAGCCTGCCAGCTTTCCGAGAAGGTCGGAGAATTCTTCCTGCAGGTGGATGCCGCGGGTCAACCCTTCGATGGGGGTGAGGGTGGGAAGGGTGGTGCTGAAAGCGACAATTTCTGCCACTTTTGCATCCAACGCCTGCATATCCAACTGGAAAGCAGGGTCGTCAAAGCCCTTGTAGATGGGATCCAAATTCCAAAATTCGTTCATGTATGTTGCCCCTTTCTTGAGTTTCTTTGCTCATTGTACACTATTATTTTATTGCCGTCAACCGAGCAGAAAGGCATTTAGAAGAAAAGTATTTTTTAGATGGAATGTGTCGAAAATGGTCGGAAAGTTTCAAAAACCGTAAAATAAATCGAAAAATCATCGTATTTTGACGAATAATTGTTCTGATTTTAACTTGCAAAATAAGATTTATTATGCTAGGATAATCCTGTCGTTTCCGGGGAAAATCCCAGGGCAGAAATACTTGCGGACAGGAGAGTTATTATGGAAAATAGAACGACCGTTTTTATTGCAGATAGCACAGATGAATTCTGCACACATTTGGCAAATGCTTTGCAGCGATCGGACAAGTTTCAGGTGGTGGGCACTGCCAATGATGGAGATCAGGCACTGCGGCGTATTGTGGAGTTGAAGCCACAGATCCTGGTGCTGGATCTAATGCTTGCCAAACGGGATGGTATCAGCATTCTTAAAAGTTTGGCCAATGACCATCACAAACCGGCAGTATTGGTTACATCCGGCTTTATAACAGAGTATGTGGCGGCAGCGGCAGCCAATTTAGGTGCTCGGTACCTGATGCTGAAACCCTGCGATATGGAGGCATTGGTGGAACGGCTGGAGGAGATCCGTGGCGGAGATGCGAAGAAAAACAGCCGCCGCAATGACAAAAATGATATTGAGGCCATGGTTACCAGCATCATTCACGAAATCGGTGTGCCTGCCCATATCAAAGGCTACCAATATCTGCGAGAGGCGATCATCATTGCCGTTAATGACATGGATGTGATCAATGCCATTACAAAAGTGCTGTATCCTCAGGTGGCCAAGACCTTCCAGACCACGCCCAGCCGGGTGGAGCGTGCCATCCGCCACGCCATCGAGGTGGCCTGGGATCGGGGAGATCTGGACACACTGCAGCGGTTCTTCGGCTATACCGTCAGCAATACCAAGGGAAAGCCTACCAATTCCGAGTTTATCGCTCTGATCGCTGATAAATTGCAGCTGGAGCTGAAAGGCGCCAATGCAGCAAGACTGTAATAAAATGCTCCCCTTATTCATAAGGGGAGCATTTTAAGACTCTCCTGTTGGGAGAAGTAGGACTGATAAAAACTGTCATTGCGAGGAGCGCAGCGACGTGGCAATCTATTCCTTTCGGTATTCTGGGATTGTAGTAATTCTTGTTCAAGCATGAAGTTTCAGAAGTAGAGATTCCCACGTCGGGCTATGCCCTCCTCGGAATGACAGGAGGGGGAGCTTGACATGCTGGCCTTCCCATCTGGGGAGAATATCGCCGCCAAAGGCGGTGACGGATGAGGGAAACGGGTGGAGATTTCTCCACCCGTTATTTATTTGTATAGAAGAAAATAGCGTTGCCGTTTGGCAACGCTATTTTTTGCATTTCTTAGTATTCGATGGGCTTGACATGCCAGATCTCTTCGGCGTACTGACGAATGGTACGGTCGGAGGAGAACTTGGAGCCGGAGGCGATGTTCACCAGACACTTGCGGCCAAAGGCCAGACGGTCGGCGTAATCACGGTTGGCTTGCAGCTTTGCCTCGATATAGGTCAGGTAGTCCCACAGCAGATAGTAGTGGTCAGCTCTGTGCCAGTTTGCACCATCCAAAATGGCGTGGTACAGCTCTCTCTGCTGATCGTCGGTGGGAACGGTGCCGTCCACCAGAGTGTCCAGCGCACGACGGATATGAGGATCACGGTCGTAGATGGCACGGGGACAGTAGGCATCTTTGCCGGAATTGATCTCCTGGACAGTTGCACCGAAGATATATTCGTTTTCGATGCCGGCTTCCTTGGCAATCTCCACGTTTGCACCGTCCAGCGTGCCCAAAGTCACTGCACCGTTGAGCATCAGCTTCATGTTGCCGGTGCCGGAGGCTTCCGTACCGGCAGGGGAGATCTGCTCGGAGATATCAGCGGCGGGGATAATATGCTCAGCATAGGAGCAGTTGTAGTTCTGAACGAAGACTACCTTCATCTTATCGGCAACAGCAGGATCATTGTTGATCATGCGGGCGATGCGGTTGATATAGCGGATGATGGCCTTTGCACGGGCGTAGCCGGGAGCGGACTTTGCACCGAAGATAAATGCGGTGGGCTGGAAGTCAGGCAGTTCACCGTTTTTCAGACGGAAGTAGATATCCACAATGGACAGGGCGTTCATCAGCTGGCGCTTGTACTCGTGCAGGCGCTTGACCTGTACATCGAATACGAAGTCGGGATTCAGGCGGATGCCTTCGTGCTGATAGATCACCTCGCACAGCTGTTCCTTCTTCTGACGCTTGACGGCATTGAACTGACGAACCAGATCGTTATCGATCATGGGCTTCAGCTTAGCCAGCTGATCCAGATCCTTCAGGAAGTCGCCGCCAATGCGGTACTTGATCAGCTGTGTCAGCTCCGGGTTACACAGACCCATCCAGCGACGGGGAGTAACACCATTGGTCTTGTTCTGGAAGCGCTCGGGGAAAACAGCGTACCAATCCTTGAAGCAGTCGTCTTTCAGAATCTGGCTGTGGATCTCAGCAACGCCGTTGACATAGCTGCCAACATAGATGCTCAGATTTGCCATATGTGCGGCATTATCCTTGATGATGAACAGACCCGGATGTTCTGCTTTCAGCTTGGCATCAATGCGGCGGATGATGTCCACGATCTCCGGTACGACGCTGCCCAGCAGTTCCAGATCCCACTTTTCCAGAGCCTCACTCATAACGGTGTGGTTGGTGTAGGAGAAGGTCTTCTGTGCGATGTCGAAGCTCTGCTCAAAGTCCATGCCTTCTACCATCAGCAGACGGATCAGTTCGGGAATAGACATTGCAGGGTGGGTGTCGTTCAGCTGCACGGCATAGAAATCAGCAAAATGGGTCAAGTCGCTGCCGTGGACTTTCTTGTAGTTGCGCAGAATATCCTGCAAGGAAGCAGAAGACAGCACATACTGCTGCTTGATACGCAGGCGCTTGCCTTCCCAAGTGGAGTCGTTGGGGTACAGAACACGGGTGATATCCTCAGCCTTGTTCTTCTGTGCCAGAGCACGCATATAGTCCTGATCGTTAAAGGCGTTAAAGTCCAGTTCTTCCTCGGCTTCGCACTGCCACAGACGCAGTGTGCCAATGTTCTTGGTGCCGTAGCCGATGACGGGAACGTCATAGGGAACAGCCAGAACGGTGTGGTCGGGGAATTTGACCTTTACGGTGTGGTTGTAACGGCGATAAGACCAGGGATCACCATACTTGGTCCAGTCGTCGGCAGCCTCGCACTGAGAGCCTTCTGCATTGAACGACTGCTTAAACAGACCAAAACGGTAGCGCAGGCCGTAACCGGACAGAGGAATGTCGCAGCTGACGGCACTATCCAGGAAGCAAGCGGCCAGACGGCCCAGGCCACCATTGCCCAGAGCGGCATCTTCGATCTCTTCCAGGCAAGCCAGGTCAACGCCCTGAGAAGCAAACAGCTGCTTCATTTCGTCCAGAATGCCCAGATTGTACAGGTTGGAATAAACCAGACGGCCGATCAGAAACTCAGCGGAAATGTAGTAGGCCTTGCGCTGGTGCATGCGAACACGCTTGCTTTCATTCCAGTTGTCAGAAATGGCCATCATGACCGCCTGACCCAGGGCCTCGTGCAGTTCCTGGGGAGTGGCATCTTTCAGGGCAACGTCGTAAGTGTACTTCAGCTGGGCTTCGGTATACTTCAGGATGTTCAGACAATTATAGCTCATTTTTCATTTCTCCTAATTCTTGCTCATTTTCCTTGGCGGCCGTACAACTGGGTCAAGTGGTTGATCCGCTGAGCAAGCTCTGCGGTGAACACACCTTCGCTGGCTCTCCAGGTCCAGTTGCAATCGGTCATGGTGCCGGGGAAATTCATCCGGGCTTCGCCGCCCAGGTTCAGGTAATCCTGCATCTGTACCACGCACAGGTCGGACACAGAGGCCATAGCAGTACGGATGGTACCCCAAACCAGACCTTCTTCATCGGTCAGAGCCATGTACTCTCGGGCATAGGCAACTGCTTCGGCAGAAGCGGTGTCGAACCACTGGCGCATGGTCATATTGTCGTGAGTGCCGGTGTAGCAGACGGAATTGACCGGATAGGTGTGGGGCAGGTACTCGGAAGGCTCTCGGGAGTCGAAAGCGAACTCCAGAACCTTCATGCCGGGCAGACCGCTGCCAGCCAGCATATCCAGCACAGCCTGGGTCAGGAAGCCCAGATCTTCGGCAATCAGCTGTACCTGAGGCAGAGCGGACTGAATGGCACGGATGAAGGCCATATCGGGTCCTTTGATCCACTGGCCGTTGCGGGCAGTGGTGTCGCCATAGGGCACAGCCCAGTAGCTTTCAAAACCACGGAAGTGGTCAAAGCGGATGATGTCATACCGCTTAGCAGCCTCGGATAGACGGTTGATCCACCAGGCATAGCCGTTACGGCCCATCACATCCCAACGGTACAGGGGGTTGCCCCACAGCTGACCATCGGCACTGAAAGCATCGGGAGGACAACCGGCAACAGCAGTAGGTGTCAGGCTCTCGTCCAACTGGAACAGCTCAGGGCTGGACCAGACTTCCACAGAGTCCAGCGGAACATAGATGGGAACATCACCGATGATGCGGATGCCGTTTTGCTGGGCATAGCTACGCAGGGAAGTCCACTGACGATCAAACAGGTACTGCACAAAATTGTAGAAGCGGATTTCATGCTCCAGTTCCTGACGAATGTTCCACAGTGCGTCGGGGTTGCGGAACTTCAGACTGTCTTCCCACTGGAACCAAGGTGCGCCGTTAAAGCGATCCTTCAGAGCCATGAACAGGGAGAAGTCGGAAAGCCAGTGGGCGTTTTCGGCACAGAAACGATCAAAGGCCTCGCTGCCGTTAAAACGATTATAGGCAATGCGCAGCACTTTTAACCGATTTTGGTATTGCAGGCCGAAATCGACCTTATTTTCCTGATGACACCACTGAATACCATCCAGCTCCTGTTGATTCAGCAGACCTTCTTCCACCAGCTGATCCAGATCGATCATATAGTGGTTACCTGCAAAGGTGGAGCAGGACTGATAGGGAGAGTCGCCATAGCCGGTGGGGGTCAGCGGCAGCAGCTGCCAGCATCTCTGGCCGGAGGCCTTCAGAAAATCAACGAAGCGGTGGGCTTCTTTACCCAAGGTGCCGACACCGTAGCGACCGGGCAGGGAGGTGATGTGCATCAAAATGCCACTTTCACGCATAACAATTACTCCTTCTAAAAAGTTTCGGGTGGTGGATCGGTGTACCATCAGCTGAAAACTGTGCATCAATGCCAATACACCACCATAATTACTCATTATAAGAATATATTTTATTTTCCGGTTTGTCAAGGAAAAGCAGGGGTAAAGAAAAAATTTGTGGTATTATGCAAATATTTGTCAAAAGATGGAAGGTTTTTTTGCGAATATTCCGTATTGATTTTTGAAAGTGGCTTGTTTTCCATATTTCTACTTGTAAAAATGAAAGAATTATGCTAAACTAGATTAGTTTAGAACAGATGTGACTGCTTTGGAGGTTTCTATGGTGTACCCCACTCCCCACTAGCATCTTCCGGTGACATTTTAGAAATATAACACTTGGAGGAATATTATGTCAACTTTACAAGAAGAGATCAGCCGACGTCGGACTTTTGCCATTATCTCTCACCCCGATGCCGGTAAAACAACATTAACTGAAAAATTTCTGCTTTACGGCGGTGCAATTGCTCAGGCAGGTGTGGTCAAGGGTAAGAAGAACTCCCGTGCAGCCACTTCTGACTGGATGGAGATCGAGAAGCAGCGTGGTATTTCCGTTACGTCTTCTGTGATGCAGTTCCAGTATGGCGGATGCTGCATCAATATTCTGGATACCCCCGGTCACCAGGATTTTTCGGAGGATACCTACCGTACACTGATGGCGGCGGATGCAGCGGTCATGGTCAT
>CAZPJH010000041.1:0-14043 GCA_964586875.1 uncultured Oscillospiraceae bacterium
ATGAAGCTACTGATTTCCGTAGGGTGTTTGTTCCCGCCGGAATGAGGGAATGTAAATAACAAACTGCACCCGGAGAAGTTCTTTCCAAGTTGCTTTCGGACATGGGTTCGATTCCCATCGGCTCCACCAAAAAAATCACCACCCATCAGGGTGGTGATTTTTTTGGTATTGGTATTCAGCCGATGGGAATCGAAAGGCCGTGAAGAAAAGTGTCCGGTGGACACTTTTTAGGCCGTGGGAGATTCCCATGGGTGGAAAGCAAATAGAAAAGGCCATCCCTAAGGATGGCTTTTTCTATAGAAATCACATCAGATAAGGCAGCACGAAGTAGAGAATGACCAAGTGAGCAACAAACATTAGGGGAATACCGATCGCGAACTGCTTATGCAAGGTTTTATGCCGCAGCAAATACATGCCCAGCAGTCCGCCCAAGCTGCCGCCGATGGCGCTGACTCCCAGAAGTGTACGTTCCCGAATTCGCCAGCGATTTTTCTTTGCTTTTTTCTTATCGATGAGCATAAGCAGGAAAGAAAGTGCATTGATTATACCGAGGTAGATAAGTAGTATTTTCATTTTTAAAATTCCTTTCTGGAGGGGTATGATGAAAAAATTTTGTTTGATCTTGGTGCTGTGCTTGGGATTAAGCGGTTGCGCTTCCGTGGAAACCTTTGAAACACTGGGACAGGTGCAGCACGAGGCGCAGGAAGCGCCTGCCATGGGGAAGATCCTGCTGGACATTCCGGACTCGGCCGCAAAAGAAACTTTTTCCAACGGTGCTGATACCATGTACACTTGCAACGGATATGATCTAATGCTGCAGACCTTTGAGTCAGGTGATTTATCAAAGACAGTGGAAGCCATCAGCGGATTTTCTGCCGATCAGTTGACAGTCATGGCCAGCCAAACAGGGGATCACAAGCGATACGAGTGGGTGTGGACAGCAGCAGGGGAAGGAACGGATGTGCTGTGCAGGGGGGCAGTTTTGGATGATGGTCATTACCATTATTGCCTGTATGTTATGGCACCGGCTGACCAAGCCGGTAGATTGCAGGAGGAATGGGGGCAGATTTTTAATTCCTTCTGTATAAGCTCATTATAGCATATCCTGTAACAAATGCAACGGAATTCTTTAGCTGGGGGTGATCGGATGTGCAGAAAAAATATGCTCCTGGGCGTGGGTCTTATGGGGTTTGGACTGGGGTTGCTGGCTGCCGGACTTTTTGAGTCTGCATTTTTCTGCGGATTTGTAGGTGTCGCCGTGTTGATCGTCGGAGTAATGATCTTACAGAAAAAATAAGGGGCATAACCTTGTCCCATGGGGAATATAGTTTACTAGAATGAAAAAAGGAGTGACGGCAATTGCAGTGGAATAAGAAGTCTTATAACTACCTAAAAACAGTCCTGCGCCAGATCCAGAATCAGGAACAGACCCAGGAGATTCGCTTGCCAGAGGAAATGCCTGATGTAAACCGTGTGTTGTCCACATGGGGACAGTGTTTGATCCGCAGTAAGGAGTGGCGTGGTGACGGCATGACTGTTATCGGTGGCATCAGTGCAACAGTGATGTACTTACCCGAGGACGGTTCTACACCCAGAACCATGGAAGTGTGGCTTCCTTTTCAGATGAAATGGAACTTGCCGCAAAATCAAAGGGAAGGAATCATGCGGACCCATTGCCTGCTTCGCAGTTTGGATGCCCGGATATTGTCTGCCCGTAAAATGATGGTTCGAGCATCAGTCAGCGTGCTGGGGGAAGTTTTTGAACAGGCGGAAGCAGAGATATCGGTCCCATCAGATATGCCGCAAGAGCTGGAATTACTGACCAATGTATATCCTGCTGTACTTCCCAGAGAGGCAGGCGAAAAGAACTTTACATTTGAAGAAGATGTCCGTGTCCCGAATGCAAAAAAATGGATCAGCTGGAGTATTTCTCCCGAGATCACGGAGCAGAATATTGTCGGGAATCGGGTGATCCTGCGGGGGAGCAGTCAGCTTCATTATGTGTATCTCGATGAAACCGATCACATCCACAGTGGTCGTCAGGAGATCCCATTCGCCCAATTTGTTGATCTCGACAAGGAGTATGATAATGAAGCTACAGCGGATGTAATGCTGGCAGTGACCGGCCTGGAGCCGGAGATCAGTCCGGAAGGTGCTCACATTCAATGCAGCATGATGGCACAGTATCTGATTTGGGACAGGACACTTCTGGAAATTGTCGAAGATGCTTACAGCCCGGTGCGTAATGTGGAAATCTCCGGGGAGGAATTGTCGCTTCCGATGGAACTGGATTCGCGTGTAGAAACGGTAGACATTCAAAGTCAGTTCAGAGATGGGAACGTGCTGGATGCTGTTTTCCTGCCTGACCATCCGGGACAATATCGGGAAGCAGATGTGGTTACTTTGGCGCTATCCGGTGCGTTTCAAATCCTATACCAAGACCCGGAAGGAAATTTGCAGTCTGCGGTGGAAAACTGGTCTGAGGAAATAGCATTGCCGGCAGCGCCGGATACGCAATTGATCACGACAGTTTTATCTACGGAAACACAGCAGTCAGCGATGAATGTTCGTATGAATCTTCAAATTCAGACCAGAGCCAATCAGCAGATCCCGATGATCACCGGTTTGACATTGGGGGAGGTAATCGAACCGGATGAGGGTCGTCCGACATTGATTTTGCGTAGAATGGACGCAGAGTCTTTGTGGGAATTGGCAAAAAACAGCGGTTCTACCATGTCCGCCATTCAAAAAGCCAATGGGTTGAGCCAGGAACCGGAGCGAGGACAAATGTTGATCATCCCTATTTGTTAAGGAAAGCCAGGCATCTCGGGTGGATGCCTGGTTTTTATTGCCGTGATCGGATAAAAATAGGTTGACAAAACCGTTTCCAGTGGATATAATATCCAAGTGACTTGCAAGAGTGTTGGAATGGTAGACAAGCACGTTTGAGGTGCGTGTGGTTACGCCGTGGGGGTTCGAGTCCCCTCTCTTGCACCAAAATAAAAAGGGGGGCGTAGCCTCCCTTTTTATTTTAATTCAGGAGGGACTCGAAAGGCCGTTTAGAAAATGTGTCAGTGACATATTTTTCAGATGTCCTCTTGTAAAAAACCCCATCTTCTGTTACACTAGTGACAAGTAAACTGTCGGAGGAACGGACATGACACGATTTTTTGTGGAAGAGCATCAGCTGCGTGAACAAACCATCATTTTGACCGGGGAGAATGCCCAGCATGCCAAAGTTTTACGCTTAAAGGTGGGGGAAGAGGTGCTGATTTGTGACGGCGCAGGGAAGGAATGCCTGTGTCGCGTGGAGGATGCTCGGGAATTGGTATTTTCGGTATTGGATCGCCGTGAAAGTGCTGCGGAAGCGACAGTACAGGTCAGCATTTACATGGCACTGCCCAAGGCTGATAAGCTGGAGCATGTGATCCAGAAGGCCACCGAATTGGGTGCTTATGAGATCGTTACCTTCCCGTCTGCTCGGTGTGTGTCCAAGCCCGATGAAAAGAGCCTTGCCAAAAAACTGGAGCGGTGGCAAAAAATCGCCCAATCCGCTGCGGAGCAGTCGGGCAGGGGAAGAATTCCGCAGGTTGTGGTGCTGCCATCCTTCAAAGCAGCTGTGGAACGGGCGGCACAGGCGGATCTGAGCCTGTTGTTCTATGAAAATGAGCATGCTTTGACCTTGCAAACAAGTCTGAACACCAAGCCCTATTCCACAGTAAGCCTACTGACAGGCCCGGAGGGTGGCCTGGAGGAGTCGGAAGTCGATCAGGCAAGAGATGCCGGAATGCAGATATGTACTCTTGGAAAGCGGATCCTGCGCTGTGAGACTGCACCGCTGTGTGCCCTGTCGGCTGTGATGTTCCATGCCGGAGAATTCTAAAAAGTTTGAGCCTCTTCCTTTCGGAAGAGGCTCTTTGCGTCATTACTTTCCACCGACTACTTTCAATTCAATGGTCACATCTTCTGCGGGCATGAAGAAGGAAAATAGCCAATATTGCGTATCATTGATGGTTTCTGGAGTGTATTTACAGGCAAATTCACCGTTGACGTATAAATGAAGGTCTGCATCGATGACGATATTTGTGGTGATACACACCCTGCTTCCGGCGGGATAACCTTTCATAAGAGGTTCAACCAGACGCCGTTCTGTCTCAGCATCAGCGCAGGTAATGGTATAAAGCTTGCCCTGTGCAATCATTTCAGACTTTGTTTTATCACAAAGCAGGCAGGTATAGACCATTTCTTCAGCATTGCTTCCCGGCGTGATCATTAACGTTCCTTCACTCCACAGGTGGGAACAGGATGCTTGATCCAGCTTTTTGGTGCTGATAGAAATGCCACCGGACACGCTTTCCATGTCGATCTGGCATTTGCCCAATTTACCGGAACATTGATAGCGGTTGCCGTCTTTTTCATAGGGCAGGTTTGTATTCAGGGATTTGCTGACGCCGTCCAGCTTTAGATCAAAGCCATAATCTTCCGGCAAGTACAGCGTAAGATCGCCGGAAACAGTATCCATATCGATGGTTTTGGGGCAGGCTGCGCTGGCATCGATGGTACAGCGGGCAGAAACGCCCTCAATATCGATCTTTTCAAATCTGCCATGGAAATACATGTCGCCGGATACAGTATTCACATCCAGCTTGTCAGAAATGACAGACCGGACATTGATCTTGCCGGACACATTCTCGGTTTTTAATTCCTGAAGGTTGGAGAGTTTTTCAATGGTCACATCTGCAGAAACCGCTTCTACCTTCAGCAATTTGCCATCCCAGTTTTGAGGCAGGCGAAGGGACAGATCTTTGGATTTAACTTTACCTGTGTTCCATTTTTGACCATTGAAGCCAATGGAAAGACGGCCATTCTCTAATTTATACACGGTTTCAAACTCGGTATTATTGTTTTTTGTTTGATAGGAGATTTGACTGTCTTCACTACCACTGATATTGACATTACCTGAAACCCAAATGATAACGATCTCGTCGATCCGGTCGGCATCGAATGATTTGCCGGCAGCTTCAGTGCCATCTTTCAACAGACCGCTGACTGAGCCACCTGCATTGATGCTGAAAAAGTCCCAGGAGAAACTGTCTGCGGTAATTCCAATGAAGAGAATGCCGGATAAAATGGCAATCAGAAGGCAATAGATGATAATTCTTGTGATCGCACTGATTTTCATTCCTTTACCCCCAATAAATCAAAAATAGCCTTGATCAAGCCTTTGACGGCACCAATGAGAGGAAAAATGACCCAAGTGATGTACCATGCACCGCTCCAAAAGCTGATGATGAAATAGACGATGATACCAAGGGTGGTGACCAGGGTGTTGATGGCTTTCAGAAGTGGATTTTTCTCATCCGATTTCTCGGCAGGTTCTGCTTTCTTTTCTTCCTTTTGTCCGGCATTGCTTCCTGCAAAAATAAGCAGGGCAGTGGCTAGACCGCAGATGGCCAGCGTGCCGCACAGTCCGATCTCTTCCAGATTGAGTGTTGCCAACACAAACAGAGGAATGGGGGAGATGATGTACAGAAAAATAGCAAATGCTTTCAGCGTTCGTTTGGCAAAGGACGCTTCCTTTTTCACGGGGACAGGTGCGGTAGGGGAAGGGGCAGTCCCTGTGGGCTGTTCTGCCCCCAAAAGTTCCGTGATATCGCCAATGCCGGAAATGGCCAGTCGATAGGCGGCTTCGGGAGATTTGCCCTGTTCGATCAGGTCATCATAGCGTTCCAGTGTATTTTGTAAAATTTCCTGCTTCATGTCATCGACATCTGCACTGCCGGCGAACAGAAGCTCTACATAGGAAATCAGTTGTTCTCTCATTTTTCTACCTCCGTGATCAAAAGCTGATCCATAATGGATTTGGTTTCCTGCCATTCCTGCAACAATCGATGGCATGCATCCCGGCCTTCCGGGGTGATGGTGTAGTACCGCCGCCGGGCGCCCGGACCGTTGCCTCCCCAATAGGAGGCAATATAGCCCAATTCCTCCAACCGCTTAAAGGCGGTGTAGAGTGTGGCTTCTTTCAATTCAAAACGGCCATCGGAGAGGGCAGAGATGGTTTTGTTGATCTCGTATCCGTAGCTGTCCGACCGTAAAAGTCGAGCCAGAATAATAGCATCGGTGTGACCACGGATCAAATCACCTGCAATGGACACAGTTGACCCCCCTTTAAAATTGATACTACCATAATAACACCGAGTACCTCGCCTGTCAAGGTACTTTGCGAAATAATAGCGCTGTAAAATGCACCTCCAACATTTTGTTGGAGGTGCATTGCTTTATTTGTGATATTTGCTTCCTGCCTGAATGGCTTCCGCCCGATAAAGCTGTTCCAGAATCATCACACGAGCCAGATGATGGGGGAAAGTCATAGGTCCCATGGATAGTTTAAAATCTGCAGCTGCTTTCACTCTGGGAGAAATGCCAAAGGAAGAACCGATGAGGAAACAGGCACTGCTTTTTCCTGCCAGTTTTACATCTGCCAGTTTCTTGGCAAAGGCCTCGCTGGAAAGCTCCTTGCCCTCCGGGGTAAAGATGCAAAGCCAAGCACCCTTTGGAATTTTGGAGAAGATAATATCAGCCTCTTTTTCCAGACCTGCGGCTATTTCGGCAGGGGAAGGGTCTTCCGGAAGACGAACCTCCGGCAGCTCCAGCAGATTGAACTTACAGTAAGCCCCCAACCGCTTGGAATACTCTTCGCAAGCGGAAATATAGAATTTTTCCTTTAGCTTGCCCATGGCAAGCAGCGTGATTTCAAACATTATGCAAATTCCTTAATAATAGATACGATTTCGGCACCGATCCGCTTCTGAGCCTCACCGGTGGATGCGCCGATATGGGGCAGGGCAGAAACAGCAGGATGCTGGGACAGTGCTTCATTTTTAGTGGGCTCTTCATTCCATACATCCAGGCCGGCAGCCCGGACTTTTCCACTGTTCAGAGCATCCAGCAGGGCGTTTTCGTCAATGTTTGCACCACGGGAGGTGTTGATGATCACAACGCCGTCTTTCATGGTGGCGATGGAGTCTGCATTGATAATCGGCTCACCCAGGGCAGGGGTAGACAGAGCGATGATATCAGCAGTCTTGAACAGGTCTTCCAAAGAAACGAAGTGCATGCTGTCGCACTCATACTCGGGCTTAGGATGGCGCTGATAGGCGATGACATTCATGCCAATGCCCTGTGCCAGATCGCCGATGCGCTTACCGATGCGGCCATAGCCGATGACGCCCAAAGTCTTGCCGCCCAGCTCAAATCCCTTGCCGTAGGCTTTTTTCTCCCACTTACCTTCGCGCATGGTGTGGCCTGCCACGGAAATGAAACGGGCACAGGAGAACATCAGACCAATTGCCAGTTCTGCCACAGCGTTGGAGGAGGCGTTGGGGGTGTTGCGTACGCAGATGCCCATAGCCTCAGCATCGGCAACATCAATATTGTCCACACCTACACCGCCTCGAATGATCAATTTCAGGCGGCTGTCTTTGGCAACTTCCAGTTGCGCCTTACGCACCTTAGTTGCGGAACGAACAACCACGGCATCAAAATCCCGCAGGGCTGCGCCCAATTCTTCGGGAGCATAGAACTGCTCTATCACTTCGTGACCCATGTCACGCAACTGGGCGATACCGGATTTATCCATGCCGTCAGTAACAAGAATTCTCATGTGAATTTTCCTCCGAATCACTTATGTTCAGCTTCAAACTTCTTCAAGCATTCCACCAGAGCCTGAACGCCTTCAATGGGCATGGCATTATAAATGGAAGCGCGCAGACCGCCCACAGACTTATGGCCTTTCAGGTTGTCAAAGCCGGCTGCTTTGGTATAGGCCACCACTTCGGCATCCAGTTCCTTGCTTTCGGTAACGAAGGGGACATTCATCAGGGAACGGAATTCTTTTTCGACTGTACCGTTGAACATCTTGGACTGATCCAGATAGTCATAAAGAACTTTTGCCTTGTCCTCGTTGTACTTAGCCATGGCTTCCAGACCGCCGTTGTTCAGCAAATACTTAAATACCTTACCGCAGACATAAATAGCCCAGCAGTTGGGGGTGTTATACATAGAACCTGCATCGGCATGGGTATCATAACGCATATAGACGGGGGTCTTGGGGTCAATATCGGCACGGATCAGATCTTCCCGGATGATCACGATGGATACACCGGCAGGGCCGATATTCTTCTGGACACCGCCGTAGATCACGCCGTAGTCAGATACATTACAGGGCTTGGAAAGGAACATGGAGCTCTGGTCGGAGACCAAGATCTTACCCTTGGTGTTGGGCAGTGTCTGGAAGGTGGTGCCGTGAATGGTTTCATTCTCACAGATATAAACATAGTCTGCATTTTCACGAATGGGAAGATCGGAGCAGTCGGGCAGGTAAGAGAAATTCTTATCCTCGGAAGAGGCAATGCACCTGACATCGCCGAACTTTTGAGCCTCTTTAAATGCCTTCTTGCTCCAGGCACCGGTAACGATATAATCGGCTACGCCGTTTTTCATTAAATTCATGGGCAGCATAGAGAATTGCAGGGTAGCACCGCCTTGAATGAACAGTACCTTATAATTGTCGGGAATGTTCATCAGCTTTCTCAGGTCAGCCTCGGCTTCGTCAAATATTTGCTGGAATACTTTGGAACGGTGGGACATTTCCATGACACACATACCGCTGCCACGATAATTGAGCATTTCGTCCCGGATTTCTTCCAGAACGGGCACAGGCATGGTAGCAGGGCCGGCAGAGAAGTTATAGCTGCGATCATACATATTGAATTACCTCCAATAATTTGCTGCATATTGCAGTTTTATATGGACAGTATAGCATGAATGCTTTTAAATGGCAACCATAAATTTGTGAATTTTTTACAGTTTTATTCAGAAAAAAGATGGTAAAACTAGGAGTATGCCCAAAAGCAACAACTGTTTCTGTCCACCGTACAAAAACAAGGAGGAAAAACATGAAAGAAATCAAAAAGAAGTTTCCCCAGCCGCCACCACCGATGGATGATGTGAAGCCAAGTCCCATCATAACAGACCCTCAGGGCTGTTACACAGGTCGTCCCATCGAAAAATATGAAACACCGGTGCAAGATGCAGATGATTTATAAAACCATCCCCCAACGGATCTGTTGGGGGATGGTTGCCGTTAATACCCTTTGTACATCTTTCTTGTTGCCATCCCTCCACGGATGTGGCGTTCCATTTTGTTTTTATCCAATACTTTACGTACCTGGCTGTATAGCCCGGGATCTGTTTTGGGTAAACGCTGCTGTAAGTCCTTATGCACAGTAGATTTTGAAATTCCGAAGTGGTTTGCTGCCGCACGCACTGTGGCGCCGGTTTCAATCATGTACACAGCCAGTTCGCAGGCTCGCTGCTCAATGGTATCTTTCATTTGCCACCCTCCGATGCTGTGTGCTACCATAAAAAACTTATGACACGGCAGCGGAGGATATGAAATGGGCTATGATTAAAAATTTATAAAAAATACTACTTATTTGCTGGACTTTTGTGAATAATGAAGATATAATGAAGCCATGCAAAGAAGGAGGATACCCATATGGAATTAAAAGTCGATAGAAAAACCGGACGAAATATCCTGATCGCCATTTTTGCAGTGGTAATAGGCTATATGTGGTTGCGCGAATCCGAACGGGTAAAAAATGTATTTGACTTTGTTATCGGATTGTTTTCTCCTTTTATTGTCGGTGCCGCCCTGGCCTTTATCCTGAATGTTCCCATGCGTTTCTTTGAACACAAAATGACATTTATCAAAAATGAAAAAGCCCTGCGTGTCACTTCCATCTGTATGACACTATTGGCTGTTGCCACAGTGATCGCAGCGTTTTTGCTGATCCTGATCCCGCAGATCAAGGAAACCATTCAGGTCTTTTCTTTCCAGCTTCCCAACTTCTTTGAACGAGTGGACAAAGGACTGGTGAAGCTTTTACAAAGATATCCGCAGGCAAAAGATTTTCTGGTAGAACATTTCCCCGATATTACCGGAGCCGATGGCAGCATCAACTGGATGGCGTTGGTCAATCGGGTGATGGAGGCATTCCAAACCAGTATTTCTGATTTGGCTGCTCAGGCTGTGGCGTTGATCGGTGATTTGATCAATGCGATTTACAACGGTGTGTTCAGTTTCATTTTTGCGTTCTATTGCCTGGCAAGGAAAGAAACGCTGGCCCGTCAGGGTAGAAAACTGCTGTATTCTCTCCTCTCTGAAAGAAGAGCAGATGAACTGGTTCGGGTCCTGCGGATGAGCAATACTGTTTTTTCCAATTTTATCACCGGTCAGTGTCTGGACGCCGTTATTTTGGGAATTATGTGTGCCACTGTTATGGCAATCCTGAAAATGCCCTATATTCCGCTGATCTTCTTCATTATTGTGATAACCGCTTTGATCCCGGTTATGGGTGCGTTGATCGGTGCTGCTATTGCTGCATTCCTGATCTTTGTGAACAGTCCGATTCAGGCACTTATATTCATAATCATGTTTATCGTCGTTCAGCAGATCGACAATAATATCGTCTATCCCAGAGTGGTGGGTTCCTCTATCGGCCTGCCGGGAATGTGGGTGCTGTTGGCGGTTCTGGTGGGCGAAGGCCTGATGGGCGTAGCCGGTATGCTTCTGATGGTGCCTTTTGCTTCCGTTTTGTATGCGCTTTTGCGTGAGTTTGCAAATAGTCGGATCGCCCGGCGGAATATCCCGGAAGAGAAGGTTCAATGTCAACCGCCGGATCTGCAGCCTCACTTTGTTTTCCGTCGCAGTTCCAAAAACAAACAGAAAAAAGATGTCCAGACAACACCTTCGGAAAACGTAGAGTAATGTTTTAAAATATGTTCAGGCCTCCGGCTTTTGCCGGAGGCCTATTGCATTCTTGCGAAAAGTAGTGTATACTTATTAAGAAATCGTTAAGATATAGATGAAATGAGGCTATAAAATAATGTCATATCAAAACTATTTGTTTGATTTGTATGGTACACTGGTGGATATCCATACAGATGAAGAAAATGCCTTGCTCTGGAAGCGTCTTAGCCTCTATCTGGGGACGGAAGGTGTTGTCTGTTCCGGCGCATGTTTGCAAGAGAAATACGCTTTGGAAATCGCCCGTCTGGAAGCAGCGTCGCAGCAACGGTGCGGTGAAAATGCAGAGATCGATATTGCCCCGGTGTTTGCTTCTTTTTACAAAGATCGCCCTGTGGCAGCCGATGATCCGCAAGTTGCAAACCTGGCAAAACTGTTCCGTATTCTGTCGTTGGAAAAGCTAAAGCTATTTCCGGGGACGGTGGAACTACTCAGACGTTTGAAGGCAGCAGGGAAGAAGGTCTATTTGCTTTCCAATGCCCAGGCGCTTTTTACACTACCGGAACTTCAGGCTTTGCAGTTAAAGCCCTATTTCGATGGGATCATCATTTCCTCCATGGAAGGATTGAAAAAGCCAAGCCCAAAGCTCTATCAGCTGGCGCTGGAGCGATATGGCCTGGCTCCTTCTGAAACAGTTATGGTCGGTAATGATGACCAAGCCGACTGCTGGGGTGCGGCGAAGGCTGGTTTAGACAGTATGTATGTGTTTACAGAGCAGTCTCCTCAGCGAACCATGCCCTTACCCAAGAATTGCCGTATCCTGAATGAAATCGGGGACGTTTTTTAACAAAACAACTGGAAGAGAGATAGATTTATGAAATTAAAATCCAAACTGACCAAACTTGAAAAAAGCTGGATCTTGTATGATGTGGGCAATTCTGCCTTTATTTTGCTGGCATCCACCTTGCTGCCCATTTTCTTCAACGCGATTGCCAGTGCTGACGGCATCAATGAAGACCTGTATTTGTCCTATTGGGGCTATGCCGGCGCTATTGCTACGGCACTGGTGTCCATTATTGGACCTCTTTGCGGCACACTGGCAGATCGTCCCGGTTTCAAAAAACCAATTTTCGTGATCTTTGTGATGCTGGGGGCGCTGAGCTGTATGGCTCTGGGGCTGGCAAAAAGCTGGCTGGTTTTCCTGGGGATCTATGTGCTGGCAAAAGTGGGGTTTTCCTCCAGTCTGGTATTTTACGATGCCATGCTCATCGAAGTGACCGACGATGAAAAAATGGATCAGGTATCCTCTGCCGGCTATGCCTTTGGCTATATTGGATCGGTTATTCCGTTTATCGTGTGTCTGGTGCTGGTGCTTTTCCCGGAAACCTTTGGCATGACCCAGCAGACCGCTATGGTCATCTCTTTCCTGCTGACCGGCATTTGGTGGCTGGTCTGCACTGTGCCGCTGCTTCGTCGGTATAAGCAGAGAGTCTGCTATCAGGAAACAAAACCTCTGCGTAACACCTTTGGCGAATTGGGCAATACTCTGCGTCATGCTTCTGAAAATAAAAATATTTTGATGTATCTGATTGCATTTTTCTTTTTTATCAATGGCGTATACACCATTATGGACATGGCAACTGCCTACGGCACTGCATTGGGATTGGAAATGCAGGATTTACTGCTTGCTCTGCTGCTGACGCAATTTGTTGCATTTCCTTCCACGATTTTGTTCGGTAAATTGGCTGCAAAGGTGGCAGCAGGCAAGCTTATGAAAGCCTGTATCCTGTGCTACACCGGCGTGGCGATCTTTGCAATGTTCCTGGTGTCCGCATGGCAGTTCTGGCTGCTGGCGGTGATGGTTGGCTGCTTCCAGGGAGCGATTCAGGCACTGAGCCGTTCTTATATGAGTAAGATCATTCCGGCCGAGCGCAGCGGTTCTTATTTCGGTCTGATGGATATTTGTGGAAAAGGGGCTGCATTTTTGGGAATGCTGTTGGTCAGCGTCATTAACCATGCCACCATTGACATCGCCATCCCCAAAGTGTTTGGCCTTCAGCTGCAGAACGAGAATATTGCCGTTGGTGCATTAGTCATTCTATTTGCCATTGGTTATGTCCTTTTCTGCAAGGCTGACAAAATGAATCAACGGGTATAAAAGGAGCAGTTATGGACTATATTCTTGAAAATGACTACCTGAAAGTAACGATCACTTCCCAGGGCGCTCAAATCAAAAGTGTGATCTGCAAAACGGATGGGGTAGAGCATATGTGGTGTGGCGATCCTCAGGTCTGGAAATACCACAGCCCGGTGCTGTTTCCTTATGCCGGACGAGTGAAAGACGGTCGGATCGAAGTGCGGGGCAAAACAATTGAAAATGCTCCTGCTCATGGTGTGGTGCGTACTCAAAACCACGAACTGGTTCAACAGGAAAAAGATGTCCTGACATTGGCATTTACCGCCAACGAGGAAACACGGGGGATTTTTCCCTATGATTTTCGTTTCCTTTCTACATTCCGGCTGGAGGATGCTGCTATTCGACACATACTGACGGTGGAAAATTTGGATCATGAAGCCTTCTGCTTTGGAATTGGTTATCATCCCGGTTTTGCCATTCCTTTTGATGCACAGCATCAGATTGAAGACTATGAGCTTCGATTCTCTGATCTGGAAACGCCCATTTGTCTGGATACACCCACAGGACTTCTTAACGGAAAGTATTATACATTAGGGAATAATATTCGCACGATCCCTATTCGGGACGGAATGTTCGACGTAGGAAGTCACTGCATGGTGAGCCTTCGCAGCAAGACCCTGGGATTGTATGAAAAGGACAGCAACCGTGCTGTGGTGTGTTCTATCGAAGATTTTCCCTATTGTCTGATCTGGAGTACAGAAGGAAAGCCCCGGTTTGTTTGCATCGAGCCTTGGCATAGCCTGCCCAGTCATGAGCAGGGAAGCTACGCCTGGGAAGAAAAACCTGCTGCTGCTACGGTAGCTCCGGGACAGCAGTGGAGTACTTCCATGAAAACCGAATTTGTACGTTAAATTTTACCCTCCGGGCCATTGTCCGGAGGGTAAATTAATAAAAAAGTAAATAAATATACTTGTATATGCGTTCAAAATATGTTATTATACATGTTGACGGTGCAGTATTCTAGTCGGAATGACCATTTTCCAGGAAGGGCCTAAAAATCCTTTGAAGGGCATATCGATGAAGTCCCTGGTGT
>CAZPJH010000042.1:0-13739 GCA_964586875.1 uncultured Oscillospiraceae bacterium
CGGGTAACGGGAAGCATGTTCCTGAACCAGGCCAACGGTTTCCAGCATTTTGTAAACCTGCTGATCGATAAACTCTTTGTCCTTCACGCCACGGATCACCAGACCCTCAGCGATGATATCACGGACGGTCATACGAGGATCCAACGATGCAATGGGGTCCTGGAAAATCATCTGGATCTCATTGGTCAGCTTATTTCTTCCCTTGGAACGGGAGAATTTCTTGTGGTCAGCAATGGCAGATTTTATCTCTGCACGATTCTTTTCCACGATCTCGTCCCGTTGCTCCTTGGTGATTTTTCCATCAGCGCAATCTTGACGTGCCTGCTTGATGGCATCCTCATAGCTTCGAGTACCGGCGCAAATACGCTCGCCTTTATAGTAAACCGAGCCACCGGTGATATCGTAAAGACGGATGATGGATCGGCCTGTGGTGGTCTTGCCGCAGCCAGACTCACCAACCAAGCCAAAGACCTCGCCTTTGTAGATTTCAAAACTGACCTTGTCGACAGCTTTATTTTCCCTCTTTTTCAGCTTGAAATACTGCTGGAGATTATCAACTTTTAACAAAACTTCTTTTTCCATGTTATTGTCTCTCCTTATTCAAGCGTTCAATGCGGGACTTGATCAGTGCAGGCATTTCCACCTTCGGTGCGTTGGGGTGCAGCAACCAAGTAGCAGCCTGGTGGGTATCCGTAATGTCGAACATAGGAGGTTCCAGTTCAAAATCGATTTCCAGCGCATACTTGTTTCTGGGTGCAAAAGCGTCGCCCTTAGGCGGATAGATCATGTTGGGAGGTGTGCCGGGGATGGACTCCAGCTTTTCCTTGGTATCCAAGTCAGGCATGGAGGACAGCAGTGCCCAGGTATAGGGATGGGCAGGCTCATAGAACACTTCCTCAGCAGTACCCTTTTCCACGATCTTACCGGCGTACATAACCGCAATACGATCTGCCATATTCGCAACAACGCCCAGGTTGTGGGTAATGAAGATAACAGACAGGTGTCTCTTGCGCTTGATATCGTTGATCAGCTCTAGGATCTGACCCTGAATGGTCACGTCCAGAGCGGTGGTCGGCTCGTCACAGATCAGAATGTCGGGGTTGGCTGACAATGCGATTGCGATCACGATTCTCTGACGCATACCACCGGAGAACTCAAAGGGATACTGATTATAACGGGCAGCAGGCTCAGGGATACCCACTTCTTCCATCAGCTTAATCGCCTTTGCCTTGGCGATCTGCTTGTTCATTCTGACCACTACACGAGATGCCTGTTCTTTCAGGAAGTCGATGATTTCAACCACCTGCTCATCTGCATCAAACTGGCCAGCCTTGGCAATGGAAGCCTCATAGGAAGCGATCAGATTTTCAATAACTTTGCAAATATTGCCACGCTTCAGTTCCAGGTCAACCGTAGCAGCAGGCTTCAGCACCCAGTCAGGGGTCTTGCCCTTGGCAACCAGTGCATCATACTTCGTCTTATTCTTTAAGTAGATCTTTTCCTCAACAGGGTTATTTTTTATTCCTGCAAAATAGCTGCTTACAGCAGCGCTGAAGGCAGAATGGAATACATATTCTGTACTTTCCTTCTTAACGCTGAGTCTGTTGATTGCCTGATCCACCTTTGCAGACAGATCTTTGACATAAGCATGTGCCTGTTTCTCATCGATCTTGTCAGACTGGAAGAAGGCCAGTGCTTCCTTCAGCTCCGGCAAGCACTCTGTCTTGCGGGCAATGGACTTTTTATGTGCATAGCGGACGCCAAAAGCAGCGGTCTTTCTGAAATCGAACATGAAGTCCTTATCCAGGAACTCACGGGTCATGTGATTCATTTCCGCAATGGACATCTTGCTCAGGTCTGCGCCCGGATTGGCTGTCAGATAGTAACCCATGGTAAAGAAGTTGGGCTTATCCTTTGCCAGTGCCTCCTTGGTCAGCTTATAAACTCTTTCCAGAGGCGCAACGGCATCTTTGGAATTCAGGTTCTTACCCTGCTTTGCCAGCTTGCGCAACTCAGCCGCCAATGCCATGCTCTCATCATTCTTTACCACCACGAAGGGGTTGAAAGATTCAGTAAAATTCTTTGCAATTGCACGCAGTTCCGCAGGCGTATCGATGGGGCGATCCTTCTTGATGTAGGTCAGCAGGTTATCCACCTGCACTTCTACCTGTGTCGCCTCGCCGTAAGCATCGTTGAAAAGGCCCTCAACTTTGGTATTTTCAATGCAGAAATTATCAAACTTTTTCAGCTTTGCAGCTACTTCTGCTCTATAATCCTTGCCATTTTCTGCGTCACCGGCGTTAATATTCTCGCCCAAACGCTTAATGAGTGTGTTAAATTCATACCGGGCATTCTTCCGACCGGTCTTGGCTTTCAGAATCATAGCCTCTGTCAGCTGCTGGCCGATACGCATGATGGGGTTCAGACTGGACATGGGATCCTGGAAGATCATTGCGATCTTATCGCCACGGATCTTGTGATAATCCTCCTCAGAGATCTTCAGCAAGTCCTGGCCATCGTACAGGATCTCGCCGCCCTCGACAATGGAGTTGCCTGCCAAAATACCCATAATTGCCTTACTGGTTACAGATTTACCAGAGCCGGACTCACCAACAATTGCCAGTGTCTCGCCCTTGTACAGATCAAAGGAAATATTTCGAACGGCTTTAACAATTCCACCCTGCGTACGGAATGATATTTGCAGATTTTTTACTTCTAGTTTCTTATCCATAAATATGAACATTCCTTTCCTCCGTGTACCTGTCGGCGCAGAAATGCGCCGAACAGATCCACGAGTCTATTAATTTAAGATATACTGCGCTGTTTAATCCTCGGATCCACGCAGGGACGGGTTGAAAGCGTCGCGCAGGCCGTTACCAAACAGGTTGAAGCAGAGCATCAGCAAGCTGATGAACACTGCCGGGAACAGGATCATGTGGGGATAGGTAGACAGGAAGCCCTGGCCGTTGGACAGCAGTGTACCAACGGAGGTCATGCTACCGGTGGACAGGTTAATGATACCCAGATAGCTCAAGCTGGTTTCGGAGAAGATAACACCGGGAATAACCAGAACAGAGCTGGTGATCAACGTACCCACAGCATTGGGGAAGATATGCTTGAACATGATCCGGCCATCGCTGGCGCCCAAAGTTCTTGCCACCAGGACATATTCCTGGTTCTTAAAGCGGTAGAACTGCATTCTGGTACGAGAGGCCATACCGGTCCAACCTGTCAGGAAGAATGCCATAAACAGGATGATCATATGGTCCACATTGAAGTGATACTTCATCAAGCTGATGACGATCATAAACGGGACGGAAGACAACAATTCCACAAAGCGCTCCATCATCAAGTCCAGCTTACCGCCATAGTAACCTTCGATAGCACCATAAATGGCACCGACACACAGGTTAACGGTTGCGACGATCACAGCCAGGATGAAGGAGAAGCGGGCGCCACTGGCCAGACACACGAACAGATCTTTACCAAAATCGTTGGTGCCGAACAGGAAGCTGGGTGCAGTGATGCCATCGTCTGCCAATGCATGCTTGTAGATGTAATATTCACGATAGTCTACACGGACTTCCCAGACATCGCCGTCTTTCTTGACCGCATAGTTGTACTTCTTGCCGGTGGTTTCACCGTCACGCTCCTCGAACAGCATGGTACTGGTGTAGTTATCCTTGCCGTCGTTTGCCAGGTAGATGTTGATAAAATCGCCGGTCTTCTTGTTGTATACCACATTGCCCTGGACATCTGTACGATACCAGACCTTGCTTTCGTCACCGGAATACTTCTGGTTGGTGGGACGGAGCTTGGGATCGGTGATCGGGTAGATCACCTGAACCTGATTTTCGTCCTGATACTTCTGCAGTGCCTCGTACTCTGCGTTGGATATGTAGACAAACTTCATACCCACTGCATTGTAGCCATCGTAACGATAAGTATATTGGTTGTTGGTTTTGCCCATGTAGGTGGCTTCTACGACTTCCACATCACTCATAAACACATCGCGGCCGATTTCTTCTTCGGTTGCCTTGTGCAGCGTGTAGGAGTATTCGTTCAGGCCGTTGCCCTGTTTGCCGCCGTCCCAGAAGCCGATACCCAGCTTGTAGCACAGCTCATTTCTGGGAACCATGAACTTATAAGTTTCGTCCTGGTAGGAAACAGTATAGGGGGTGAGCATCGGACCGACGATCGCAAACAGAACCAACAGCATGATCACAGCAAACGCCAAAATAGAGCCCTTGTTCCGGCTAAAGCGGTTCAAAGCATCTCTAAAATAGCTAACTGGTTTGGTTTCAAGCTTATTGTCGTGCAAATTGCCGTTTTGGGAACGGAATACAAATTTTTCACTGGAGATCTGATAATCTTGAGCTTTCATTTTATTTCGCCCCCATTCTGATTCTCGGGTCAATAACGCCGTAGGACAGGTCAATGACCAGTGCGGCTGCCAGGCCGATCAGCAGATAGAAGCCGGACAGCATCATAAAGAAATCATAGTCTTTGGAGTTGATAGCCGTCAGATACAGGCCACCAACGCCGGGAATAGCGAAGATCTTCTCAATAATCAGAGAGCCGGACATAACGCTGATAAACTCGCCGATGATAGAGGGGAAAATAGGCACCATGGCGTTACGCAGAGCGTGACGGGTGGTAGCCTGAGCCTTGGTCAGACCCTTGGTGCGAGCCAGCAGCATGTACTCGCCGGTCAAAACTTCCGTCAGCTCCGCACGGGTGAAACGGGCGTAGCCGGCGATAGAGCCGAAGGACATGGAGATCACAGCCGGCATCATGGATTTAAACATATCCCATGTAAAGTAATCAAAACCGGCATTCATGATCATGGGGAACCAGTTCAGTTTAAAGCAGACCACATACAGTAGCAATGATGCATAAACGAACGACGGAACCGAAATAAACACCATGACAGCAGTAGAGATCAAGTGATCCTGCCATTTATTTTTCTTAAGCGCCGCAAGGATACCCAGTGCAATACCCAAGGGTACTGCGATCAGGGAAGAATAGATGTTGATCAGGATCGTGGGGGGCAGCTTCTCAACGAAAACATCCCAAACATTCATGCCACGATATTCCGGCATATTCACGCCAATGCCGAAGTCACCTTCCAGTACAATACGGCGAATATACAGGCCAAATTGTTCCATAATCGGCTTGTCATAGCCTCTGGCAGTCAATTGTGCCTTCAATTTATCCGCATCCTGGCCAACACCGACGGTGGAAGTATCAACAGGAAGCAATTTGATCAAAACAAAGCATACTGTAAATATAATTGCAAAGGTGAGGAGCATCAGGCCCACTCTTTTGCAGATATATTTGAACATATACATATCTGCTGTCTCCTTTCTAGGTTACAGGTATAAAATGCAAGTAGTATACAAATGGGGGATAGTGGAACTATCCCCCATTGTCGCTAGGATTTAAACTATGGATTCAAGCAAACGATTAGATCTTGTAGTTCAGCTCGTTGTTCTGAGCCTTGACCTGCTCTGCCCACTCAGCATCGGAGTAGTTATAGGTCATGTATCTCAGTCCGCCGTAACCCATGAAGGTGTTGTACTCATAAGTGATGTAGTCGACCTTGTAGGACAGCATGGATGCGCTGAAGGAGTTCAGCAGAGGAACGGTGTAGTAGCTCTGCAGAACCTGTGCTTCCAGAGCGGCGATCAGCTGCAATCTCTGCTCCTGCTCCAGAGCGTTCTCAGACCAGTCGTACTTGCAGCCTTCCACAGCGTTCAGGCAGTTGTACCACTCCATCAGGGTCATGGTCTCGGTGATGTCTGCGCCGTTTTCGCCAACACCCTTCATGGTGAAGGTCATGGTTTCCTTAGAGGTATCCCAACCCTGAGCGTAACGGTAGTTGCTATCCAGGTAAGCCAGCAGGAAGTAGCCGGGGTTCCAGGCAGCGCCGGACCAGCCACCCATACAGATGTCGTAGCCGCCGTTCTTAAAGTCGGATGCCCAGTTATCGCCGAAGGAGGCGTTGAACTCGATCTCGATCTTGCCTTCCAGAGGAGTGCCAACGCACATCTCTTCCCAGGCCTTCTTCAGGTAGTCATAGTGACGACGGACGCTGGCGTTGTCAAGGGAAGCACCATAAGTCAGAACGACCTTATCGCCTGCCTTGATGTCGCCGGCTGCCAGAGCTTCGTTGTAAGCCTTGGTGACCAGCTCACGAGCCATGGTCACGTTGTAACCGGTGATGGAGTCAACTGCATCATCCAGAGAGTCGTACTTGCTGATGTCAACACCATAGGTGTCACACAGAACCTTCTTAGCCTCGTCGGTGTTTCTGTAAACGCCGCCGTTTTCAACGTCGTAGTAGTGCATGGTATTGAAGATGCCGAAGCCCTTCAGAGAAGAAGTCGTACACTTTTCAGCGTAGTCAGTTCTGTTAACTGCCAGGGACATAGCCATTCTGAAGTCCTTGTAGGTCAGGATGGTCTTGTTGACGCCTTCGGACTCACGCGCCTTCAGAGCTTCCTTCTTGGACTGCAGCTGAGCGGACTGGATGAAGTCGTCGGGAGTGTAATAAGCGCGGCTGGAGCCCTTGTAGTCAGCAGCAACACTGACGTCGATGCCAATACCGTCGACCTGGCCTGCCAGGAACATCTTCCAAGCGGTCTCCCACTCTTCGACTCTGTCACAGACGATGCGGTCGGTCTGGTACTGGCCTTCGTACTGTTCCATGCCGTAGCCGTACCAGTTTTCATTTCTGGTAACAATATACTGCTTACCGGACTGGAAGCTTTCCAGCTTGTAGGCGCCCCAGCTCATGGAAGTATCCTTGCTGGAGTTGTAAGTAGAGGTCCACAGGGTAGAACCGGTGGTAGGCTCCTTCTTGCACTTCTCATAAGTAGCCTTATGAACCAGAGGCAGGCCGGAGAAGTCATATGCACAGTGGTAAGTCAGAGAACCGTCGTCGTTCAGCAGAACGATGGGCTCAGTCATAATAACGACCAGTTCATACTCGCCAACGGCCAGCAGACCGACGTTTTCCCACTTTGCTTCGGGATAGGTGTAGTTGGTGACGAAGAAGTGCAGTTCTTCGTTGGGGACAGTCTTCCACCAACCAAGCATAGATTCCCAAGCGGTGTTCATCTCGGCGTCAGCCTTGATCTCTGCCAGGGACTTGCCTTCCATCTTGGCCAGAACTTCAGCGTTCACGCCCTTCAGTTCTTTCCAATACTTCTGGATCAGGTAATCGGCAGCCTTTGCAGCATCGTAAGTTTCGGGGAAACCGATAAAGTCCTTTCTGATGTAGCTTTCAGCGGGCTGTTCATCGGTAGGAGCAGCCAAGGTGAAGATCAGCTTGCTGTCCAGATCGGTGGAGTAGGTGGAGTAAGCTTCGTGAGCAGCGAACCAGCCGGACTGGCCCTGCTTTGCGTAAGCCTTTGCGCCGACCAGGTTGATGGAGCCAGCGTAGTAGGAGTCAGCACGGTAGTTCTGGAACAGGGGGTTCAGCTGTTCCTGCATGGAGTAAACGAAATCTTCAGCCTTGATGGCGTCGCCGTTTTCCCACTTCAGGTCATCACGCAGGGTGATCTTGTAAGCATAGCCCTTGGTAACGTCGCCCAGGCCCCAGTCCTTTGCGTACTTGGCGGTGACGTCTTCCAGCTTGGTAGCTGCACTGTATTCAACAGTGTACTCGCCGGAAATAGGCAGGCCTGCTTCGTCGAACTTATAGTTAAAGGAGAAGAAACTGGAGGACAGGTAGCCGATCATGTCGGAGTCATTCTCGTCCTGATAGGTCAGTTCGTTCCAGTTAGACGGAGTCCGAGTTGTGTAAGTATTGTAGGTATAGACCTTGTTGACAGGGTTGACAGTGCCGCCGCCTGTGGTGTTGTCACCGCCGGCAGTTGTATCATCTTTGGGTGTACATGCCACAATACCAAAGACCATAACCGCAGCCAACAGCAATGCCAGTAATTTCTTGATGCTCATAGATTTCCCTCCTAAATATGTTTCCCACCCGATTGGATGAGCAGGGGTCCCGCCATCCTTTGGGTGGACAGCCGTTGTTTTTCTGTGGACTCCTTGTTTGCTGAGTATACCATAAACTTACAAGATAGTCAAGTCTGTTTTTAATAAAAACTTAATTTTCCCACTGTTGGAAACACTCAGTTTTTTGTCGAAAAATTCGTGACCTTTGTTCATTTTGCTAAATTTTTAAATAAGTTTGTATTTTGCGGACAAACATTCATCTTTTGTTCACCTGTGGTGTCCATTTTGAAATATACATTATTTCCCATTTTTATACATCAATTATTCATTCAAACTTTGTTCACAGGTTGAAAAATTGGCAAATAGCACACTCGCTATCTGCCAATTACGTTATCAAAAGTTTGATTATTCGTTGGAAATCCACAGGTTCACTGTTTTCCAGCCACAACTTTTGCCTATATTCATCTATTTTCATTATTCTCCCGGAAATCGTGAAATAACTTCCCCCTTCTTTCCGCCTGTCCGGGCAAAAATATTGCACTTGCACCATCGGTGCTTTGTGCAAATTTTCTTTTAGCCAGCGAAGCCTGTCGTTAATGGCCGCCACCTCTGCCTCATCCAGAAAAATTTCCGCTTCTGTCCGGCGGGCGGTTTCTGCCAGCACCCGATCATAGCCTGTCAGCGCCGCAAAGGGCGCAAACTGTGCCGCCCGCTGCCCCGGAGGCATTTTCGGTCGGGTAGGCGACCCCCGGTAGGGTAAGTTTATGATGGCTGCATATTTTTCATTCATCTTTGCCTACTTTCTGTGGCCGCCCACCTGTTCGTTGCGTGCACGAGCGGTAGCCCCCTGCTGATAATTCATACCTTTTAAAATAGCGTTTTTCCCGAACCGCCTTTTGATCTGCAACACCGCCTCCTGCTGACGGCGTTCCTTCTTCTGCTGTTGCTTTTCCGCCAGCTCCGCTTCCGGATCTGAAAAGAAGTCCAGCTGTTGCGGCGGCCGGGGTGGGATCCGATCTTCCGCAAGCACATGATTGGCTGTCACAGTCAGCCGCCGCACCAACAGCTTTTGCTCCACGATCCGATCATACAGCGCCAGACCATTTTCCATGATCTGTCGGGTGGAAGAGGAATGCTCCTGCAAATTAGCTGTGCCGGTGCTGTGTTTGGGAATGCTGCGCCCGTAAGGATCGGTGACCACCGGGCCGGTATATTGGATATCCGGATCCAGAAGGCTCTGCCGATCATAACCGATGGTCAGCACGATCTGATCGGTCTTTACCCTCTTTTCCACCAGATCCAGTGCCAGATTATCCAGCATCTCCTCCACGATCAGCCGTGCCTTTGGAACGGAATAGGGACTGCACAGCACCTGACCGGTGGAAATACTGTTGGTGACCGGCCGATAAGCTTTGATCTGTGCCATGGTGCAAGGTTCCCAGCCCCAGGCATGATCGATCAGTAATTCTGCATTGACCCCGAATAAGCGATACAGCAGATTTTCATTGCGGTAATCCGTCGGCTTCCCCATGGCACACAGTGCCACATCCCCCATAGTGCGGATGCCGTATTTTTCCAGCTTTCGGGCATAGCCCCCACCCACTCGCCAAAAATCAGTGATCGGCGTATGATCCCAAAGCTGGCGGCGATAGCTCATTTCGTCCAGTTGGGCGATTCGGAAGCCCTTTTCATCCGGGGGCATTTTCTTGGCCACGATATCCATAGCCACCTTGGCCAAATACAGATTTGTGCCAATGCCAGCAGTAGCCGTGATACCCGTTTCCTCCAGTACCGCCTGAACCAGTTTTTCCGCCAACTGCTTCGGTGTCGCCCCATAGGTCTTTAAATAAGCGGTCAGGTCGATAAATACTTCATCAATGGAATAGGGATGTATGTCCTCCGGGGCAATATAGCGCAGGTATACATTATATATAGTAGAAGAAACCTCCATATACTTGCCCATCTGCGGTCGGGCGGCAATAAAATCGATCTCCAGCGTCGGATCGGCTGCCAATGCGCCGGCATCAAATGACTTTCCGGAAAAATGGTGCCCGGGAATCTTTTGCAGACGCTCTGCATTGGCTCTGCGCACCTGCTCGTTGGCTTCAAACAGCCGTGCCCGACCGGATACACCATAGGCTTTCAGTGCCGGCGACACCGCCAGACAGATGGTTTTTTCCGTTCTACTCTCGTCGGCCACTGCCAGCAGGGTGGTCAGCGGATCCAATTTTCGCTGCATGCACTCCACCGAGGCATAAAAAGATTTCAAATCAATGCACAAATAAAACCGCTCCATGGTTTGCCCCCCTTTTTTTGCATTATACAATACGAACAAACGTTTTGCAATAGCCAATTTCAGGAAATTAAAAATCGCCGCCCGAAGGCAGCGATTTTTCTACACTCAGTTTACATCTCATCCAGAAATTCCCGGACTTCATCTATGGCATCTTCCAGCATTTCATGCTCATCTGCCCAGCATTCATAAGCCTCGCTGTTCATGTTGCGAGGTTCTTTTTCGTCCAGTGCAGCCATGCGCTGCTCCAGCTGTGCCAGGTATTCTTCCAGTTCTTCTCTTGTCATTTCATCCAGGTACTTTTCTTCCCCGGCTTTGGAAAATTCGATCATCATTCTCTCCTCACTTAAACTGCACGATCCGTTTCCCCCGACAGGTCAGTTGCCCACATTCTCCCACATGGTATCCATCGTAAGAAAAGATCTGTACAATTTCCCACATCCGAAAGGCTTTTTTTATTTTACCATAGTCCAAAAAATCTGTCAAGAAACTATAGTTCTGAGGTCAGAATATCCGCCTGCTGGGCACTCATTCGTTCCGTTGTGCTCCAGTTCAGACCCAGCAGGAACGGCGGCAGACCCGTTTTTGCCACCAGCTGTTCCAAGATCTGTCGTACCGGCACCTGCGAGTCCAAAATCGGTGTTTCTCCGCCAATAACCTTGATCTGAACATCACCCACCGCCACAAAATCCCGTACCGTTCCGGTTTTGGCATCCTCCATGGCTCGGCTCCATTCCTGAGCCACTTGCCGACCTCGTTCCTGAATTGCTCCGGCATCCATATTCTCGTCCGGTTTGCAGATCACGCTGTAACGGACATTGCCTGCCCGTTCCCAATTGACCCCGATGGTGTTGTACACTTTCATCAGAATATCCGCCAAAAAGGGCATTCCCCGAAACAGGCTGACGCCATAAGGATGGGCTGCCTCCGGATTTAACGTAGCAAACAGCAGCAGATGCTGATAGGGCAGAGGCCGCAGTTTTCCACCTTCATCAGGCCCCCACAGTTCCATATCCAGGGAATTGTTCCCTTCCATGACCTGCAGCTGGGTCACATCTCCCCAGCAGACTGCCTTCAGACGGCCTCGATCCACCACCAATTCACCCACGCTGCGTCCGTAGACCAGCAGACTATCCATAAACCCGGACAAAAAACTGTCCATACCCACCTGCCCCCGTCCACAGGGTACAGTCCTCAGGAATTTTTCCAGTTTTTCCTGAGCCGTTCTGTTTTTACAGGACACTTCCAATCCGCCGCTGAGCCGTACAAGTTTCCCCACCGCCGCATCCAAAACAGGAATAGCCTCCCGCAGCTGGCGGTAGACCATATCTTCCCCCGTCCCCAGAGGAACAAATCCTTTCAGTGCACTGAAGGGATGTCCTCTGGTGCCCCGCAACTGGCAAGCCGTCGCCGACAAGGAAGACTGTTGTTGTTTTCGCTTCATTCGTAAACTCCTTTTGCTTTATTGTTTTTTTCGTTCCACCACACAAGCTGCAAATCCGTTTTCCCGTTTTCCCAGCACAGTAGAAACAAAATAGCGCATTTCATCCATGGCATGATCATGCTCTTTTTTCACCCGATCCTTGGCCGGACTGCTCAGATCCCACACATACTCATCCATTTCCCGAATCAGATCATCACAGCCTGCACAAATAACGATCTTCCCTGCTTTCAGCAGGTCTGCTGTCAAACGAATGCCGGACAGCACCTCATTTTCTGCTTTTCGCACCCGCCACCCCTGTCGGCGGAGGGTCTCCATGAAACTGGCCGCCGACGGATCTACGATCACCGCCGTAATGGGCCTGTCTCCGGCCAGTTTTTTCAATGCCCCGGCATATTCTTCATCCGTCATCTGTCGCTGTTGGGCACGGGAGTCGAAGTAAAACTCCTGTATCCGGTACCAGATCCCCCGTTGCAACCCCCAAAGACCCATGGACGTGGGATTGACCGTTCCGTAATCGCAGGAGATATACCACTTTTCAAAATTGCCCTCCGGCACCGGTTGCACCATCTCCGGCTCAAAAAAGTCATAGACCCGGCCTTCTGCCTGGGTCCACTCCCCTTTGATGAACCGTCTGTAAAACACACCGCTGTAAAGCCGCTCATACCGTTGCCGGATGGCCTCCGTCAAAGAGGGATTATCTTCCATGGTAAAGTGGAGCCGTAGGCAGTTTCGCTTGGCGGCCCCCTGTATCCACTCCTTGTAAAACCAGTGGCTTGGACCGGCCGGGTTGCAATTAAACCACAAGCGGCTTCCTGCAACAGAACACCGGGCGCAGGCCTGCTCCACAAATGAACGGGGCATCAGTGCCACTTCATCCAGAAGCACCCCGGCAAAAGTGATGCCCTGAATAAAACTTGCAGAGCTTTCATCCCGACCGCCAAAGACATAGAATTGATTGCGATGACCACGAAATGTTACGATCACCAGATTTTCGGAACGTTTTTCCTTCCAGGTCGCCCCCATACCTGTCAGTCTCGGCAGGATCTCCGACAGGACATTTCGCCGCAGAGAAGAAATGGTCTTTCCGCAGACGCCAAAGCGCTGGCCGTCAAAGCTGACCATTGCCCACAGAAAAAACGACAGTCCCATGGCCAGCGTCTTACCGGAACGTACTGCCCCATCGCAGACGATGGCCTCCCATTGATCATTGGCATTGCCCGGGATCCACCAGGTCAACACCCTTTTCTGCTTAGGCGAAAAGCTGCTGTAACTCATACCCCCTCCCCACTTTCCTGCAATGCCTGCAGAAACGACTCCAGATCCGTCCCCTGATCTTGCGCCAATGCTGCCAGTTGTTCCAGTGCTTTCAGCCGATCCACCAGTTTGATCTCTACCGTACCTTTTTCATTGCGTTTGATCTCACTGAGCAGACTGATATCCAGCTTGTCCAACCGAGGCGCATCCTCCAAGGCCAGGCGCACGCAGTCGTTCGCTTTTCCAAAAGCCAGCTCTGCCAATCGCCTTGCCACATCCTCCCGACAGACCTGTCCGGATCGGATCCGCTCCTTCAGTTTTTTCTCTCCGCTTCTTTGTTCCATAGGCCCCCTCCCTTTCATCCCTACCTAAAAACAAAAAAATAGTTGCCCAAAAGCAGGCAACTATCCGAATAATCCTTGACAAACCCCTATATTTTCCGCTATAATACATACAATATTCAAAAAAGCAACGAAAAGAAGAGTACGCATTTTCCCCCGGTCAGAGAGCCCTATTTGCTGGAAACGGGTACGGTCGGATCTGCGGAACATGGTCTTGGAGCTGCGGGGTCGATATTTAGGCCTCGCCGGGTGCGCCCGTTACTGCGTTTTGAGGCAGAGTTCGCTCTGTAAATCAAGGTGGTACCGCGTCAATTTATTGTCGCCCTTGGGTCTTTCCTAAGGGGCGATTTTTCTGTTTTAGGAGGAAAAACTATGTGTGAAAAATGCAAGGGGAAGTTTTATATCACCACCCCCATCTATTATCCGTCTGCCAAACTGCACA
>CAZPJH010000043.1:0-13457 GCA_964586875.1 uncultured Oscillospiraceae bacterium
AAAAATCCCGCAAGGAAGTGGATCGTGTGATCCGGGAAGAGGGCGAGCGTGCCTGCTACGAAACCGGTGTTCACAATCTAAATCCGGAACTGGTCAAGATCCTGGGTCGTCAGAAGTACCGTACTTCCTACGGTCAGAATGTTCTGAACCACTCCATCGAAGTTTCCCACATTGCCGGTCTGATGGCCGCCGAGTTGGGCGTGGATGTAGCCATGGCAAAAAGAGCAGGTCTGCTGCATGATCTGGGCAAGTCCATTGACCACGAGGTAGAGGGCAGCCACGTGCAGCTGGGTGCGGATCTGGCTCGTAAGTATAAGGAAAACCCCGTCATCGTCAATGCCATTGAAGCACACCACGGTGATGTCGAACCCAAGACCGTGATTGCTGTTCTGGTGCAGGCTGCCGATGCCGTGTCCGCCGCCCGTCCCGGTGCACGCCGTGAGAATGTGGAAAACTACATTCGCCGTCTGCAAAAGCTGGAAGAGCTGACCGGCTCTTACCCCGGCGTGGACAAGGCCTATGCTATTCAGGCAGGCCGTGAAGTCCGGATCATGGTCAAGCCCGAGGTCGTCACCGAGGACAATATGATCCTCCTGGCACGGGACATTGCCAAGCAGATCGAAGCTGAGCTGGAATATCCCGGCCAGATCAAGGTCAATGTGATCCGTGAAACCAAGGCTGTGGAATACGCCAAATAACAGAAAGCCGACTCCTTTCGGAGTCGGCTTTTTTATGAAGCATTCCGTTTATTTCCGATCTTCTGTATCAGCTGTTCCGCTTGCAGCCTCCGTTGGCGGCAATCCAGACAGTTAGACGCCTGTCGCAGCAGCAGCGCCCACTGGTCCGGTGTCCGCTCCGGGTCACCGGGAGCCATCAGATAGTCACATTCGCATCTGATCTCCCGTCCGAAGCGACGGGCAAATTTATTCTCCACACCCAGTGCCAAAGCGTAGGGCATCAATTCAAAGAAATAGGCAGGATTTTTTTGCTGACATTGCTGCATATCAAACACAGAGCCACGGGTCAAATGGGCACGCAATCCTCGAATTTGTCCGACGTACTGCCGACCCAATTCACTGCGGCGGCCACCTACCGCAGCCGCTATGCCTATCAGCCATTCATAGGCCACCAGTCCCGCCGTCAGCAGCACGCTGCCTGTCAGCAGCCCCAGCAAGATCCACAGCAGCGCGCACATGGCGCTGATCCACATAGACTGTCTGTTTCCCATTGGAATGCAACGGCTGCCCAAATGGATCAGGTAACTCAATCCGGCGCACAGCACCGCCACCGCCAGTGCCAGCAGCACCGTTCCTACGCCGGCAGAATATACCTGCAAGCTCATCAGCACGCCACCCAGACCACCAACCAGCACTGCTATGCCGGTAACGATTTTGGGATTACCGGTCTTAGACTGGTAGATCTGCCGCAGCAGCGGCGATTTTTTTGCCATTTTGCCATAAAGTTTTGCATAGTGCAAACTGGTGCCATCGATGGTCTGCCGATGTTCAAACAGCCGCTTGAAACACAGGATCTCAAAATCCGACCGTTCCGGCCCCATTTCCATCCGCTTGTGCAAATATACCCGTCCCCGCTTGTCCATTTGGATCACCAGATAGCCCATCTGCGCCCAGGAAAAGACCATCATCGTCAGATCCATGCCACAGCCGGTCAGACAAGTACCGATATCTCCGGCGGCCAAGCCTTCCGGTGGGCTGAAAGTACGTATCTTTTTGCTTCTGCGGGGCATCAATGCCACCAGATAATAGATCACACTCAGCACCATCAGTACCGCCACTGCCGTATCCCAGCCACCCAGCAGCGGTCGCTTGGGGTGATAGTCCGGAAACATATCCTTCTGCACTCCATAGCGCAGTGTCAGGGTTTCATGGTCCTTGAGGGATTCGCTGCAAGTGCCGGAAACGGTAGGGCCATTCATCTGAACGTCCATTTTTCTGCCAATGTCCAGACCATAATAGCCGCTGAAAAAGCCGGGTCTTTGGGTGACCTGTGCCGGCATGGTCACAGAAAAGGAAAAGGATTCGATGGGCAGGGTCAAGCCCGGCAACAGCGGTACTTCCAGATCCAAACCGTCCGTATTGTCTGTCAGCACATCCGACAGCGTAAAACTGATCTCCACCGTCTGCACACCCACCGGGAGATGGGAAAGATCCAGCATCAGGCGATCATCGTGAGCAGAGGGCGTTTTTAAACTTCCATCCAGCCGCACATTTTGTGCATTGGCAGGCAAATAGGCCATCAGGCCATGGCCGTCATCTTTCAGCCGGACTTTATAGCGGATGGTGACCGTACAACTGCCATCCGCTTCCACCTGCACCCGGCTTTCCGCTGTGGATACCGCCGAAGCGGATGCCGCCTCCGCCGAAACCCACAGCAGGCAAATGCACAGGATCGGAAGAATGATTTTTGTAAGAAGCTTCATTTTTGCTCCTTTCTGTGGAAAACACAAATTGGCTTTTCATTTTCATTATTTTACCATGGGGCAACCAGAATTGCAAGCAAGAAGGAAAACTGTTGCGAATTTTGCAAAAATAGCGTACAATAGAAAAAGAGCAATTTCATCTTCCCTTCATAATTCCAAATTCCGGGGGAATACTGCTCATACTACATTCAGGAGGAACTCCTATGACGATAAAAAAGAGCTTGGTGCTTTTGACTGCCGGTGCTCTGTGCCTGTCTTTGTTTGGCTGCCATCATAACGATCCCATCACCACCGGCATCCAATCCAGTACCGGCCCAATCAGCACCACCGTTGCACCCACCGAAGCCCCCGGGCCTACCTATGTGCCCCATCCGCCCATGGCTCCCACCGATGGCAGCTACCGTGTTGACGGCACCAATGTGGTCGCCGGCAGCTGGAACGCCACCTTGCGCCCCGGCAACAGCGGAGCCGTCACCTACAACGATACCTACAAAGGCGGTAATGGCAAGGATTATTCTGATTCCGGGTTTTATACCTATCGAGAGTACGTTTCCTCTACCGGCGGCATGAAATGGTCCCCTCTGACCTGGGAAACCGCCTCCGATGCCTATATTCTCAACTACACCACCACCGGCTTCTATCGTTTTGCCCCCAACAGCGATTTAAGCGGCTGGACCATCGTCGATGAAATGGCCGTCGGCGCACCGGAAGATGTGACAGGCCAATATGTGGGTCGTTTCGGCATCAGCAAGGGGGAAAGTGCCCGTGCCTGGAAGATCAACCTGAACCCCAACGCCTGCTGGGCAGACGGCACCCCCATCAACGCCGACACCTATCTCTATTCCTACAAGGAATTGCTCAACGGCAAAATGATGAATCGTCGGGCAGACAGCCTTTATGCCGGAGATTTTGCCATCGTCGGCGCAAAAGACTATCTCTACGGAAAAACCACCTGGGACAATGTCGGTATTGTCAAAACCGGGGAATATTCCATCGTTCTGATCACCACCGCTGCCGTGGCTGACCCGGATTTCTATGTTCCCTACTACCTGACCGACACCTACCTGGTCTACGAGCCCCTGTGGGAAGAATGCAAGACCTATTTCGATGCCAACGGAAAAATGGTCAGTGCAGACGGTCCCAATGTGACTTCCATCACCACCTCTTATTCCACCTCTCTGGCAACCTCCATGTCCTACGGTCCTTACAAGCTGACTTATTTTGAACAGGACAAGCAGATCACCCTGGAACGTAACATCCTCTGGCACGGTTATTCCGACGGCAAACATCTGGGACAATATCAGACCGACAAGATCTCCTGTCAGGTCATTTCCAGTCAGTCTACTGCTCTGCTGGCGTTCCTGAAAGGCCAGCTGGACAGCATCAGCCTTTCCGCTTCGGATATGAGCAAATACGCTTCCAGCGATTATATCCGCTATATCCCCCAAACTTATACCACCAAGCTGACCTTCAACACAGATGCCACCGCACTGTCTGCCCGGGGAACGCAGATCCTCAGCAATGCCAATTTCCGCAGAGCCTTCTCTCTGGCCATTGACCGCAGCCGTTTTGCTGCCTCTTATACCTCCGCCGGCGCACCGGGCTACGGCCTGCTCAATGATATGTATGTTTACGATCCCTTCACCGGTCTACGCTACCGGGACAGCGAGCCGGCCAAAAATGCACTGGTGCAGCTGTATGGTCTGACCTATGGTGAAGGCGGCGACTACGCCACCTTGGATGATGCCTACAATGCCATCACCGGCTATGATCTGGAACTGGCTCGGCAGTATATGCAGTTGGCCTATGATCAGGCCGTAGCCGAAGGACTTTATGACGGCAACAGCCAGATCACTTTCCGTCTGTCCGTCTATCAAAACGAGGACATCTACACCCAGATGTACCACGCCCTCAGCGATGCGCTGACCAGTGCCAGCCGCGGTACCGGTTTTGAAGGAAAACTGAATCTGCAAATGGTGGTAGACTCCGACTACTACGCCACCATGGAATCCGGTCTGACAGACATCATCTTCTCCACCTGGGGCGGTTCGGCCTACGACCCTTACGGCCTGCTGTATAACTGCTACTGCGACGGCGGCGTGGCAGAATATCCCAATCAGATGGAATACGGCTTTGACGCTTCCGCCGTTTCCGTGGAGATTCAGCTCAGCGGCACCACCTATCGCGCCTCCCTGCAGGATTGGGCCAGATGGTGCATTGCCGACAAGGATGTGACCATCACCTCCACCAACGGTGCAAAACTGCGTCCATTCCGGGACTTTGATGCCTATACCCGCAGTGCCATCTATTCCGACCTGGAATTTGCTTACCTGTCCCAGATGGTGGCCATTCCGCTATACTATCGCAGCAGTGCTACCCTTCTGTCCCAAAAGGGCAACTATCCCATCGAACAGTATATGGATCTGGTGGAATTTGGCGGCATCGCCTTCTACACCTACCAATACAATGACCAGCAATGGGAAAATGTTAAGGGAACTCTAAAATACTAAGCAGCACCTTCCTGACTGGGAAGGTGACCGAACATACTTTCTTTCACAGTCACGAGTGGTTCGCCACCCGTGACTGCTGCATTATTCCGGAAAAATTGCCAAAAAAAGGAAGGATGTTTTATGAGAAACGCCCATCTTTGGAGTTACACGCTTAAACGGCTGGCACTATTAGTGATGACCTTTCTGATCATCTGCACCCTTTGCTTCGTGCTGATCCGGCTGCTGCCTCTGCCAGCCATCAAAGAGCAGGGACGGGATGCAGCGCTGCTGCTGGCTCGACGGGAAGCCCTGGGCTATAACAAGCCGATCCCGGAGCAATATCTGCTGTATTGGCAGCACATTTTGCGTGGGGACTTTGGTTTGGGGGAACAAATGTATGTCGGTCAGGAAGTAGGAGCAGTGTTGGCGCAGAAGATCCCCTACACCATCACCGTCAACCTGTACGCCATGGTACTGTCCATCCCTCTGGGACTGATTTTGGGCATTTATGCCGCCCTGCGAAAAAATCGGTGGCAGGATCATCTGATCTCCACCGGAGTCATGGTATTTATCTCGGTGCCCAGCTATGTATACGCCTTTCTGGTGCAGTATTTTCTGTGCTACGCCACCGGTCTTTTTCCCTTGACTGCTGCCGACCGATCCGAAGCGGCGCTGTTCAGTCTGCCCATGTTCCACTCCATGTTCCCGGCGATCCTGAGCCTGAGCTTTGGCACCATTGCCGCCCTGACCCGATTTACCCGAGCCGAGCTTTGCGACGCCCTCACCGGTGAATATATGCTGCTGGCCAAAGCCAAAGGCCTTTCCCCTCATCAGGCACTGCTCCGCCATGGGCTGAAAAATGCCATGGTACCCATTCTGCCCATGATCTTAGGTGAATTTGTAGGCATTTTAGGCGGCTCGCTGATCATCGAAGGGATCTTCTCCATTCCGGGAGTCGGCAGTCTTTACACCAGTGCCATCAATGTCCGCGATTACAATTTCTTCATGGCACTGACCTTTTTCTATACCTTCATCGGCCTTCTGTCGTCGCTGATGGTGGATCTCAGCTATGGATTTTTAGATCCTCGCATTCGGATAGGAGAGAAGTAACATGGATCGATCTCTTTTTACCTTTGCCCCCAATGCCCACCCTGTCCCTGACCTGAAAGAAAAATCGGGACGCAGTTCCTTTGCCGACGCTTTTGCCAGATTTTGGCAAAATAAAGCCTCGGCGGCAGCAGCTGTCATTATCGGCCTTTTATTTCTGTTTTCCATGCTGGCCCCTGTGCTATCCAATTACGACGTAAGCTTTCGTGACGGATATTACCGAAGTATGCCTCCTCTGTTCGCCCGAAACAGCAAACGCTCCGGCCCACAGGCTCTGTTGGATTATTACAGCTCTATGGGAGCTGTAACAGCTGTAAAAAAGCAATTCCAAAACGAGCAAACCGGCCGCCGCTACTATGATCTGACCGTAGATGCCTACGACCAGGTAGGCTATGTGTATGTGGATCTGAGTGTCCGGGAATTCCAAGCTCTTCAGGACTATCAAACCGCCACCGGAAGGCAGGTGTGTTACCCCGTCCCAAAAAACTACACCACTTTTTATGTCGCTGTGGCCAGCAGTGCAAATCTGTGGTACGAACTGAAGGACAACTCCATCTATTCCACCGGCGAATCGGCTCATCACGACAGCCACGGCAGACCTATTTTTGTAGCCAATTATCTGACCGAGGAAAACAGCAGTTCTTACCATTCTCTGCGATTGGAAGACGACCCGGGCAACTGGGTCTACGGTGTCAAAAATCAAACCGGCTACCGATGTCGGGTTCAATATCAGGCATATTATCGCTATCAAAACGGCTTTCCTCCCCTGCACATTTTCGGCACCAACCAGCATGGTCAAGACATTCTCATTTGTCTGGCTTCCGGTGCAAGGCTCAGTTTTCTGCTATCCATGGCTGTTTCTCTGATCAATCTTCTGATCGGCCTTTGCTACGGTGCCATTGAAGGGTACTACGGTGGAAAACTGGATCTGACCATGGAGCGGTTGGCGGATATTTTGGCGGCCATTCCCTTTATTGTGGTAGCTACCCTGTTCCAGCTCCATCTGGCAGGCAAAGTGGGGGCCATTCCCTCGCTGCTGTTTTCCTTTGTGCTGACCGGATGGATCGGTATTGCATCCCGGGTGCGAACCCAGTTTTACCGCTTCAAGGGAGCAGAATATGTGCTTTGCGCCAGAACCCTGGGTGCCAAGGATCGCCGCATCATCTTCCGCCACATTCTGCCCAACGCCATCGGCACCATCATCACCAGTGCCGTGCTGTTGATCCCGGGGGTGATCTTCAGTGAATCCATGCTGTCCTATCTTGGGATCGTCAATCTGGAAGCGGCAAACCTGACCAGTCTTGGCACCATGCTGGCCGGCGGCCGTGCTTATTTGGATGCCTATCCGCATATTCTGGCATTCCCCGCCATTTTTATCGCTCTGCTGGAGATTTCCTTTAACCTGCTGGGCAACGGCCTGCGAGATGCCTTTAACCCCATGCTGAAAGGAGCGGATTAAGGCGAAACTCCCTCTTGTATAATCCGAAAAAATAATGTAAAATAATAGACACTATTTTTTGGAGGAGCAGGCCATGACCCTGGATTGGAAACCGTTCAAACAGAAAATCTCCCATCTGGTGCATCATCCCAAGGCAAAATGGGTTTTGTGGGGCAGTGCCGCAGGCCTGCTAGTGCTGAGTCTGGTGCTGATCCTGGTGCTTTCCGGTGGGGAGGATAAAAAGCCCATCACCGAAGGCAATACCTCCACCATCACGCTGGTAGCTGCCGGCGATCTGAACATCACAGACAACACCGTGGCCTCCGGCGGCGAAGATCACGACTATACCGCTGTCTTTTTGGACGTGGCGGAAATTTTCGCCCGTGCCAACGCATCCATGCTTAATTTGGAGGGCAACCTGTGCGGCGAACCCTATGGGGATAGCCGCTCCGCTCCCCAGAAACTTGCCCAGCATTTGGCCAATATGGGTGTCGATCTGATTCAGGTGGCCAATTCCTGCACCATCCAAAACGGTCTGATTGGCCTATCTCAGACCCTTGAAGGCATACGATCCGCCGGAATGGAACCACTGGGTGCCTATGCCTCCAACAGTGAGGCGGCCAAGCAGCAGGGATTTATCCTGCGTTCTATCAACGGTATCAAAGTGGCTTTTGTGGCCTTTACAAAGGGAATGGACGGCATGGCACTACCTGCTGGCAGCGAAAAATGTGTCAATCTGCTCTACACCGATTACACCAGCACTTATAAAAAAATCGATACCGACGGCATCACCAGGGTTTTGGAGGCCGTAGCTCAGGCTCAACCGGACATTACCATTGCTCTGCTCCACTGGGGCAGCGAAGAAAATACCACCGTCAGCTCCACCCAAACAAAGATTGCCAAGCTGATGCTGCAAAACGGCGTCGATGCCATTATCGGTACCCACTCCCATCAAGTGCAGAGCATCAACTACGATGCAGAAAACGGCACATTGGTGGCCTATTCTCTGGGAGATTTCTATGGAGACGCTACCACCGCCGGTAATCAATATTCCCTGTTGCTTCAGCTTCAGATCACCAAAAACTGGGACACGGGAGAAGCGGCTATCACCGGATGGGACTATACGCCCATCTACACGCTGACCCAGAGCCGGGACGAAGAAACCATGCGTGTCGTTCAAATCAAGCCTGCACTGGAAGCATATGAAAACGAAACCCTTTCCGCCGTTGGCCGGAAAGCCTATGAAAATATGAAATCCGCCCTGGCTCAAATCGAAAAAAAGATTCAACCTCCGGAAGATTAAAAAAGCACCCTTTCGGGTGCTTTTTTATATTCTATATAATCTTTTTCCGTTTTCCAGGGTGATCTGCCGGATCTGTTCCACCGAGAGTCCCCGAATTTCTGCCAGGCGCTCTGCCATTCGATAAAGGTAGGCCGGACTGTTCCGCTTGCCCCGAAAGGGTTCCGGTGCCATATAAGGGCAGTCTGTTTCCAATACGATCCGATCCAAGGGAACGGAAGATGCCACTTCCAGCGCTTTTCGGGCATTTTTAAAGGTCAGAACCCCCGTAAACCCGATATACCACCCCCGCTCTACCAGCCAGGCAGCCATTTCCGCCGAACCGGAGTAGCAGTGAAACACACCCTGTACCTGAGGGAAGGCCTCCACCATAGCCATACTGTCCCCATGGGCATCCCGATCGTGGACGATCACCGGCAACTGCAACTGTGCCGCCAGCTCCATCTGCGCCCGAAAAGCACGCTGCTGGATCTGCCGGGGGATATCTTCATAATGATAGTCCAAGCCGATCTCACCAATGGCCTTGATTTTCGGGTTTTGTTTACATAACATTCGATATTCTTCAATGACCGCTTCCGTTACTTCGTCAGCTGCATCCGGATGAGAGCCCACTGCACCGTAAAGGTAAGAATACTGTTCCACCAGATGGCAAACGGCACGGCTGGAGCGTAAACTGCAAGCCGGATTCATCACCAGTGCCAGCCCTTCCTTGGGCAGCTCTTCCAGCAGCAAATGGCGATCTGCATCAAAAGCCTCATCATCCAGATGGGCATGGGTATCAAAAAGCATGGATTTCCTCCTGTATTGTGTTCGATGGTTTTATTTTATCCCCGATTCCGGCCCCTGTCAACCGGCATAATCAGAACAAAGAAGGCATAATCTATTCTAGCAAGGAGGGATACCATGGGCGAGGAAATGTTGATACCTCACAAACTAAGCCTCAACGAGCGAAAGGCTTTTACCATGACCGGTGCCACAGAGGTCCTCAGCTTCGACGAAAACGCCGTCGTACTGAAAACCGAATTGGGCACACTGACCATCCACGGCAAGCAGCTACAGCTGAAAAATCTTTCTCTGGAAGGGGGACAAGTGGCTGTTGACGGCCACATTTCCGCCATCATTTATGAAGAACCCCGTTCTGCCGGTGGCCTGCGCCGGCTGTTTGGATGACTGCCCCCGGCCAAGCCGCCCAATTTTTTCTGTATGGTCTGCTGATGGGGGCAGGGTTGGGGGTGGTCTATGGATTTTTGCGGCCCCTGCGTCCCGGAATGACTGCCCTGGCGGATTTTCTTTTTGTGGTGGCTGCATTGTTCAGCTGGATCTATCTGGCCTTTGGCATCTGCGCCTGCGATATTCGTCCGGGTTATACCCTGGCTCTGGCAATGGGTGCAATTCTCTGGGAAATTACCTTTGGAAAGCTGCTTCGCCCTGTTTTTTCTCTTTTTTGGCGGATCATTTTGTGGCCCCTGAAAAAAATATTTGAAATTTCTCGAAAAATTTACAAATTTCTGTTGGCAATCGGGAAAAAATGGGTTACAATGATAGGTACTATCGTGAAAGAAGGAGGTGCAGCCAATGGCAAGAAAGCGCTCCACAAAAGTGGTACTCAAGCGAACAAACCCCGTCACAAAAGCCGCCATTCTGGCCGCCGCCATCCTATCTCTGATCGCGCTGGTGGCACTGTATAGTTCCATTGACCGTGTACACAGCCAATACGAGGCCATGCGTATCCACGCCATGGCCTTAGAGTCCGGCAACGGCCTGCTCCAAACCCAAATCAATGATCTGGGCTCCTGGGAGAGTGCCATCCGCATTGCAATGGAAGAGCTGGGATTGATTTTCCCGGACTCTGTGATCGTAACCCCTGGCAATTAAAGTATTTTTGGAGGAATCAAAGTAACCTATGGATTTGACCGTCGGAGCCGTTTTAGAAGGAAAAGTAAAGTCTATCACCAATTTTGGCGCATTTGTGTCCCTGCCTGAGAATATGACCGGAATGGTACATATCTCCGAGGTGGCCAACGCCTATGTCAGCAACATTCGCGATCATCTGACCGAAGGGCAGGATGTCCGTGTAATGGTACTGGGAAACGAAGATGGCAAGCTGAAGCTGTCGATCAAACGTCTGCAACCCCGGGAGCCCCGTCAAAATCGGGAAAATGCACCCCGGCGGGATTTTCAGAACAACGATCGTCCTCGTCAAAGTCGTCCTGTCACCCCGGTGACACCTCCAGCACCCAAGACAGCTGATCAGATTTTTGAGGAAAAGCTGAAAAAATTTATGGCCGAGTCCGACAGTAACCTTTCCGCCCTCCGGCAGTATGACCAGCCCAGACCTCGCAGAAGAAGATAAGTCATCAAGCCTGCTCCCAAGGGAGCAGGCTTGATCAGCATATCAAAGAAGTGTCCCCTGTCATTCCGAGGAGGGCGTAGCCCGACGTGGGAATCTCTACTTCTAAAACTTTTTATTGCAACCTGATTTTCTGTAAAATAGAAACAATAAATTGCGAAGCCAGTGTGACCCACTGGCTTCGCAATGACAGTCCCGAAAAGAGAGTAGCAGTTGCTACTCTCAGCGTGTCAAAAAAGTACCATCCCTTGGCTCCCCCTGCGGGGGAGCTGGCCGAAATCTTTGATTTCGGTCTGAGAGGGCAAAAATCCGCCCTCTCCGTCACGACATTTGCCGTGACACCTCTCCCAAAGGGAGAGGCAAGTCATTCACCAGCGCAAAAACGACAGTTTTTCTACAGTCTCAAGAGAGTAGCAGTTGCTACTCTCTTTTTTACTTAGAGGTGAATTATACTATCAAGTGCAACACTCGAAAAAAATAGAAGTTCATACAGATCTCTGGCAGAATAGAGTTTCCACACAATAAACCACGAGAGGAGATCTGTATGAACTACCACCATCTTACCATAGAAGAGCGCTGTTGTATACGGGAATTTTATAAAAAGGGGTTATGTTCATTACTATAATTATGAGCGGACAGCGGCCGCTCTGGGCTACAAAAGCCAGTGGTTAATTTATATGCCATTGCTTCTTTTTGACAGAATTTCGTACAGTCAGCAAAAAGTACATTTATCTATAAAAATGTAAAAACCACGCTTTTGAAAAAGTTTTATTGAACGAAGAATCTTCACCGTCGATTATTACCTTATAAACATCCTTAAGATTTTTAAAATAACTGATCATCAATACAAACAAAACAGCTACCCCTACCCAGATCCCAATGACTGAACTGGCGTTGATCAAAACGGCTAAACCCAGACCGCACAAAACACATGTTAAAAATGAATGGATGATATAATAGATCGTTTCCGCACTAAAAATTGTCTTTTTAACAAACAGCACGTAATCTACCTTGCCATTTTTATTCAATTTCAAAAACGAGGAGGATTTCTTTTTCAGCACTTGATAAAAAAGTGCTTGCACAACTTCTTTGTCGATATCGTCAACGTCGAAGGTCTTTAACTGTGAAATACATTGGCAAGAAGCCCAATATATTTCTTTATACACGCGGTAGCGCACAATAATGCTTGCCATCAAAAAGCCTATAAATCCTATCGCCAGGAAGAGTAATCCCTTGGCTTGCATGCTTAGTGAATCTTGCGATAAGGTAAACGGTAAAAAGAAAGTACAGATAGATAAGTATAGCGCTATTATCTGATCCCTTTTTGTCTGTTGTAATGACATTTCAGAATGTGCATGCTCGTATAAGCTTGCAAAATTGTAATTTTTTACGACCTTTATATTTTTGTTTTTTAATTCTTTATTTGCAAATTCCATCTATAGCTCCTCCTTGTAAGGCACCTCGTGTATATATTTCGAAACAATCGCGGAGAGTTTTGCGTGATTACCCTGATTGTTTGCCGCAATTAATATAAGCGGCTTATCAAAGTAAACATCATCTCCGTGCAGAGTAGTAATTACTCCACCGGCCTCTCTTAAAATAAGATATGCGGCAGCAAAATCCCAAGGAAATACTCTAATCTCAAAATACAGATCACACATACCTGCAGCCAAATAGCAAAGCTCTAATGCACACGAACCAAATCTGCGTATATCGTTGCACTTATAATAAGCGTCCTCTATTACTTGAAAGCACAGCGGTGCATATTCCTTTTTGTATAAGCTCATTGCCGTGCACAGCAATCCGTCAGCAAATGGTCTGCTTGAGGTCGTTATCGCCTTTCTGTTAAAAAATGCGCCCTTATCCTTTTCCGCATAAAACAGATCTTCGTTAAAACAATTGTAAACGACGCCCAAAACGGTCTCCCCTTCACTTTGCAAAGCAACGGAGATCGCCGATTGCTTTAATCCCCTTGAAAAATTAGAGGTTCCGTCGATTGGGTCGATTATCCAACAATAATCAGCCGATGACATATTCTTACTTGGGTTCTCTTCTCCCAGCACAACGGAACCCTCGATCAGAGCTGTTAACCTTTTAGTTAGAAATTTTTGAATTTCCTTGTCTGCACTCGTTACTATGTTTGTATATCCGTCTTTTTCTTCTACATCAAACGGTGACAAGGCTATCTCTTTTGCTTCTTTGATTATTTGTATTACTTTATTAATCATTTTTACCCTTTTGTTTTTTCATATTCAGTCGATAACATGACGTGTAGATGTTACAATGATGTGTGACAAATAGAAAAAAGAATAGTGAATAGGGGCGACCTGTGT
>CAZPJH010000044.1:0-12557 GCA_964586875.1 uncultured Oscillospiraceae bacterium
AGTTCAGGGAATTGAACCTCAATGCCTATCGTGCCGGCCGTGCTGCTGCGATGGAAAAATAAGAGGCAAAGCAGGGTAACACAAAACGGCCATCGGTTTAAAACCGATGGCCGTTTGCTATTTGGATATGGTTTTAAGCAAACGGTTTATTTACATGGGCTTTGCCCTTGCGTAATGGCCTGTAATATGATAAAATGCCCTTAGAATACTTTCCAAATACAGGGGAGGGATCCACATGACAGAAACAAGACCCTATGTATCCTGGTCACTGATCCACGATTTTATGGTGGACGTGTTCAAGGCCTATGGTGTGCCGGAGAAAGATGCAGAGATCTGTACAGAGGTATTGCTGGAATCTGACCGCCGGGGCATTGAAAGCCATGGATGTAATCGCTTTAAACCCATCTACTTAGATCGCATCAAAAATGGCACGCTGCTGCCGGTGACCAACTGTGAGATCGTCCGGGAAACGCCTACCACGGTTGTCATGGATGCACACAATGGCATGGGCATGGTGGCATCCCACAAGATGATGGAAATGCTTATTGAAAAAGCCAAAATCTATGGTATGGCAGGTGGAACGATTTTTAATTCCACCCACTATGGTATTGCCGGTTATTGGTCCGGCATGGCTGAAAAGGCAGGAATGATCGGCATTACCGGCACCAACGCTCGACCTTCTGTGGCACCTACCTTTGGCGTTGAACCGATGATGGGTACAAATCCTCTGACTTTCAGTATGCCTACGGATGAGGAATTCCCCTTTCATTTTGACTGCGCCACCTCAACCATCCAAAATGGAAAGATCGAGTTCTATGAGCGCAGTGGCAAGCCGACACCGGCGGGTCTGGTGGTAACAAAGGATGGCAACACCATGACTGACTACGGAGAGATCCTCAGACAAATGCGGCAAGGGAATTGTGCGTTGCTGCCGCTGGGCGGCGCAGGAGAGGAAACCGGCGGATACAAAGGCTATGGTTTTACCACCATTGTGGAGATTTTGTCCGCCGCTCTGGCCGGTGGCCCTCATACCAAGGCACTGTCCGGAAAGGATGCACAGGGCAACAATGCCATGTATCATCTGGGACACTTCTTCTTTGTGATCAATCCTGAATTTTTTATGGGCTTGGATACATTCCACCATACATCCGGGGATATACTCCGTGCGCTGCGCAATTCGGAGAAAGCGCCCGGTCAAGAGCGGATCTACACCGCCGGAGAAAAGGAATATCTGACCTGGCTGGTGCGTAAAGACAAGGGTGTTCCCGTTGGCGAAGCCATTCAGAAAGAGTTTATACAGCTGCGGGATGAATGCGGCTTACATTACAAGTTCCCTTTTGAAAAGTGAGGAGGCACCATATGGATTATGCGAAAGAGTCTTTAAGACTGCACAAGCAGTGGGGCGGCAAAATTGAAGTGATCAATACAGTGCTCTGCAAAACAAAAGAGGATCTTTCTCTGGCTTATACTCCCGGCGTAGCACAGCCTTGCCTGGAGATCCAGAAAGATGTGGACAAATCCTATGAATTGACCCGTCGCCATAATCTCTGTGCGGTCATTACAGATGGCTCTGCGGTGCTGGGATTGGGGGATATCGGCCCGGAAGCCGGTATGCCGGTGATGGAGGCGAAATGTGCGCTGTTTAAGGCTTTTGCGGATGTGGATGCCTTCCCCCTATGCATTAAAACAAAAGATGTGGACACCTTTGTAAACACGGTATACATGATCTCCGGATCTTTTGGTGGCATCAATTTGGAGGATATTGCGGCACCGCGGTGTTTTGAAATTGAAAGAAAACTAAAGCAGATCTGCGACATTCCTATTTTTCACGATGACCAGCACGGAACAGCCGTTATCACGCTGGCAGGCTTGACCAATGCGCTAAAAGTAGTTGGCAAGAAAAAAGAGGATGTCAAGATCGTTACCTCCGGCGCCGGTGCTGCGGCGATCGCTATTGTAAAACTGCTGCTGAGTGCCGGTTTTTGCAATATCATTATGACAGATCGAGCCGGAGCCATCTACCAAGGCCGTGAAGGACTGAACTGGATCAAACAGGAAATGGCGCAATGCACCAATTTGACCAAGGAAAAAGGCTCATTGGCAGATGTGATTCAGGGAGCAGATGTTTTTATCGGCGTTTCTGCACCCGGTACACTGACGACCCGGATGGTTCAGACCATGAAGAAGGATGCCATCGTTTTCGCTTGCGCAAATCCAACACCGGAGATATTCCCGGAGGATGCCAAGGCTGGTGGCGCAAGGGTGATCTCCACCGGGCGTAGTGATTATCCGAATCAGATCAACAATGTGTTGGCCTTCCCGGGGATTTTCCGAGGCGTTTTTGATGTTCGTGCTTCCGATATCAACGAGGAAATGAAGATGGCGGCGGCACAGGCTCTGGCTGGCTTGATTTCCGACGAAGAATTGCGTGAGGATTACATCATCCCGGCACCTTTTGATGAACGTGTGGGCCCGGCAGTGGCTCGAGCCGTGGCAGAAGCGGCACGCCGAACCGGTGTTGCCAGAATTTAATATAGAAAAGCCTCTCGTTTGAAAGAACGAGAGGCTTTTTGTGGTTATTGCTGATGATTGTGGAGCAATTCGTGGGCTTTTCCTCTGAAGAAGCCGTTGTAGAACACATCCAGCAGAGGATTTTCGTTGGATTTCTTAATGGCCATATCACCGTCAGCGGCGTACAGGCCTTTGGTTCGTGCTTCAGAACGGACAACCTTGGTGCTGCCATCGGTGGGCTGACCACCGCCCATCACGCAGCCGCCGGGACAAGCCATGATCTCCACGAAATGATAACTCTTTTCGCCCCGCTTTATGGACTCCAGAACCTGTCGGGCATTGGCCAGGCCGGACGCAACACAGATATTGACTTGCAGACCATTGTAGGGAATGGAGAATTCCTTGATGCCTTGGTCACCACGGACACCGCACTCGGCAATGGCGTTTAAGGTGGCACTGTCGTGGCCATCTACCAGCCGCCGCAGAACGGCTTCCGTTACGCCACCGGTGGCACCGAAGATCACACCACCGCCGGAGCCGATGCCGAAGGGCATATCACAGGCTTCCGAAGGCATATTTTCAAAGCTGATGCCGTGGGCATCGATCATGCGGATCAGTTCATGGGTGGTCAGGACGATGTCAGTGTCCTTTTCACCCTTGGTGTAGCTATCAGGCCGCTGAGCTTCCATTTTTTTGGCTGTGCAGGGCATGATGGAAACTACCACAGTCTTTTTGCCCTGGCCATTGTGTTCATCACGGTAGTATTCCTTCAAAATAGCAGAGAACATCTGCTGAGGGCTGCGGCAGGTGGAAATATTGGGCTTGAATTCCGGGTACTCATTTTCCACAAATTTGACCCAGGCAGGACAGCAGGAAGTCAGCAACGGCAGCTTTTCTCCCTTGGATATCCGATCCAGAAATTCAGCGGACTCTTCCATAATGGTCAGGTCTGCGGTAAAGGTGGTGTCGAATACCTCGTCAAAGCCCATGCGGTGCAGGGCGGCCACTACTTTGCCCATGGAATTTTCGCCTTTGCGTAGGCCGAAAGCTTCGCCGACTGCTACACGGACAGCCGGGGCGATCTGTGCAACGACACGGGTATTCTTGTCGCCCAGAGCCTGCCAAACTTCGGTCATATTGTGGTGGATGGTCAATGCGCCGGTGGGGCAGACTACCCGGCATTGGCCACAGCTGACACAGTTTGTAGCAGAAAGCTGTCTGTCAAAGGCGGGGGTGACCATAGCATCGGTACCACGGTGGGCAAATCCCAAAACACCTACTCCCTGGATCTCATTACATACACGGACGCAGTTACCGCAGAGAATACACTTGTTGGGATCTCGGACGATGGCAGGGGAGGAGAAATCCACAGGCATTACTTCTCTGTGGTTGTCGAAACGGACAGTATTGACACCCAATTGATAGGCCAGCTTCTGAAGGGTACATTTGCCGTGCTTATCACAGGTGGTACAATCTCGACAGTGGGCAGCAAGCAGCAGCTCTACGATCAGCTTGCGGTGCTTACGCAGCTTTTCTGTGTGCGTGTAGATCACCATGCCATCTCGGGGCTCTTCGGAACAGGAGGCGAAGCACCTGCCTTGGTCGTCTTCTACGGTACACAGTCGACAGGCACCGAAAATGGAAAGCTCCGGCTGGTAGCACAGGGTCGGAATATCAATTCCCGCTTTGCGGATGATGGTCAAAAGATTTTTTTCGTTGGTAAATTCAACTTTTTTACCATTGATCGTGATCGTTCCCATGGTTTCCCCTCCTTATGCTTCGATGTAGATGGCACCGAATGCGCAGTTTTCCTTGCAGGCGCCGCACTTGATACACTTATCGCTGTCGATGGTGTAGGGCTTCTTTACAACGCCGGAGATGGCGTTGACAGGACAGTTCCGGGCACACTTGGAGCAGCCCTTACAGAATTCGGGGTTGATCACATAGCGGCGCAGGGCGGTGCAGGTCTTGGCGCGGCATTTCTTGTCCACGATATGTTCGATATATTCATTGCGGAAAGTCTTCAGTGTGGAGATGACCGGCAGAGGCGCACTTTTGCCCAGACCGCACAGAGCCATGGTCTGGATCATGGTGGCCAGTTCTTCCAGTGTGTCCAGATCTTCCAGTTTGCCTTGGCCGTTTACGATCCGCTCCAGAATTTCAAGCATCCGCTTGGTGCCTTCACGGCAAGGCGTACATTTGCCGCAGGATTCCCGCTGTGTAAAGCTCATAAAGAAACGGGCAACTTCCACCATACAGGTATCCTGTCCCATGACGACCATACCACCGGAGCCAATAATGGCATTGTATTTCTTTACCGAGTCGAAATCCAGAGGAATATCCAGGTGGGCTTCTGTCAAACAGCCGCCGGAGGGACCACCGATCTGCACAGCCTTAAATTCAGCACCGTTTTTCAGACCACCGCCAATGTCGAAAATGATCTGTCGCAGGGTCGAACCCATGGGTACTTCGATCAGACCGGTGTTTTCAATGGCGCCGGTCAGGGAGAAGGTCTTGCATCCGGGGCTGCCTTCGGTACCGATGGATCGGAACCAATCAGCACCCTGCAAAATAATTTTCGGCACATTGGCGTAGGTTTCTACATTATTTAGAACGGTGGGTTTCTCCCAAAGACCCTTTTCTACTGTTCTGGGGGGCTTGGTACGGGGCATACCCCGATTGCCTTCGATGGAGGCAGTAAGAGCGGAGCCTTCACCGCAGACAAACGCACCTGCGCCCTTATTGATGTGCATATGGAAAGAGAAATCGGTGCCCATAATATTGTCGCCCAGAAGTCCACGCTCTTCCAGCTGGCTAATGGCGTTTTTCAGCCGTGCTACGGACATGGGGTATTCAGCACGGACATAAATATAGCCATGCTGTGCGCTGACGGCGTAACCGGCGATCATCATGCCTTCGATCAGCTTGAAAGGGTCGCCTTCCATGACAGAACCGTCCATAAATGCGCCCGGGTCGCCTTCGTCGCCATTACAGACCACATAGCGCTGGGTTTCTTTTTGACGGGCCACCTGCTTCCATTTTTTGCCGGTGGGGAAACCGCCGCCGCCACGGCCACGCAGGCCGGAAGCATCCACTTCATCGATGACATGCTCACGGGTCATGTCGAACATGGCTTTCTTCAGTGCATCAAAGCCGCCGGAAGCCAGATATTCGTCCAAAGATTCGGCATCAAACTTGCCGCAGTTTTCCAAAACGATCCGAGTCTGCTTGGCAATAAAGGGAATTTCGTCGGGTTGGACATAACTCTGATCCCCTTTGTGGTATAGCAAACGTTCCAAAATCGTGTCAGCCAAAACGCTGTTTTCAAAAATTTCGGCGCAGTCATCGGGCTGGACTTTCACATACTGAATAACTTTATCCCCTTTTTGGATGCGTACCAATGGGCCTAATTCGCAGAAGCCCTGGCAACCGGTTTTTTTCACACCCACCGTTTTGTGGTCATCATGACCGCCACAGGGGGAGAATACCAGCTCTACACCGGGAGTATCCTTGACCAGAGTTTCAAAAATTTCATGAATCTTGTGTGAGCCGGTGGCAATACAGCCGGTGCCGGAACAGACTAGAATACGGCAGTCATAGCGGCTCATTTTTTGCTCTGCATTCAGCTTTGCCTGAGAGAGTTCGTCTTTTGTACGGATCATACGCTTCTACCTCTCAATTCTTCGATGATCGCCAGAACCTTTTCCGGCGTCATGGCGGGATAAACCTGCTCGTTGACCATCATGGTAGGAGCAAGACCGCAGGCACCCAGACAGGAAACGGTTTCCACTGTGAACATCATATCATCGGTGGTATGCTTTTTCTTGCTCAGACCCAGTTCTTTCCATAAGGTCTCCAATACGGGTGTGGAGTGGCGGACATGGCAGGCGGTACCATCACAAACTTTGATCACATATTTACCCTTGGCTTCAAAGGAGAAATTCTCATAGAATGTGGCCACGGAATAGGCCTTGGCTTCGGTAATGCCGATCTGCTGGGCAACGTAACTTAACAACTCCTTGGGCAGATAACGGTATTCTGCTTGAATATCCTGCATAATAGGGATCAGAGAACGGGCATCTCGAACATATCGAGAAATGATCTCGTCCGTTTTGCGGTAGTAAGATTCATCCAGCATAGTAGGTAGCCTCCTTATGTTCGTGGAGATAATGAAGTGAAACACTATCTTATTGTTATTTTAACGCAAAAAATACAGTTTGTCTATATCTAATTCGTTCAAATTCACTAATTTGTGTAAGATTTTTTAACGACAAAATTCGAATGTCTTTCACTGGAAGATATTTTACCGGGATTGTTTTTGAGGAAAGAAGGGCAATAAAAAGCCGCCGGCTAAGCCGGCGGCTTGGGGGGTATCAGGCTAGTTTGGAATACTCTTCTTGGATGATCTGCTCCATGGCAGCCCAGTTGGCTTCCATTTCGGCCACCAGTTTGAACTGGGTGCGACAGCGATCCAAATTGTGGGTGGGATAGTGAATGCCAAAATAGTGGTCACCGTCCAGATAATCGGTCAGGAACCGAACACCGCATTCCAGGGTCATGATCAGTGCGCCAAAGGGCAGTGCCTTGCGCTCGTTCTCCGTCAAACCGGGGCAGGCGGTCAGGAAGCCGCGTGTAAAGATTCGATACTGCTCCAAATCGATGGTCATTTTGCTCAGATCTTTTTCATCTTCTGCGGCGGTGGCAGCACCAAAGCGGATGGAGTCGCCAAAATCATAGGCACTCAGGCCGGGCATGGTGGTGTCCAGATCCACGATACAAAGAGGGGTACGGGTGTCGGCGCGGAGCATGACATTGTTGAGCTTGGTATCATTGTGTGTCACACGCAGCGGCAGTTTTCCATCCTCCAGCATGCGAACCAGGCTGCCTCCGACTTCCTCGTGAGCAAGGGCGAAGTCAATTTCCTGCTGAACTTCAGCAGCCCGCCCCATGACGTCTTTGTGCAGCGTTTCTTTGAACATGCGGTAGCGGTTGGGCGTGTGATGGAATTTTACGATGGTTTCGTGGAGGGTATGAGCAGGAAAGTCTGCCAGTTGCTGCTGGAAAGTACCAAAGGCGATGGCAGATTGATAAAAATCCTCTGCGGTTTCAGGAGCCTGCAGGCAGATGGCGTCTTCGATGTAGTCATACATACGCCAATCGCTGTTTTCATCGTGATGATACCAGGTCTTCCCATCCACTGTGGGTATCAGTGTCAGAGCACCATTGGGATCTGCGATCTTTTGGTGAAGGTGTGCGGTAACGGCAGCAATATTTTCCTGTAGACCGGCAATGTCGGGGAATGCCAAATTGCTCAGTTTTTGCAGAATATATCGACGACCGGATCCAGTGACCACCAGGTAGGTCTGGTTGATATGTCCGCAACCGTGGCGTTCGCAGGAAAGGGCAGGGCTGTCCAGTTGAAACTGATCCAGGACGGTGCTTAATAAATGGTCCATAGCGATTTCCTCCTGTCAGATCTCGTACCAGCGGATCTCGTTCGCATCCAAATGGAGCTGGAAGCTGCCACTATTGGTATAAACGGTGGTATCCTGGGGTTCGTAGGTGTTATTCACCACGCAGTATTTGCCGTTGGCAACAAAGGCATGGACTTCCACATTATAGTTACTGGAGAACCATTTGTGCAGTGCTTCTTCGCTGTGGGCGGCCCACAAAATTGCACGATACAGCACACGGCTGTTTTCAAAGGAATAGGGCAGACCGGAAATATAGACACTGCGGCCTTGGCCGTAGGTATTGGTGGCCATCTGCACTTCTTTTTCCTTCTGCACCAGAATGTTGATGCCTTCCTTGGCGTAGATGCTCTTCTTCCCTTCGCCAAAATCTACTGCACCGGACACATCGGCCAGAATAAAGTGGTCAGGATGCTGTTCCCAGTTGTACTTGTCGTAGTTCATCGTGAAGCCGGTCTCCTTCTCCACACCAAGCAGGGAAGAAAGCTGCAAATAGCGCCCCTGATACTGGTGGCCGGAAGGCTCGCCAACGCCGATGAAGCCGCCGCCGTTGTACACAAATTTGCGAATGGCGGAAGAAATGGTGGGATCTTCCCACTCAGTGCCGCCGGTGTGGGCGGTATCGCCGTCACCGACGTTGATGATCACATCAATGTTATCGAGCAGGTTAGGATCGTTTCGGATATCGTCAAAGGAGATGAACTTCACATCAAAGGGGGCACCGGACAGGGCTTCAATGATACCGGCATAGGAATAGTTCTGTTTCTGATACAGGGCGTGGTGAACCATGTGGCAACCCCAGGCACGCATTTTGCCCCAGCAGTTGAGCACGGCCACGGTCTTGACACAGTAGGGAGTAGTGCCCTTGATGTTTTCGTAGAGTTCACGGAACTCGTTGCAGACAGACTCAATATAGTCAATGAATTCAGGGAATTGCAGAGCCAGCTTCAAATAGCCGCCGTAGCCGATGCGGTCGATGGGCTTGCGAAGAATAGCACGGCGGGCAGTGACCCAGTTTTCCTTGGCTTCTTTCACCGGATCGCCGCCTTCGTGGAAGGTATCGGGGAAGAAGTAGGGCAGGAAACGGCCTTCGGTGTACTTAACGCCGGGAATGTCGGAAATCAGGCGCAGGGTGGAACCGTTGCCCACAGAGCCGACCACGGCATCAATACCGATACTCTTCCACTCGTCCATAAAAGGCTCTGTGCCGATCCAGTGGTCGCCCAGGAACATCATAGCTTCCTTGCCCAGTTCGTGAGTGATATCCACCATTTCCTTACACAGCTTTGCCACTTCGCGGCGCTGGAAAGCCTGGAAATCCTTGTATTCCTTGGAGGGAATGCGGTACTGGTTGTTGTGATAGCCCTGATCCACGATAAACTCGGGGCGGAACTTATAGCCAACTTCCTGCTCGAACTGATCCAGAATGTAGGGGGACACAGAGGCAGAATAGCCATACCAATCCACAAATTTCTCCCGCTTCAGCTCGTCAAATACCAGTGTAAACTGGTGGAAGAAGGTGGTATAGCGGATCACATTGACATAGGGGTGATCGGCGATGAACTTACGCAGCCGTTCCATGGTGAATTTGTGGGTCTTGGGCTGGCGGACGTCAAAGGTGATCTGGTGCTCGAAGTCCTTCCAATCATTGGTGACAGCGTTGTACATATGCACCGGATCCCAGATGATATAGGCCAGGAAGGCCACAGTATATTCGTGGTAGCATTCGGGCTGAGCAATGACGACACAGCCGGTCTTTTCATCATAAGTCCAGCAGTCCGGAGAAAGGGGCATGCCGGTGGTGCGGTCCATTACTTCCCACCAGCGGCGGATATCATCTCTGGTATTGACCTGCATCAGTTCCGGGGAGATACCTTGCATCAGATTGATGGACAGAGGGCCTTCGGTAGCAGTGTGGAAGCCGGTCATGATATAGCACTGCTGCACTTCGTCCGGATTTGCCTTGGCCCAGGCATTATCTTTGCGGGTCGTGTAGTAGGTGGAGTAGATCTTTGCGTCCTGATTTTGCAGTTCAGCAGGGAAGTCGGTGCCGTCGCAGTCACGAATGGCATCAGCACCCCATTTTTTCATGATCTCCAGGGTTTCGGGGACAACATCCAGGTCTGTGGGGATGGTCACTCGACCGTAGTTTTTCTCGTTCATAGCAAATCTCCTTGTAGAAGAATATAATTAGTTTTTTAGGGGAGCCGGGAGGCCCCCCTATGTATTTAGTTTTTGTATCCGGCATTATACACCAGCAAAGCTGTCAGCAAGCTGATGACACCAACGATCATAATACCCAGACCGAGCAGCTTGCCGGTCATTTTCCAGCCGACAATAGTCAGCACGATGCCCAGAACGAAGAACAGGCAGATCAGAATGGTACGCAGTGTGGCGTGTTCTTTCAGAAATTTCATGGTTCACCTTAACCTTTCAGACCGCCAACGGTCATACCCTTGGTCAAATTCTTCTGTACACACATATACAGCACCAAAACGGGGACCATGACCATGAACAGACCGGCATACATGGGGCCATAGTCCGCAGCGGATTGCTGTGCCTGCAGCAGGTTCAGAAGACCGGCGGGCAAGGTCCACTCATCCCGCTTGGAGATCAGGGTCTTAACGATGATGTATTCGTTCCAGAAGGACAGGAAGTTAAACAGAATAACGGTGATAATCGCAGGTTTTGCCATCGGGAAGATCACCTGAATCATGGTACGGAAATGGCCTGCACCGTCGATATAAGCGGCTTCTTCATAGTCATGGGGAAGTGTGGAGAAATAGCTCGACAGCAGGTAAATGGTAAAGGGCAACGCAGTAGCAGCATAAACCACAGCAACAACGATGTGGTTATTCAGCAAAAAGCCACTGCCAAATGTGGACTTGAGCCACTTATCACCGTCGCTGAGCATCAGGTAAATGGGCACAACAATGTAGTTGACGTTGATGAACAGACCGGCCATAAAACAGGTGTTCAGGAATTTTTGACCACGGAACTTAAAACGGGACAGGCAGTAAGAAGCAGGCAGTGCAACCACCAGAAGCAGAACCAGTGCAACACTGGTGACCAATACGGAATGGCCCATATAGCCGCCCATGTTTGCTTTGTTCCAAGCGTCCACAAAATTTTGCCAGTGGATGTGGGTAGGAAGTGCCCAGGGGTTGCCGTAATGTTCGCTGGTTTCCTTGACGGAGGCGACAATGACCCATAGAACAGGAACCAGGATCAAAACCGATAAAAGCATCAGTACGACATAAATGAAAAGCTTATACAAACGCTCGCCTTTGGTGGATTTATTCTGTAATTTCATAGCCGCACCTCCTTAGTATTCCAGAACTTCGCGCTCTGTAAATTTATTGATCAGTGCGGACAGACCAAAGGAGATCAGGAAAATGACCACACCGATGGCCATGGCGTAGCCGTAGCCACCGCCCAGGTTTTTCTGATTGTACATATACAGCAGCGTCACGTTGGATGCGTTGTTGGGACCACCGTTGGTCATGGCACTGACGAACAGGAAAGCCATGTTGATGGTGGAGATCACAAAGAAAGTCAGCGTGGTACGGATATTGGTCCAAATCAGGGGAATGGTGATCTGGAAGAATTGGGTCAGACGGTTGGCACCGTCCAGACCAGAGCTTTCATACAGGGACTGGGGCACAGCGGACATGGATGCCATGTACATGACCATGTAATAGCCGATGGCCTGCCAGACCATGGCAATGATCAAACTGATCATAACATGAGATTCGCCCTTCCATAGAATTCCATCTTTGCCGAAGAAATTCAAAATGCTGTTGAGAAGGCCGTTCTCCACATCGTAAATAGCGGAGAAGATACCGGAAATAACGACCACGGACAGAATGTTGGGGATGTAGAATACAATGCGGAAGAAATTCTGCCCCTTGATCTTCTCGCGGGTCAGAATACCGGCGAAGATCAAAGCAGCTGCCATAGTGAAGACGGTGACCATCACGATCAGCAACAGCGTATTCTGCATGGAACGAATGAAAATGGGATCCTTTATCAGGCTTTGGAAGTTTTTCAACCCAATAAAGGTCTCCTCAGGATTAAATGTGCTTCGCTTAAACAGGGAAAGGCGAAAAACATTCAGAGTAGGCCAGACCATAAATATTGCAAATAAAATGACGGCCGGTAGGATGCAGGCAAGCAAAAAGCCTGTACGTTTACCATTTTTTTTCATTGATAAGATCATCTCCTGCGTTATTTTTTAAAGGTGCTTTCCATTATACAGGATCGGACTGTACATTGAAAAACACCTTTCACCAAAAGGATTGGGTGGCAGTGACAGGGTCACTGCCACCCAAGTAAATTATGGTTCAGCGAATTCGATTATGGATTAGCCGATCAGATTCTCACGCATCTGCTTAGAAGCAGCGATCACGCTTGTTTTGTACTCCTCAATGGTCAGAGTGCCGGCGACCAGAGAGTTGATGGGCTCAAAGAACACATCGCTGACCTTGATGCCGGGGATTTCGGCGAATGCAGCGAAGCCACCCATAGCAGCCTTAGCACCGTTGTCGTAGATGGAGTAGAACATCTTGTTGTCGC
>CAZPJH010000045.1:0-12121 GCA_964586875.1 uncultured Oscillospiraceae bacterium
TGTAGATGTAGGGAGCCATTTTGGGGTTCCAACGACGGGTCTGGTGACCGAAGTGAACACCGGCCTCCAGCAGTTGCTTCATAGATACGACAGCCATTTTAATTTTCTCCTTTTGTTTGTTCCTCCACCCCGATCATCCGAGCCGCCCGTCCGTGTGGACACAGGAGCGACCCGTCCCCGGGTGTGTGGTGTAAAATATAGTCATGGGAAAATCCCATGCCGAACCATTATAGCGGAAAGATTTCAATAATGCAAGTGTTTTTTCAAAAAAATTCGTAATTCATTCTAATTTTTTCAAAAATACATCTTTTTTAAAACCATCCCGGCCGAAATCGAGGGCGGCAGCACTCATCGGGCTTAATATCCACCAGAATAATATCCGGGCCGATACGTTTGATGCAGCCCCAGGGAATGACAAAATCATCCTTTCGGCCAAATAATCCCAAAAATCGGCAAGGGCCCGGCACAATGATGCTGCGAACGCAGCCCTCCGGAATATCTACTTCCAGATCGCAGACAAATCCCAATCGCCGCCCATCTGACAGGCAGATCACTTCCTTGCACCGCAGCTCCGACATTTTGACAATCATGCCCATTCCTCCCAAGGCTTTTTCTACAGCTTATTCGGAACAAAGCAAATTTATCACTATTAAAAAGGTGGGGACCAGCCCCACCCTGCTCAGGACACGCTTACCTGCTTACGCATGGCGGCAATGGCCCCCTTTTCCAGTCTGGACACCTGTGCCTGGGAGATCCCCAGCACCCCGGCCACTTCCATTTGGGTGCGGCCATCGTAAAATCGCAGGGACAATATCTGCTTTTCCCTGTCCCCCAATCGACGAAACGCATCCCGCAGTGCAATATGCTCCAGCCAGACGCTTTCCGTATTTTTGGTATCCCGAACCTGATCCATAACAGTCAGCGGATCCCCTCCGTCGGAATAAACCGGATCATACAGGCTGACCGGTGTGCAGATGGCATCCAGTGCCTGACTGACTTCCTCCGTCGGCAATTCCAGTTCCCGGGCAATTTCGTCCATCGTCGGTTCTCGCCCCAGCCGCAGGGACATCATCTCCTTGCACTGCATCACCCGATAGGCCACATCCCGAATGGAACGGGATACCCGAATGGCGCTGTTGTCTCGCAGGTAGCGCCGCACCTCCCCGGCGATCATGGGCACGCCGTAGGTGGAAAAGCGGACACATTTCTCCGGATCAAAATTGGCAATGGCCTTCATCAGACCGATGCAGCCCACCTGAAACAGATCATCAGGGCTTTCTCCTCGCTTTTCAAAGCGCTGGATCACGCTCAGCACCAGCCGCAGATTCCCTTCGATCAACATTTGCCGTGCCTGATCATCCCCATCTCTTGCTTTTTTTAATAAGTCCTCCATTTGCGCCGCCGTCAGTGTTTTCAGCCGTGCGGTATTCACACCGCAGATCTCTACTTTTCCCTGCATGGTGGTCCTCCTGTAAAATGGATACTTCCATTATTTCCAGCTTGGGAGGAAAGATACCTGCCTTGGAAACTTTGTCGTTTTTTCACAAATTTTTCGACCGAAATCGACTGCATCCACCTGCCACGTTTCCATCCATGCGGAAAATGCCAACCTTTTTCCACATTTTTCTCCTTTCTCATCCGGGGTACCTTGGTAACGTAACACCATTCATTTTCTTTTATTCTCCTGTTTATGCGAAAAAATATGCAGGATTTTTTTCGGCTTCGTTTTTTAAAAGTGGTGTTTTTGCTGTGGAAAACTCGAACTTTTCCACAATCTCCACAGACTTTTCCACAAGACTTTTCCACAGGGCAATCATTTTGATTTATTCATTTTTAGTTCACATAACATCATATTCGCCCTTTTTCGCCACTTCAAACTTTTTGGGGCTCTTGTAATTTTCACAACATTGGATCCTTCCACTGAAAAATAAGGGCTTGACATCCTCATTTTTCACAAAAAACGAATGGTTGAAGAAATAAATCGAAATTTTTTTAAATTGGGGATTGATTTTATTGAAAAACCACGCTATAATGTGGAACTGTACGAACATTTGAAGATAGGAGGTGTAACGATGCCCAACATTAAGTCCTCTAAGAAGGATGTTATCCGTTCTAAGGTTGCTTACGAGAAGAACAAGGCCCAGAAGTCTGCAATGAAGACTGCCATCAAGAAGTTCGAGTCCGCTGTGGTCGCCGGTGACAAGGCTGTGGCTGCTGAATGCTACAAGCTGGCTGTTAAGGCTGTTGACCAGGCTGCTCTGGCAGGTCTGCTGCACAAGAACAACGCTGCCCGCAAGAAGAGCAGCATGACTCTGAAGCTGAACGCTATGGTCTGATTTCTCTGAAAATATCTCCCTCCCGATTTTTTCGGCAGGGAGTTTTTTCATGCCATTTTTCCCACTTCTCCCCCTTCATGTGGGGATACGCAACACAATTGCAACCTTCATTTAAAACTTTATTAACATTTTCATCAGAACTTCGCCAAATTTGGAAAAAAATAGTGTTTTATTTTGGGATATTCACACTAATTTCAAAATTATGGTTGTAAGTTTTGCAAAAATGTTGTACAATATCCTATACGTGTGAAAATACGCTTTTCTAAATTTATGCTTTTTCGGAGGAAACTCTTTATGAAACCCATTGTATTAGTCATTATGGACGGTGTCGGCAAGGGCGACGGCGGCAGCGGTGATGCTGTAAAAGTTGCCAAAACCCCCACTCTTGATCATCTGCTGGCTACCTGCCCCCATACTTACCTGAAGGCTCACGGCACAGCTGTTGGCCTGCCTTCTGATGAGGATATGGGCAACTCCGAGGTGGGTCACAACGCACTCGGTTGCGGCCAGGTCTATTCTCAGGGTGCCAAGCTGGTGGGCGAATCCATCGAAAACGGTGCTCTCTACAACTCTGCCACCTGGCAGGATCTGATCTGCAACGCACAGGAAGGCCACGCACTGCACTTGCTGGGTCTGTTGTCCGACGGCAATGTCCATTCCAACATTCATCACCTGATCGCTCTGCTGCGTCAGGCACACAAACAGGGCGTGAAAAAGGTCTACTGCCACATTTTGCTGGATGGCCGTGACGTGCCTGCCACCTCCGCACTGGAGTATGTGGGTCAGCTGGAATCCGTTCTTGCTGAGCTCAATACCGATGGTTGCGACTACGCCATCGCTTCCGGCGGCGGCCGTATGCAGGTGACCATGGACCGCTACGAGGCCAACTGGGCTATGGTCGAACTGGGCTGGAGAACCCACGTGGAAGGTCTGGGTCGCCAGTTCGCTTCTGCACAGGAAGCCATCGAAACCTACCGCAGCGAAACCGGCTGCATTGACCAGGATCTGCCCGCCTTTGTGGTGGCAAGAAACGGCGCTCCCGTCGCCAAGATCGCCAACGGCGACAGCGTGATCTTGTTCAATTTCCGCGGCGACCGGGCGCAGGAGATTTCCCTGGCCTTTGACCGCAAGGCATTTGATAAATTTGATCGTCCCGGTTATGAGGGTGTCAAGTTCGCCGGCATGCTGCAATACGACGGCGACCTGAATATTCCCGAGCATTATCTGGTGCAGCCCCCCGTCATTAAAAACACCCTGACTGAGGTTCTGGTTCAGGCCAATATCAGCGAATTTGCCTGCTCCGAAACCCAGAAATACGGCCATGTGACCTATTTCTGGAATGGCAACCGTTCCGGCAAAGTCAGCGAAACTCTGGAAGAGTATCTGGAGATTCCCTCCGATGTGATCCCCTTTGAGCAGGCACCTGCCATGAAGTCCAAAGAGATCACCGAAGCAATGGTCAACGCCATGGCTTCCGGCAAGTATCAGTTCCTGCGTTGCAACTATCCCAACGGCGACATGGTAGGCCACACCGGCGTTATGGATGCCGTTGTCTACGCCATGGAATGCGTGGACAACTCCCTGAAAACCATTCTGGAAGCTGCTGACAAGTACGGTTACACGGTGCTGATCACCGCTGACCACGGCAACGCCGACCAGATGACCGAAACCAAGAAGGGGAAAACATCCGTCCGCACCGCCCACTCCCTGAATCCCGTGCCCTTCATTATTTATGATCCCGCTCAGAATTGGGCAGTGAAAGAAGGCAACTTTGGCCTTGCCAATGTTGCTCCCACCATTGTCAAAATGATGGGCCTGAACGCTCCCGACTGCTGGGAAGATAGCATGGTGTGACCGGTTCTGCGGTTCACCTGTCAGACAAGGAGGATATTATGACTCAACACAATACCAAAAACGGCTGCGTCAACATCAGCACCAGTGTCTACACCGACATTGCCGGCACTGCCGCCACCAACTGCTTCGGTGTCAAGGGCATGGCAGCCCGTTCCATGAAAGACGGCGTGTATCATCTGCTGCGAAAAGAATCCGCCAGCAAGGGTGTGCGTGTCCAGTTCCATGAAGACGATTCCATCTCTATCGACCTGCACATTATGGTGGACTATGGCGTAAATCTGAACGCTGTGGCTTCCTCCATTATTTCCGAGGTCCGTTATGTTGTCAGCAAGCATACGGGCACCCAAGTCAAAGCCGTCAACGTTTATATCGATTCGATGATGATCGGCTAATTATTGGAGGTAAACCGAAGTGAAACAGACAATTAACGGCGCCGATTTTCGCCGCCTGATGATCAGTGCCGCTGCCGGCATTGAGATCAACAAGCAGCAGCTCAATGAACTGAACGTCTTCCCTGTCCCCGATGGAGACACCGGTACCAATATGTCCATGACCATCAACGCAGCTGCTCAGGATCTGCGTAAGACGGAAGATCCCAGCTTGTCCGTTGCTGCCAAGACCACTGCCGATGCCATGCTCCGTGGCGCACGAGGCAATTCCGGTGTTATTTTGTCCCTGCTGATGCGCGGCATCGCCCGGAAGCTGAAAGGCCACGACATTTGCGATGGTGTTCTGTGGGCCGCCGCTCTGCAGGAAGGTGTAGATGCTGCCTACAAGGCTGTGATGAAGCCTGCCGAAGGTACCATTCTGACCGTAGCTCGTCTGGCCGCTGCCAAAGCCACTCTCGCTGCTAAGGAAAACAACTATTTCGAGCATGTTCACGCGGCCGCCATTGAAGAAGCCGCAGCTGCATTGGCCAACACCACCAACCAAAACCCGGTGCTGAAGAAGGCCGGCGTGGTAGATGCCGGCGGCAAAGGCTGGCTGGTTGCACTGGAGAGCATGATGTGTGCCCTGCGTGGGGAGGACATCGTTGCACCTGAAACCACCGCCGAAGTGAAAGACAGCGCCGATTTCTCCGACTTTGAAACCGACGATATCACCTTTACCTATTGTACCGAGTTTATCATCCAGCGTGAAAACAATCTGGATCCCGAAGCTCTGCGTGCCTTCCTGGACAGTCTTGGTGACAGTCTGGTACTGGTGGATGACGAAGAGATCATCAAAGTCCACGTCCACACCAACGACCCCGGCAAAGCACTGCACGAAGCCATGGACTACGGCTCTTTTGTCACGGTAAAGATCGAGAACATGCGCCTGCAGCACACTGAAAAGGTGATGACAGCCGCTGAAAAAGCCCCTAAGATCGCAACTCCCGAAAAGGCTCTGGGTGTCGTTTCCGTCTGTGCAGGCGATGGCCTTGCTGACGTGTTCCGCAATCTGGGCGTGGACGGCATCATCTCCGGCGGCCAGACCATGAACCCCAGCACCCAGGATATTCTGGAAGCTGTCAATCAGGTTCCTGCGGAAACTGTCTTTGTTCTGCCCAACAACAAGAACATCATTATGGCTGCACAGCAGGTGGATGCTCTGACCCCCAAGAAGGTGGTCGTCATTCCCTCCAAGACTGTTCCTCAGGGCATTACCGCAATGCTCAGCTTCAACATGGATGGCAGCATCGAAGAAAACGAGGCTGCACTGACCGAAGCACTGGGCACCGTTGACACCATGCAGATCACTTATGCCGCCCGTAACTCCGACTTCGATGGATACGACATCCACGAGGGCGACTATTTGGCGCTTTACGGCTCTTCCCTGTTCGGCACCAGTCAGGACATTCGGGTTCTGCTGCGCTCTCTGGCCGAAAAAGTCCGTGACGACGGCAAAGAATACATCACCATTTACTACGGCGCCGACGTCAAAGAGCGTCACGCCCAAAAAGCTGCCGACATTTTTGCCGAGATCTGTCCCAACGCAGATGTCAATCTCATTTGCGGTGGTCAGCCGGTGTACTATTATCTGATTTCTGCGGAATAATATTTCCGTAGGTGCAAGGCTCGCTGCATCCTCAGACAATGCGGCGAGCCTTTCCCTTACTTTTTTGCAGGAGGTATTCGGTTGAAGACCTTGCGTTCCCTTTACAACAAATATCGCTCCATTGCAGATTACCTGCGTCCAATGGACATTCCCCTGCATGGGGCTCATACCGGATTTTTCTTTATCATGTCCGTTTTTCCCAGCTTGTTGCTTCTGCTGGGCATCTTGCGCCACACCAACTACGGCGTTCAGGATCTGATGGAACTGCTGGAAGGCTTCGTTCCTCAGTCTTTGATCTCTGCCGTGGAATACCTGATTGAAACCATCTACCGCCATTCCTCCGGCACGGTTGTTTCCGTGTCCGTTTTGGTCATGCTATGGTCTGCCAGCAAAGGCACATACGGCCTGCTGCTGGGCTTTAATGCAGTCTACGGTATCGACGACCGCCACAGCTACTTACAAAAGCGCAGCATCAGCGTGGTATACACCTTTCTGTTTCTGGTAGCACTGGTGCTGACCATCATGATCCATGTGCTCGGCAACGCCGTTGCCGACTACCTGTGGATGACCACCGATCCATCGATCATGTTCCTGCTGAACGTGATCGATCTGAGCTTTCTTTTGCCGCTGTTACTGCAAACAGTCCTCTTCACGGCCATGTACGCCCTTCATCCCGGTCAGCACCACGATCTTCGCACCAGTCTGCCCGGTGCGTTGCTGGCCAGTTTCGGCTGGTCTTTGTATACCCGGCTGTTTTCCATCTATGTGGATTATTTCACCACCTACACCAACATTTATGGCTCCATCTATGCCCTGGCATTGGGAATGCTGTGGCTGTATTTCTGCATCTGCATTTTGTTCTACGGCGGCGCATTCAATCGATATCTGTCCGAAAGAAAATCCGAAAAACAGCAATAAATTCATTTTTCTTTATACCCTGTTCACAAAATATCCCTAAAATAGGAAGAAAAAGGGGGAAGAATGATGTTTGGCTTTGTCACCGCCAGTTTTAAAGAACTGACCAAAGAGCAGCAAACACGCTATGACCGTGTATACTGCGGCATATGCCGAGCCATCCGCACCCAGGCCGGTCAGCTGGCACGGCTGAATCTCAGCTATGACATGACTTTTCTGGCACTGCTGCTGATGAGCCTGTATGAACCCGCGGAAACAGGTGGCAAGCACGCCTGTGCGCTGCATCCTATCCGCCGGAATTGGTCAGACTGTGCCTATATCCGCTATGCCGCCGATATGAACATCGTTCTGGCCTACTATAACTGCCTGGACGACTGGCAGGACGACGGCAACCACCCGAAAAAGTGGATGGCCGATCACCTGGCTCAATATTTGCATCCCATTTCCCAACACTATCCCAGACAGGTAAAAGCCATCAAGGATTGTACCTTGCAGTTATCCGCACTGGAAAAGGAAAACTGTGCTGATGCTGACCGCTGTGCCAATTGCTTCGGTCAGCTGATGGCAGAACTTCTTGTCTGCGAAGAAGATCTGTGGAGCAATGATCTGCGGGAAATGGGCATGGCACTGGGTAGATTCATTTATCTGGCCGATGCCGCAGTTGACTATAAAAAGGATGCTCGCAAACACAAATACAACCCCTATCTTGCCATGGGCACCGGAGAGGACTTTCCCCGGTGGGAAGAGTACCTGATCCTGGCCATGGCTCGTTGCACCGAATATTACGAAAAGCTGCCCTTAGTGCAAGACAAGCCCCTGCTGGATAACATCCTTTACAGTGGCGTGTGGCTGAACTTGCGGCAGCAGAAGGAGGCGAAAGCCCATGATCGATGATCCTTATAAAGTTCTCGGCGTCAGCCCCGATGCCTCTGATGATGAGATAAAACGGGCTTATCGCCGTCTGGCAAAACAGTACCACCCGGACCGAAATCCCGGCGATGCCGAAGCTGCAAAGAAAATGCAGCAGATCAACGCCGCCTATGAGCAGATCAAAAATCCGGAAAAATCCCAACCTGATCCCGGCTACGGCGGTTACGGCAGTTACAGTGCCTATGGTGACCGTCAGAGCAGCCAATCCACTGGCGACAATTACCAACAGGCAGCCTATCAGTATATCCGCTACCGTCGCTACGCAGAGGCTCTTAACGCCCTGCAAAACAGCACCCAGCGCAACGGCCGTTGGTACTATCTCAGTGCCCTGGCCAACGGAGGCTTGGGCAATCAAGTCACTGCACTGGAGCATATTCGCCGTGCAGTGTCCATGGAACCGGACAATGCGGAATATTTGTATGCACTGGAACGAATGGAGCATGGCGGTACAGCCTACCGCCAGCAAGCCGGAACTTACAGAGGCTTCACCATGCGTGCCAATCCCTGTACAGGGCTGCTGGCCTGCCTGTTCTGCCGTCTGTTTTGCTGTCGTTGCTAAATCCCGTAAAAAGGCCGTGTTGCATTGCAACACGGCCTAAAATATTGCCATTACCGAGGGTGCGCTTACCGCTCCTCCCCTAAGAAAAACAACGCCAGCGTACCCGGGCCGGAGTGAGATCCGATCACCGAGCCGGTATAACCGATGAACACATTTTCCACTGCATAGCGTTCCCGCACCAGCTTTTCCAGATACTGTGCATCTTCCAGGCAATCGCCGTGGCAGATAAACACCGTCTTATTCCCTCCGGTCAGTCCCAACTGGCCCATTTTGTCTGCCAGGGCCTGAATGGAAGCTTTGCGTCCTCTGGCCTTGCTGACGTTGATCAAATGGCCCTCGTCATCCATATGCAGCACCGGTTTGATGCCCAGCATCGTGCCCACAATGGCGGTAGCTGCGCTGATTCGGCCACCCCGTTTCAGATACATCAGATCATCCACCGTAAACCAGTGGCACAGATGGAATTTATTCTCTTCTGCCCAGTCCACCAGCTGATCCAGTTCCATCCCTTCGTCTCGCTTCCGGCAGGCGTACCACACCAGCAAGCCCTGCCCCAGAGATGCTGACCGAGTATCCACCACTCGAACACGGCGCTGGGGATATTTGTCCATCAGCTCTTCTGCTGCGATCACCGCAGACTGATAAGTAGTGCTGAGCCCCGAAGAGAAAGCCATGACCAGCACATCCTCCCCCTGCTCCAGCACCGGTTCGATGACCGACGTCCAGGTAGCCGGATTGACCGCTGCGGTTTTGGCCACTTCCCCGGCTCGCAAGCCTTCATAGAGTTCTTTCATATTTCCATCCACGCCGTCCGGCTGCTCCTTGCCCCGGAAGATCATGGTCAAATTTGCCATCTTTATATTCAGCTGATGCTGCATCTCAACCGGCATGTCACAGCCGGAATCTGTAATGATTTGAAAATTCGCCATTGGATAAACCTGCCTTTGCTTTTTGATTTTCTGGCTTCATCATAACCGATTTTCCGGAAAAAGTCATCCTTTTTTCCGGGGGACGGCAACTCCCAGCGGTAGAAAACGAACTCTACCACCAGTAGAATAGCCCATAAACACTGGGTTTTTCCCTTCTCTACCGTTTTTCCCCGGTTGTAGAAAACCCATATAAAAATACTGGACAGTCCGCAAAACATTTGCTATACTAATCCTTAGTAAGATGATTGAGGAGGGTCAAGCATGAAATGTCCTTTTTGTGGTGATACCGAAAGTAAGGTGGTAGATTCTCGCCGAAGCGAAGATTTCCAAAGTATTCGCCGCCGTCGGGAATGCCTGCATTGTCAGCGGCGATTCACAACCTATGAGATGGTGGAAAGTCTGCCCATCATCGTCGTAAAACGGGACGGCTCTCGTCAAAATTTTGACCGAAATAAGATCCTCAATTCCATGCTTCGTGCCTTCGATAAGCGCAAAGTGGACATCAACGATCTGGAAAAACTGACCACCGAGATCGAGCAGGAGATCCAGAATTCTTTGGAGCGTGAGATCACTACAGACAGACTGGGCGAAATGGTAATGGCACGGATCAAGCCTATGGACGAGGTCGCTTATATCCGTTTTGCCTCTGTCTACCGTCGTTTTCAGGATGTCAGCAGTTTTGTTCGAGAAGTCAGCCGCTTTCTGGAAGAAAAATAAGATGCAAAAGGACGCCATTGGCGTCCTTTTTCTTTATTCATTTCGGAAAACGATCTCGCCTGTTTGCGCATCCATGGACTCCACAATGGCCAAACTTTCCAGCTGATAGCCCAGGTTACGCATCCGATGGCCACCATCCTGGAACCCCTTTTCGATGGCCACGCCCAGACCTACCACCTCAGCATCCGCACTTTCCACAATGGAGATCAGCCCCTGCATCGCGCAGCCGTTGGCCAGAAAATCGTCAATGATCAGCACTCTGTCCCCGGGATTAAGGAATTTTTTGGATACGATCACTCTATTTTTCTCCTTTTTGGTAAAGGACTCCACCTCAGCAATGTACAGATCGCCGTCAATATTGATGGACTTGGTTTTTTTCGCATAGACCATAGGCACGCCAAACTCCCGTGCCACAGGATAGGCCACCGCAATACCGGAAGCTTCAATGGTCAGCACTTTGGTCACATTTGCATACTGAAAACGGCGGTAAAATTCTTTGCCGATCTTCTCCATCAGCTGAATATCCATCTGGTGATTCAGAAAGCTGTCTACCTTCAGCACATTGCCGGGTTTGACCACACCATCTTTCAAAATACGTTCCTGTAAAAAGTTCATTGTGGCGCCTCCTCTCTCTTTGGGGCTATTGTAGCACATATTATTTGAAATGTCAGCCCCCTTTCTGCAAAAAAACAGGACGCAAAAGCGTCCTGTTTTTTTGTTTGGATCTTGCAGATCACCAAAACAGCGATCACGTTGCCTGTCCACCTTTTAGCCGTTTAAAGAGAAACTATAAGGAAGCAGCTCTTTTAGGGTCACCGCTTCGTATCCTTCCGGCAGAACCATCAAAATCTTAAAGTCGTCCTTGCAGAATTCACGCATGACCTGACGGCAAACGCCGCAGGGGGGAAATCTACCGGTGATCACCCCATCCTTGCCGCCGCAGACGGCAATGGCCAGGAAATCCCTATGACCGTCGTACACTGCCTTAAAGATGGCTGTACGTTCTGCGCAGATGGTGGGGCCATAGGCACCGTTTTCGATGTTGCAGCCCTGATAAACCGTCCCATCGGCGCACAGCAGTGCGGCACCTACTTTATAGCCGGAATAGGGAGAGTAGGAGTGGGTCATGGCTTCTTTTGCCAGTTCTACCAATTGTTCGTTGGTCATATCAGAACCTCCACGATCCTATCAGAGAATTTCTTTGGCAAAGCTCTTACCGGGCGTTTCCAGTTTCACATCCAGCATTTCCGCAATGGTCGCTGCAATATCTGCAAAAGATGCACGGGTACCCAGGGAACCGGGCTTCACATTTTTGCCCAAAATCAGCAGGGGAACATACTCTCTGGTATGGTCGGTGGTAGCCGTGTAAGCCGGATCACAGCCGTGATCTGCGGTGATCATCACCAGATCATCCTCCCCCAATTTTTCCAGCAGAGAAGGCAGCCAGGCGTCAAATTCAGTCAGCGCATTGGCATAGCCGTCAATATCCCGACGATGGCCAAACAGCATATCAAAGTCCACCAAATTCACAAAACACAGGCCGTTAAAATTCTGGTCGGCATAGTGCAGAGCATGTTCCATACCATTGGCATTGGACTTGTTGTAAACATATTCCGTATCACCACGGCCTGCAAAAATATCATGGATCTTGCCCACAGCAATAGAGTCTTTTCCGGCGGCCTTCAGTACATCCAGAAGGGTATCCTTAGCAGGCTCCAAAGAATAGTCATGGCGGTTAGAAGTTCTCTTAAAGCCATTGACCGGGTCACCTACGAAAGGACGGGCGATCACACGGCCTACGCCATGCTTGCCTTTGAGCAGGTCACGGGCAATGTGGCAGTATT
>CAZPJH010000046.1:0-11960 GCA_964586875.1 uncultured Oscillospiraceae bacterium
TACAGCCCCAAACCAATGGCAATGCCGATAATGCCGCAAGTCCAAAGTCCGGCAGAGGTGGTCAAACCCTTGATCTGACCCTTGGAACTGAAGAAAATAGAATAACCGGACAGCATGGCGATACCAATGATGACGGCGGCACAGATCCATGGAGAGGTACTGCCAAGGGAGAAAAAGTACATCTCCAAAACAGCGGCGGTGGTGGCAGCCAGCGACACGATGATAAAGGTACGCAAGCCGGCACTGTGCCGTTTACTGGAACGCTCAAAACCCACAATGGCAGATAGTACCAGTGAAAGCCCCAGCCGCAGCAGGATCGATGGTGTATTTAAGGTGGAAGCCCAGGAACCCAATAGGGAAGCGATGTAGTCTTGCATGATTATCTCCTCCTGTGATAATTAAAATCGTGGTCATACTCGTCAGCCGCTTCTTGAAACGCTTGTTCTTCTTCGGAAGGGGTATCTTTGTGCAACTCCTCCTGGATCAGCTGGATACGCTTGATCAGCAGCTCCACAGCGTTGTTGTCTTTTCCTTCTTCCAGAACCTTTTCTTCCGGTACAATGTCCTCCAGTTTGGAAGAATAAGATTTGGACAGGTATAGAGAAAGCTTTGCACAGGCAGGACCTACCAGTTCATACAGAACACTGGAAGCCAAAATCACCGTTTCCAAGGCAACGCCTGTTTCGCCGCCCAAAGTTCTTGCGCCCAAAGCTGCCAGGCCAATGGCCACACCTGCCTGAGGAATCAGGGCAAGTCCTAAGTAGTTTGTGGTTTCTTTTGGCTTTTTGACCAGCTTGCATCCGAGAAATGCACCGGCGTATTTGCCCAAAATGCGTGTAAAGAAGTATACCACACCTACCACCAGCAGAGGCGTTGTGCCAACGGCGGCGGATGCATTCACCAGTGCATCCAGCTTAAAAGACAGGCCGGAACGGACAAAGAACAGCAGCAGAATCGGAGGGGTAAAATAGTTAAGCTGCTTGAAAAGTTTTTCGTCATCTGTAATGTTGATATACACCGTGCCCATAGACATACATCCAAGCAACGGAGAAACATCCAGCATAGCGCAGATACCGCAGAAAGCGAACAGTAGCGAAACAGAAATAATAAGACGATTGTCTTTGGAACGCTTTTTGGGCATCAGCCATTTTAAAAACAGGCCGAACAGTCCACCCAGCAGGAAAACACCCAAATTCATAGCAATGGGCTTTATCACACTGCCGACACTGAATGCCGCAGAACCCATACTCAGAGCCAGCGCAAGAGAAATGGCCACGCTGTAAGCAATCAGTCCAACCACATCATCCAGAGCCACCACTTGCAGCAGGGTATCCACAAAATCACCATGGGCACCGGTTTGTCGAATGGTCATCACTGTGGAAGCCGGGGCAGTGGCAGAAGCCAATGCCGCCAGAACGATGGAGAACGCCAGATCTACCCCTAAGATAAAATATGTAACGACAAACACTACCACCGTAGCCATCAAAGCCTCAAGAACGGTGATGACCACCACTTTCATTCCGTTTTTACGCAGGGTGGATAGTTTAAAAAATTCGCCGGTACTGAACGCAATAAATGCAAGGGCAATGTCTGACAGAAAATCCATACCGCCAATCACATTTTGTGGGATAAGATCAAGGCAATATGGGCCGATCAAAATGCCGGTAACAATGTAGGCAGTCACATTGGGAAGCCGCAATTTTTTCGTCAGTCGGGTCATTAAAAAACCCAGAAACAACATCAATGCAATGGAAATGATCACAGAAGCCACCGAACTGGTTGCAACAGCATTTTCTACGATTCGATTTAGCATAAACGACCTCCTCGGGCATAAATCGCACCCATATTTGTGAAATAAACAAGAAACAAAAATCCAATGCTCCACCAGAAGCCGCACAGCATCCAAAAGATCACAAACAGTAATATCAGCAGGCAGGTGGAAGGCAGGTGGGTTTTAAACTTCAGCAGACAATACAGGCCATTGACAATGGGAATCGCCGTCTGGAAAAGGGAACCGCTCCAGCGCCATAGCCGCAGATCTACTGACATCATCAGTAGAAATCCGATGCCAAAAAGAGCAAGATTTCCCAAAATCAGACCACTGACACCAAATGACTCCAGCCAAATCTCCAAAAGATCCTCACAGCAGGGGTTTGTCGGGAGATCTTCTGCAATTTCCTCCAGCAGATCCATCAGTTGCTGTCTGCGATGGGGGAAAAACTGCGACGGAGTAAACTGTAATGTGGTAAAGAAAAAAGAAAACTTACTGACCATTTGAATGACCCCTCTCTTGCAAAATTGATATGGGTATGATATACTTCTTTTTGCATAAAGTAAAATTATTATTCTTTAGAATATCATCAATAAAACTAATAGGAGGACGTATGATCAGTTCAAAACTTCGGACATTACTGGCGGTGGCTGATTGCCAAAACTTCACCAAGGCAGCCCAAGCCTTGGCATTGACACAACCTGCTGTCAGTCATCATATCAGTCAATTGGAAGATGAATTTGGAGTAATGTTGTTTATCCGGGGAAAAGGAGGATTAAAACTGACTGCAGAGGGAGAAATCGTGGTAAAATATGCCCGCAGAATGGTGGCGCTGTATGATAAAATGCGGGCTGATCTGGCGGATAAAGAACGACAAATGGCTACGCTCCGAGTAGGCATTACTCATACGGCCGAAAGCAATATCACCGCGGAGGTGCTGGCAAAATTCAGCGGAGAAAGTAATGGCTTTACCATAACGATCATCACTGATACCATAAAAAATCTTTATACAATGCTCGAAAATTACGAGCTGGATATGGCCATTGTAGACGGCAATACCAGCGAACCCAGCTTCAGCTCCTTGGTGCTGGATACGGATTATCTGGTATGCGTGATCTCTCCGTCCCATCCGCTTAATCGTAATTCCATGATCACGTTGGAGCAGTTGCGTAAGCAGAGAATGATTTTGCGACTACCGACATCTGCGACCCGTGTTTTGTTCGACTCAACACTGCGTAGTCTGAACGATTCTCCGGAAAACTACAATATTGTGATGGAGGTTGATAATATCGCCACCATTAAAGATCTGGTTCGGAAAAATCTGGGTGTTTCTGTGTTGGCAAAAAGTGCCTGCGCTCGGGAACTGCGAAAAGGGCAGCTGATCGCACTGCCGATTGAAAATCTAAGCATGATCCGTGAAACACGCATCGTCTATAATAAGGATTTTACCAATAAAGAGGTGTTGCAGGATCTCATGCGACTCTATCAGGATACCTTGCGAACAGGACAATAAATATATATCTGGACATTTCCCGGGAAAAGTGTATAATAAATTGTATACGCAGATGCCCATCAAAAACTAGGAGGAACTTCTATGAAGCTCAACTACAAGCGTACGATCCTTGTTGGGTTTGCCTTTTTCCTGATCTCCGCATTCTGGCAAGCCTATGACGCTACCATCCCAGTGATTTTGACCAACAAATTCGGTATGTCTCAGACCTGGTCCGGTGTGATCATGGCGCTGGATAATATTCTGGCACTGTTTATGCTGCCTTTGTTTGGATCTCTGTCCGATAAGTGCCGCTCAAAATACGGCAAGCGGACACCATTTATCATCTGCGGAACGGTGATTGCTGCTGTGGCGCTGGTTGGGCTTTCTTTTGTGGACTCCATGCAGCTAAAGAATATCTCTGATGTGGCGAAGATCGACGATCCGGCTGCGCTGGAGGTAATTTACGACAGTCAGAAGAATGCAACTTTGCAGACCCCTGACGGTGATAAGTTTGTTTTGGCTGATCAGTTTACCAAAGAGGAGTTTACAGCCATTCGCAGCACCGGGGAAAATGGAACAAATCCTGATTATACCAACTATGTAGCACCTGCCCGGCAGGCCTATACCAAGCAGGTCACCCACGCCAATCCTACACCCCTCATTCTATTTGTTGCATTGCTTCTGGTGATTTTAGTTGCCATGGCCACATTCCGCAGCCCGGCGGTGGCTCTGATGCCGGATGTGACCTTAAAGCCTTTGCGTTCCAAAGCAAATGCCATCATTAATCTGATGGGTACTGCCGGCGGTGTTCTCATTTTGGTACTGGGTATGATTTTTGCAACTTCTGCCGTACGCAACCAGATGATGACCTACACCGCTTACTATAGCATTGTAGCAGGTTTGATGCTGGGGGCATTGGCTATTTTCCTGCTGACTGTTCGGGAGCCCGCCTGGTCCAAACAGATGCAGCAGGATTCTGTTACATATGGTATTGAGGAAGCCGAAGTTCAGCAAACAGAGCAGAAGAGAAAGCTGAGCAAAAAAGAAGCCCGTTCACTGATCTTCATTCTGGCCTCTATTGCTCTGTGGTACTTTGGCTATAATGCGGTTACTTCCAAATATGCGGTCTATGCAGGTAATATTCTGAACATGGATTACAATACCACTTTACTGCTTGCCCAGGCTGCTGCCATCGTTGCCTATCTGCCTGCGGGTATGGTTGCCTCCAAGATCGGCCGAAAAAAGACAATTATGGCCGGTGTCATCATGCTGACCACTGCCTTTGGCTGTGCCTCCTTCCTTCGCAGTGGCAGTTCTGTGATCGTGATGAATATTCTGTTCGCACTGGCCGGTATCGGCTGGGCCACCATCAATGTCAATTCCTTCCCCATGGTGGTAGAGATGTGTTCCGGTAGTGATATTGGTCGCTACACCGGCTATTACTACACTGCTTCTATGGCAGCTCAGGTGGCAACGCCCATGATCTCCGGTTACCTGATGGATCAGATGGGTATGACGGTGCTGTTCCCTTATGCTGCTGTGTTTGCAGGACTGGCTTTTGTGACGATTTGCTGTGTCCGTCACGGTGACAGTAAAATTGCCCCCAAGAAAGGCTTGGAGGCATTGGATATCGAGGATTGATCTATGATTATCGCATTGATCGTTGTTTTGATCTGCCTGTACCTGTTTTGTCTGAAAGGCAGAACAGGCCACAAGGAAATGGCACAACTGGGTCACTGGAACTATGCCCACCGTGGCCTGCATGACAGCCAAAAGCCGGAAAACAGCATGGCTGCTTTCCGGGCGGCAAAAGAGGGTGGCTACGGTATTGAGCTGGATATCCACCTGATGAAGGACGGTAATCTGGCCGTTATCCATGATTCCTGCCTAAAGCGAGTCGCCGGTGCAGATGTCAATATTGAGGATCTGACCCTTGCAGATCTGGAACACTATCGTCTGGGCGATACAGATGAGAAGATCCCATTGTTTTCTCAGGTGCTGGAACTTTATGAGGGCAAAGCGCCTTTGATCGTGGAACTGAAAACTGCCGGAGGAAACCACGATGCGCTTTGTGCGGCAGCCTGTGAAATGCTGGATAAATATCAAGGTGTCTACTGCATTGAGTCTTTCGATCCCCGGTGTATTATCTGGCTTCGTCAAAACCGCCCGGACATTATCCGTGGCCAGCTGTCGGAAAACTGGCTGAAAAGTAATATCAAATTGCCATGGATTCTGAAATTTATAATGACCACCCATCTTTCCAATATCGCCACACGCCCGGATTTTATTGCCTATAACTATCAGCACCGTAAAGTTTTCGGCACAGATATCTGCCGGAAGTTGTGGAAAGTACAGGGCGTTTCCTGGACCATCCGAACCAAAGAGGATTTTGATATTGCAGTCAAAGAAGGCTGGATCCCCATTTTTGAAAACTTTATACCCTAATAAAAATCACCTTCGGATTATCCGAAGGTGATTTCGTTTACTTGATTTCATTGGCCTTGTCCAGCATGTCGGAAAGCTCTGCCACACGCTCGATGGGGAAGGGGGGATTGGCAATGGGGCGCATGGCAATACTCATCAGCTTCATGGGGTTGTCGTCTGCAGCCACACGGTTAGAGCTGAGATCGCCGCAGCGCTTACAGCGGTGGATGATCGCCCATTCGCCTTTGTTACGCACCCACACTGCTACGGGTTCCATAATACCACCGCAGTCAGCCTCCCGGTCACCTGGCTCAATGTCCAGATGCAGGCTGTGCAGGCAGTAGGGACAGTGATTGCGGTGTTCGCTGGAAGCGCCATCCGGCACCACCAGACGGCCGCAGTTGCTGCATTCAAATTCTTCTGTGCAGGCGTGGGTCTTATAATAACCTTTTTCAAAGGTCTTTCTCTTATTCTCCCGATTCATGGAAAACCTCCGTGTTTTTCTTTAACTATAACATGACAGGAAGAAAAAAGCAATAAAACATCTTGACGAGATGTTATTTTTCAGCTATAAATAGAAGTAGGATTTTATAAAAACAGGAGGACAAAACATGACGGCAAAGGTTTATTTTTCCAGAGAAATCACCCCGGAAAAGGTTTTACAGCTTTATAAATTACTGGGGGTACAGCTTCCCGGCAATGTGGCTGTGAAAGTCCACTCCGGCGAAAAGGGAAACCAGAATTTTCTACGTCCGGATTTCTGGGCACCCATGGTAGAATATGTCAATGGCACTGTGGTCGAATGCAACACTGCCTACGACGGCGAGCGTAATGACTCAGGCCGTCACCGCAAGCTCTTTGGTTATCACGGCTGGCTGGATCTATTTGATGTTGACCTGATGGACGAGGAAGGCCCCGACCTGGAATTGGCCATTCCCAACGGCAAGGTCATTCAAAAGAATTTTGTCGGCAAGAATATCCAGAAATATGATTCCATGCTGGTGCTGTCCCACTTCAAAGGGCACCCCATGGGCGGCTATGGCGGCGCTCTGAAGCAGCTTTCTATTGGCGTGGCATCCTCCTATGGCAAGGCCTATATCCACGGTGCAAGCGAGCCGGAGAAGATCTGGACAGCAGACCATGACCTGTTCCTGGAGTCTATGGCCGATGCTGCTGGCAGTGTTGTGAACTATTTTAAGGGCAATCTGGCCTATGTGAATGTGATGAAGAACATGAGTGTGGACTGCGACTGTTGTGCAGTGGCCGAAGATCCCTGTATTGCCGATATCGGCATTCTGGTATCCACCGATCCGATTGCCATTGACCAGGCCTGCATTGATTTGGTTTACGCTTCTACCGACCCCGGCAGACCTCATCTGTTGGAGCGGATCGAAAGCCGCAACGGTGTCCATACCATTGAAGCCGCCGCAGCACTGGGCTACGGCAGCAGAGAATATGAACTGATCGAAGTGTAATTGTTACCGCCCTCTGAAAAGAGGGCGGTGTTTTTTGTCAAATATCCAATGCAGGGTTCATATAGTAGACATTTTTCTGATTCAACTTTTCTCGCAGTAGCTGGCAGGCCTCTCCAAAACGCTGGAAATGGACAATTTCCCGTTCCCGAAGGAATTTGATCACGTCGTTTACATCCGGATCGTCAGAAAGTCGCAGAATATTGTCGTATGTGACTCTGGCTTTTTGCTCCGCAGCCAGATCCTCTGTCAGATCAGCCATAGGGTCACCTTTGACCGCCATACTGGCAGCGTTCCAGGGGAAACCGGAGGCGGCGGTAGGGTAGACCCCTGCACTGTGATCCACAAAATAAGGAGCAAAGGCCGAGTCCTGGATCTGGGAGTCTTTTAAGTTCCTTGTTAATTGATGGACAATAGCGCCGATCATTTCCAGATGACCCAGTTCTTCTGTGCCAATATCCGTCAGAAGCCCCTTTAGCTCGTCAAAGGGCATAGAATAGCGCTGGGAAAGATACCGCAGCGATGCACCTAATTCGCCATCCGGGCCGCCGTACTGGCTGATAATGATGGAAGCAAGGCGAGGATTGACTTTGTCGATCTTCACAGGATACTGCAATTTCTTACTATAAATAAACATCTGAGTCCCTCCTTAATTCTTGTAGTATTCCCACGGCCAGGGATCATCCAGCCAGGCGTATTGCTTGGCATCTGTGGGCATGGCATGGGTCAGGGGAGACTGTTCATTATATTCCATCATCCCTTTGTGATAGATTTTCTGGTAAGCCCGGTAAACTTCCAAAGCCTCTTTATCGTCCCGATGGGTGTCCAGATATAGCGCAAGGTCTTGCAGGGCAAAGCCCAGCACCTGCAACTCCGATAGGGGTGTTACAGGCAGTTCTTTGTTATTGACCATACCCATAAATGGCAGATCAAGTCCCGGATACATGGTTCCTCTGACCATCCCTTTTCGTGCCTCGTAGCGAGGGGGATTTTCCCTCTGGAACGGTACATAAGGGTTGGCGAGGGGCGCTGATGCAGGAAGAATCCCTTCCATGGTTTGACTGTCCCATTTCTTATCTTCCAAAACAATTCCTCCAATCATAGATGGTAAACGGCTTTTTCGTCGTTCCATGTCATACTATGCAGAAGAAATAAGAATGTGAAAAGGCCGCAACCTGTGGTTGCGGCCCAAAGAATAATAGGGATTTAGAACGCTTTTCCAGCCTGGAACACACGGAAGCTGCTGTAATCGGGGGAGCAGACCAGAAAATCTGCCTGTTTACCGGTTTCGATTGTACCGATCTCGGCGTCCGCACCGATGGCACAAGCGGGATTATAGGTAGCTGCACGAACAGCATCTTCTTCCCGGATACCCCAGTGGATAGCATTGACCATGCAATCATACAGCTTTGCCGCAGAGCAGGCAATGGTTCCATCTGCCAGACGGGCAACACCATCCCGGAGCCATGCATCCTGACCGCCCAAAGAGAACTGGGTGCCTTCGGGCATACCGCAACAGCGGCCGGAGTCGGAGATCAGCACCATCCGCTCACCGCCAAACATGGAAAAAGCCAACCGAACAGCAGCCGGGTGGATGTGGTAGCCATCGCAGATGATCTCTGCCCGGACATTGTTGTTTTCCACTGCCGCCGGGATCACGCCGGGATTGCGATGGCTGATGGCAGGCATGGCGTTATACAGGTGGGTCAGATGGGTGGCACCTGCATCAAAGACAGCCTTGGCATCGTCATAGCCGGTGTCGGTGTGGGCAACAGATACGGTACAAAGCTTACTTGCTTTTTCTACAAACGTTGCTGCACCGGGCAGTTCCGGAGCAATGTCCACAATGCGTACCAGCCCATTGCAGCTGTCATAAAGTGCTTTAAACCCTTCAAAATCCGGCTCTTTTAAGTAATCCGGGTTCTGAGCGCCCCGCTTTTTATAAGAGAAGTAAGGGCCTTCCATTTGGATACCGCGGATACGGCTGCACCCCTCAGGCTTCTCAGTCGCCAGTTGCGCTCCGGTGGCAAAAGCCTTTTCCAGCACATCATAAGGAAGGGTCATCGAAGCCGGAGCAAAGGATGTAACACCACTCTGGAGGAAAAAGCGAGCCATCTCTACCAGACCTTCGTAATCACCATCAGAAAAATCGTGGCCGGAATTACCGTGGCTGTGGACTTCCACCAGGCCGGGAATAACGGTTGCCCCTTGCAGGTCGATGGCATCATCCGGCACATTTTCAGGGCAAATGACACCAAACTTTCCATTCTTCACCTCAAAAGCACTGGTTTTGAATTGAAAATCACCGGTAAAGATACGCGCATTCTTGTAAAACATCGGAAATCTCTCCTTTGCATGATTTTCTTTAGTATAGCACAGGGAAGGCTGGTTGTCACCTAAATTCTTTTTCTTTTTGAAGTGCATAGAATGTTTTGAGGTGTTGTCCATGAAAAAGTATTTATGCAGATTTTGGCCCCTGTACTGTCTAACAATAGCCATTGCGATCATGATTGCAGTTGCAGGAAGCCATGCCGTAACGACCATGGCAGAAAACCAGCCCATAATTCGAAAAAACATCATTATCATCGACCCGGGGCATGGTGGAGAAGATGGGGGTGCAACTTCCTGCTCCGGCATTTTGGAAAGTCAGTTAAATCTGGAGATTGCTCTGCGCCTGGATGCGCTGCTTCACTTTTTAGGTTTTGAAACCAAAATGATTCGAACCACCGATGTGTCGATCTACACAGAAGGAAATACCATCGCTGCCAAAAAAGTTTCAGACTTGCGAAATCGGGCAAAAATCGTCAACGAAACCGAGAACGCATTGCTGATTTCCATTCACCAAAATATCTTTGCAGACAGTCGATATAGCGGCGCACAAGTATTCTACAACAAAGTCGATGGTGCAAAAGAACTGGCACAATCCCTTCAGACCGCCTTTGTTTCTTCCATCAATCCGGACAGCAACAGAAAAATCAAGCCATCCAACGGTGTGTACCTAATGGAACATATTCAAAAACCCGGTATACTGGTGGAATGTGGCTTTCTTTCCTGTCCGGAGGAAGAGGCAAAATTACGAACAGGGGAGTACCAAAAACAGATATGCTGTGTGATTGCAGCTACGCTATCACAACATTTCAGCTCTTGACGAGCGAACAAATGATTGCTATAATAGAAATATTCCACCAAAGGAGATTTTACCATGGCAAAGACAAAATCCGTTTTTTTCTGCACCAACTGCGGAACAGAATCCCCCAAATGGCTGGGACGCTGTCCCGGTTGCGGTGCATTTAACACCATGGAAGAGCATATTGAAAAGCCTATGGCCATAGGCAAAGCAAAAGCTTCACCCATTGGCGGTGGCAGGAAACCCAGTCTTATTACAAACATCGATACAAGTGACGAGATTCGCTTTTCCACCGGCATGGGCGAGTTGGATCGGGTTTTAGGCGGTGGCGCTGTTCAGGGGAGTCTGGTGCTGGTGGGCGGTGCCCCCGGCATCGGTAAATCCACACTGCTGCTCCAGATCTGTCAAAGCCTTTGTCAGGGGCGACGTGTGCTGTATGTTTCCGGCGAGGAAAGCGAGCGTCAGCTGAAAATGCGTGCCCAGCGGCTGGGTGTACAGCCTGACGGACTGTACATTCTGTCTGAAACCAGACTGTCCGACATTGTAGAAGCGGCTGAAGATATGAAGCCGGATATACTGATCGTTGATTCTATCCAAACCATGTACAATGAGGAAAATGAGTCTTCTCCCGGTAGTGTTTCTCAGGTAAAAGATTGTACCATGTCCATGATGACTCTTAGCAAAAGTCGGGGAATCACCGTTTTTGTAGTAGGACACATTAACAAAGATGGCAATATTGCAGGCCCGAAAGTCTTGGAACACATGGTAGACTGTGTGCTTTATTTTGAAGGCGACCAGAATTCTTCCTATCGATTGCTTCGGGCGGTGAAAAACCGTTTTGGTTCCACCAATGAGATCGGTGTCTTTGAAATGGCAGATACCGGTCTGATTGAAGTACCCAATCCTTCTCAAATGCTCTTGGAAGGCCGTCCGGAGAACGCTTGCGGTACTTGCGTGGCCTGTATCATGGAAGGAACACGTCCTGTACTGACAGAAGTGCAGGCGCTGGTCACCAAAACTGCTTTTCAAGTCCCCCGGCGGACTTCTGACGGCTTTGATTTCAACCGGGCAGTCCTGCTGATGGCTGTGGCCGAAAAGCGAGCAGGGCTAAAGCTTAATATGTTTGATGCCTATATCAATGTCATTGGTGGTCTGCGGTTAGACGAACCGGCGGCAGATCTGCCGGTTGCGCTGGCAGTTGCATCCTCCTATCGGGAGACCGCCATTGCAGACGATCTGGTTGCCATTGGCGAAGTAGGACTGACAGGGGAGATCCGCTCTGTTTCCCATATGAATCAGCGGCTGGGGGAAGTTGCAAGACTAGGATTTAAAAAGGTCATCCTTCCCAAATTTGGCTCAGAAAAGCTGGATATTCCTAAAGAACTGACCGTTTATCGGGTGCGAAACCTGCGAGAAGCAATTGAGATGGCCATGTAACACAGCGTGTTCAATCATAACCACCGGCCGTGCCGGTGGGATCCTCAATTTTTGCATTGTTTTGGACAATGCCCCCCAACCGTAGGGGCAGATACCATCCGCCCGAAAAGGATCCGGCAATCGCCCCATCCCGGGCGTCAGATTGCCGCCCCTACCAAAAGGAAAATGTCCTACCACCGCAGATGCGATTACCCACGCACCGAAGGCCCCCTTGTGTAAAGGGGGCTGTCACCGCAT
>CAZPJH010000047.1:0-11801 GCA_964586875.1 uncultured Oscillospiraceae bacterium
AGAGCGTGAGCAAAAAAGAGCAGCCATGACACCAGAAGAAAAAGAACAAAGCGACCTAAAATTTGAAATGATGCAGAAAATATTATGTATTGAAGATTCGCAAACCATAAAGCAAATACTTGATATTATCAAAGAAGCAAAAGAAACCGAATAATCTTTAATAGCAAAAGCAAGCCTTGATAGATAGAAATATCTTTCAGGGCTTTTGTTATGTTATTCCTTTGTCTATCGCTAGATACCTTGATATGTAGATGTATCTATAATGCGTTTATTTGCCATTCTAAGCCCCAATAATATATTCATTGATAATTTGCACACAATCACATTCAAAGCACGAATACAAGGCAAATACAAAGCCACAGAGCCACAATATAAACACGGATACACAATATCATTTTATAAAATATCTATTTATCTATATATCTATGTATCGTCACATCTACTCATGTAGAGCCGGATCAAGCAAGCCAGCGTTCGCCCCCTATGGTGTCCCCCTCCCCCTCTATACAGAAAACGGATTCAGCCCCACTAAATCCCCTGAACTACCGCAAAAATTCAAAAAGGCTTTTTCTATAAGCGAAATACACCCAACGCACAAAAGATTTTGCGCTTATGTGTTTTTGCAATACCGCATAACTTCACAATTTGCCCTTATTTTGGCTTTTGAGTGTTTCAATGATGATTTATAGGGCTACCGCTTAAAAATGCGAATATGGGGCAAATGTGAAAGTATACAGCTATCATTTTGTTGTTTTGCTTGCGAAACCAATTAGAGGGCATGGGGAGCGTAATCCCCAGCAAGATTTTTGTGAAAATACAGTTTCTGTATAACACAAGTGGATCTTGCTCAAAAAAATGGAACACTTTTTGTTATGTAGGGCTTGGGGAAAATCCCCAACAAGTTACCATGTGAAAAACAGTGAAAATTCATTTTCGTGTTACATGGTGGAACTTGCTCTGAATAAATAATCATTACTTGTTATTAAAAAAAGGGCTTTAAAGCCTTATTTTATCACTGAAGTGTCCAAACGACATTTCAGGAAGTGTCAATTTGACATTTCAAAAAGTGTCCAAACGACATTTCAGGAAGTGTCCAAATGACACACTAAATAAAACCACAATATATAAAACAATATATTTATATCAATCTATCTTTCAGGAAATGACAGACTGAAGCTGTAAACAAGCAAACAAAACTACTTGCAAACAAATAAACACTATGATAAAATACATGATGAAAAATTGTAATAAGAAAGGGGTAAGACCATGCAAGATAATAGAAAATTGCTAGGGGTTCGTGTTAGTCCTGAACTACATAGGGTTATCAAACAGGCTGCACTTGATAATGATGTTACTATTCAAGATTATGTTGTGGGGCTTATTATGGCAGATGTTCAAATAGGACAAAAGAAAACTGCTAAAGAATTTTGGAAAGAATTAAAAGAACAATAGGGGGCTAGGATATGGCGAACGACAAAATAATAGTACAGCTTGCCAGCCCGGAAAGAAAATTCGTAAAAGTATATCATGATTTTCTACGCAGTGATCTATTGGCTGCTGATGAAAAGATGATATTTATTGCACTGAAATCTTTTATAGATTTTTCACAAGATGTATCAGCCGGAACACAAGGGGAAGTATTCCCAACGATAAAAACCTTGCAATCAATGACTGGCTGGGGAAATAAAAAAGTAGTAAATACAATTAAAGCACTTGTGAAAAAGGGAATTGTTAAAAAGGTGCAGCGTGGTTTGACAAAATCGAATATTTACATACTTTCAGATTATGCTACAATGTGGGCTTGTGATGATATAGAGGAATTAAAGGGAATTGTAGAAAATCAGGGTGCAAAAACTTTAACACCTGAAGAACATATTGAAGCACTTGAAAGAATGGGCTACAAAGTACAGATAAAAGAAAAAGAGCTTGTTTCTGAACCGACCAAAGAACAGAAGCAAGTCACTAATAATACCGATTTATACAAGAATGATGATACAGCAGAAATGCCAAAAAGTCAAGAGAAATACACGCTAGAGCAAGTGAAAGTATTTTATGATTATGAAATTATGATAGCTGACCGACCAACCTATAAAACTGATGTTGATGCAGTTATTGATATTCTGTACGACACCTTGAACACGACAAAGGAAACTATCAGGGTGCAAGGCGAGGACAAGCCAGCAGCAGTTGTCATTTCAAAGCTGATGAAGCTGTACTATGCTGATATTTTCTATGCAATCGAAAAATTTAATGAGCAGACGGAACGCATCAAAAACCCAAAATCATATATGCTTACGCTGCTATATGGAGCAAGGGAGCAATCAGCACTTGATATATCTAATCAGGTACAACACGATATGGCAAACTGGAATAAATAAACGGTATCATATTTCTTGACAGGTGCATAATAATATAGTAATATAGTTGTACAGAAAACTGTACAAAAAATTGCACAATCAAGAAATGAGGTGTATAAAATGTTAGCTGTAAATTATTCAACGATAAGAAACAACTTGAAAGATTATTGTGACAAAGCATCTGATCTACAAGAAACAGTTATTGTCACTAGAAAAAATGAAAAAAATATTGTCCTTATGAGCCTTGAAAGATATAACCAGCTTGAAAAGGCAGCTAGAAACAATGAATACCTTGCAATGATTGACAGAGGTATAGCACAGCTTGAAGCCGGCAGAGGTCAGGAACATGAATTGATTGAGGTAGACGAATGAAAAAGTTATGGGCTGATCGGGCATGGGACGATTATTTGTACTGGCAGACACAAGACAAAAAGACACTAAAGCGAATAAATGAGCTGATAAAATCTATTGAGCGTGACGGCTTACTTGAGGGAATCGGAAAGCCTGAACCACTGAAGCATAGAAAGGCTTGCAGTAGACGGATAGATGAAGCAAATAGGTTAGTCTACAACATAGACGAAAACGGATTTTTATGGATAATAGCTTGTAAAGGACATTATGAAGATTAGCACCTAAAGGGTGCTTTTCTTTTTTTGTCTAAACATATCTATATGTTTATATATCTAGGTATTTACAAGCGTTTATTTGCCCTTATTTTCAGTTTTAGGGGATACCACCTAAGAAATACCCATTAAAGCAAAAGAAAAGGCTGTATGAGCCACACACAGAGCCACACAGCCATATAATAGTTATTTTCTTGCAGAATATTCATTCAGTTTGCTTTCTAGCCAGTTCTTGTATTCTTCTTCAGTGTTTATGTTCAGATACCAGCTTTCAGGTTTTGTTTTTGGTTCTTTTTGCTTCACAATATCCCAGTAATAATTACTTTCTATCATGAATTTGTCAAGTTCTTCTTCAGAATAACGTTTTGAATGTAACTTATCATTGATTTTTTTGTGTATATATCTTGTCTTATTCTTTTGGCGGTATTCTTTCCGAATTTCACTGTAATTATCTTTGCAAGAATCACAATATTTTGATTTATTATTGTTTGAATAGTAAAAGTGACCGCATCTAGGGCAAATGTGCGGTTGCTCTATTGTGTTATCAACGAATAAATGGTAAAGTTCCCGGCTGAAAACATATTCTATGATAGAAGCAAACCACACCTTGCCATAAACAAAACCATTAGAACAAGGTATATAAACTGTATCATAAAAAACAAGATCTTTTTTACAAACTACAGAATGTATACCAGCTGATATTTCATCAAGTTCTTCTTCTTCAGCTTTTTTCAAAGCTTCTATGCTTCCGTAAAGTTCAATATCTTCTTTTGAAAAGTTATCAGAAAAATAATCTGCATATTTAGAATAAATTTCTACGCAATTTATGTATCGGTATCTTTTCCATTCATGAATATAAGCACATTTTAAGGCTACCTTGTCAGGATAAATGCTATTTGCTTCCATATTGGTTATTATATCAAGCAATTTTTTTAACATAGGCTTGCATTGTTTCATTTTTTCAATGGTATCATTATTCACTATATCGGATAAACTTCTATGGTAAATAGAAGTTTCAGAAGAATCAAGAAAACAATTTAGTACAGTTTTCAATATATCTCCAAACGGAACAATCATATATTGCCAGTCGTTTTCTAAATCAAATATAATATATTTTTTTGTGTTCATGTCTTCTAGTATGCAAAATCTTAAAACATTATCTTCTCTCATCATTCGCACAGCAGCATCTTTCAATTCATCGGAAATGATTATTTCTTCATACATTGTGAAACCTCCTTTTTACAAAACAAGATACAAACAAATACAAATGTTTGTGTCTTTTAATGTTACGCATATAAAACACTTTTCTTTACTCGAGTATTTAAGTACAATAAAAGCAGATACAAACGAATTTATTTGTTTTTATCTTATCATATTTTACAAAAAAATACAAGTACAGCGAAGAAAAACGCTTAAATTTTTCAATAATAACCAGCACCCGGAGAAACCGGAGCAGAAAGGCGGTAAACCTATTATGAAGTATGAAACAACTAGAAAACAATTCTACGAAGAAAAGCTGCATGAGATAGCCGGAGAAATTGCAGAAATGATTGATAAGGGCTATCAAGTGGAAATTTGTCGAAGCAGATCAGGTGTCAAAATCTATTCAGTATCAAAAAAACATCATGTAATCAGCAAAGGGGGCGATGTGAATGCTTAATATTCCTTTTATGCCTTGGGCTGAACAATATATGAAAAGCGAGATAAAAGAAAAATCTGACAAATATATTTTTTTGGTAAGTAATCAGGAAATATGGTTTCAAATAGTCGCTAGAAATTATCGTGCTTTATGTCTGAAGAATGATGAAGATGTAGAAAAATTCCTTGAATACATGACAGAAATAGAATACAGAGGAACTAACAGAAGTAGTTATACCTATGTTATTGCTTGCGACACAAAGAAAGCAAATAACAGATTGAAAGAATATTTAGAAAGCGATGGTATATTGAAGTTTCATGAGGGCTGGCAACTTTTCAAAAACAAAGAATATCTTGAAAAGTCAGAATACAACAATGAATTAGTTGAAATTTTGCAATCTGTAATAAAACGCTATGAGCCGGAAGAAACACAACTACTGCTTGATGAATTTCACTTTATGAAAGAGGGAAAGAGCGGAGAAGCCGGAGCAACCGGGGCTTTTGATAGCAAAATCAGAAAACACTTGTTGCAGCACAATGATATTTTCGTTTGTGGCTGTCCTTATATTTATAAAAGCGGAGCATATCAGCCGGACTATAACGGAACGAAGCTGAAAGCAATTATTGAAAAGTATCTTTATCCAAAATATCAAAAAAATAATGTTATAAGACAGATTTACAATTTGATTTTAGATACTGATTCTGCGCAGCGTTCTTTTGAAAATTTGAACCAATATCCGGAAACATACATAAATTTTCAAGATTGTATGCTTGATGTTGCCACAATGAAAGAAATACCACATAGCCCGGAGTTCTACGCAATCAATCAGCTACCGTTTGAATGGCGAAAGATAAAGGAAACGAAAGAGGGGGCAGAAATAGAAAAGTTTTTTGATTTTATATTTACTTCCCCTGATGATAGAAAAATGGTTTTGGAATATGTGGGGCTGTGCTTCACAAAAGATACAAGACAACAGCGTTTTCTAACTTTTTGTGGGCTGGGCGGTACTGGAAAATCTTTATTGATACGACTGATAGAAAATGCTACTGGGCGTGAAAATATATCAAATGTGTCACTTCAGGAATTATCAAAACGCTTCAGCACTTCCCTACTTGTGGGGAAATTGTTAAATTCGTGTGCTGACCTATCAGCGGAAATGCTGGAAGATTCTTCAGTTATGAAAAAATTGCTGGGCGAGGACAACATATTTGCAGAGCGAAAAGGCGAACAAGGTTTTATGTATCGGAACTATTCAAAATTGCTGTTTTCTACAAATTCACTTCCAGTCATAGCCGGAGAACGAACAAACGGATTTTACAGAAGATTGATGATTTTTAGAATGGATAAACAGCCGGAAAAAGTAGATACAGAATTATTTGCAAAGTTATCAGCGGAACTTCCATATTTCATCAAATTAGCGGTAGAAGCACTTCATGAAATGTATATGAGAGGTGGACACATCACAATATCCGAGGGAAGCAAAGAAGCGGTTAGGCAGATGTGGAAAGATTCAGATGTGGTTCAGGCATGGATTGATGATTGTTGCACACTGGATAATGAAGCGAAAACCGACAGAGTAAAGGCGTTTTCTGATTTTGAAAAGTATTGTGAAAACGAGGGTAGACAAGCTATGTCGAAGAACGGATTCTATAAGGCATTGAGGAACAAGAATTTTGCTGAAATTAAATTGCATGGGTACAGCCATATAAAAGGGTTAAAGTTAGGGAAAGAAACTTCACCCCAAAACTCACCCAAAACTTCACCCGATGGTTTCATTGAGGTATTACAAGAAGATTTAGACAGCTTACCTTTTACATAAGGGTGAAACTTGGGTGTAGCTAGGGTGTAGAAAAAAATCAAAATTTACACCCACACAAACCCTAGTAAAATCAAGGTTTTCAATAGTAAGGGTGTAAAAGGTGTAAGTTTTATATATTCTCGTATGAAAATGGCAAAAAATAAAAATAAAAAGAAGTTGAGCCGAAAAACATCACTTTTTACACCCACCGCATGAAAGTAGGTGCTAAATGGCAGAAGTAAGGGACTATTACAAAGAAATGTATTCTGATGTTTGGCTATTTCATAAAAAATACATCAATGGTGTTTGTGATGATGATGAATACTGGGAAGCTGTAGTAAATGAAAGCAATGAGATAGCAAAGAAACATAAAGAAAATAAATTTATTATCGGTTTACTGCTGAATGAAATAGAAGAATTAGACCGAATTTATAAATCAAGAAAGCGAGGTATCAAATAATGGCAGACAGAAAATGAAAAACAGCCACTAAAGGGAATTACATTGACTGTTGACGAACTAAAGGCTTTGCGCGAGGTCTTAAATGGGCTTGATTTGGGGTAAAAGACTAAGTATAACAAATTTGCTTTCACACGAAAAAAGACCCCTAAAATTTAATAATACGCCTGAAAATGGCAGAAAGGAAGTGAAAAGCATGAGCAATGAAGAAAAACTGCTACCAAAGCAGTACAAAAGAAGATTTGAAGTTGCAGAAATTGACCCTGACGATTTGGAAGCGGTGCTGGATATGGGTATTTCTTCCTTAAAAGCATCAAAAGCGAAATACCCGGAAACAGCCGAGGGACTGGAAATGTTCAAACAAGCAACACTTGATTATTTTTCTTATGTGCAATCATGTAACAAAGATGAAAGCCGGGAACATAAGCTGATACCTGATGTTGAGGGGCTTTCTGTATATTTGGGTATCACAAGGCGAACGCTGCTAACTTATGAAAAAACTAGAAATGAAGAATGGAAAGATTTTATATCAAGGGCAAAAGACTTGATAACAGCTACAAAAAAGCAGTTAATTTTCCGTCAAAAGATACCGGCAGTTGTAGGTATTTTTGACCTATGCAACAACAGCAACTATGTGAACAGTTCGGAGTTCCGCTTGTGTCCTGAAGTTGAACAGCCAAAAAGAACGCTATCAGACGATGCACTGCCCAAAATTGGGGAATGGCTTGCAGAAGAAAAAGCCAAGGAAGAAACAAAAGCAATAGAAACTAATATCAATAATGAATTTTAAGAAAGAACGAGGTAAAGAAGATGCAGTATAAAAATTATTTATCAAAAATCACAGCAGCGTTGATGCAGTACAAAAATGAAATTGATACCCTTGCAGAACAGTACACAGCAGAAAAAGAGCGTATTAAAAACAAAGCCCAATCTATGGAAGGGAAATGGACAACAAGATATGTTGAAAAATACATTCTTGAAAATCAGCCTGATGCAACCTATCGCAACAAAATGAGAAGTGCGAGGGAAAAAGCAGAGCCAACAGTTGCACATTATCTTGAAATGATAGAAAAATCACTAGATTCATATTTCAATGCCCCGGTATCTCCGGCATTTGCAAATAAAATCATGTCAATTTCTATTACCGGGCTTCAGCTTTCCAACCTTGAATTTAGTGTTTTGAAAAATAGTGCTAGTACATACATGGAATACCGCCTATTAAATCAACTTGCGGAATCTAGGACAAAGAAAGGCACTGTTACGGAAATTGACGATAGCGGAACGCCACGCAATAAAGAAGCAGATTTGAAAGACCCTTATTTATATCTTGAATTGCCGGATATTGAAACAACATACAAAGGATTTTCCGAACTTGGAAGAACTGCAAGAATGTTGTTAAACTCATATTCAGGCAAGGGGGCTGAAATGGCACACTTGCTTGATAATGGTGTACCGAACTATGTTTCTGTTTCGGCAGATGCTTTTTTCCGAAATGGCTATGAAAAGAAGTTTATTGATGCAATGGAAAAAGCGAATAGTATTTTGCCGGAAAACAAAATCAAGCGTGAATTGACAGAAAGTGATAAGAAACTAATTGATTTATTGATTGACGAAAAATATCCGTCACTTGCACAGAGCAGAGCAAAAGAACTTGCAGCGGAAAGCCCGGATATTAGAAGTCTGCTTTTGCTTGATTCACGATACAAAGAAGCGGTATTGTCTGAAGAATAATTGAAAATAGGCGGTAGTCGGTAAAATATCCGACTGCTGCCATATAGAAAGGAGCAGCGACAAAATGACATATCAAGATGCACTTACCAACCTGAAGTATACGCCTAAAAAGTTGTAAAAATGGGGCATACCCATGCTTTACAAGTACACAATACCCTAAATGTGTAAAACAGAAATTATATATCTAATTATTTTACAAAATGTAAATAAAGTTATTGACCCTATTTTTACATTGTGGTAATATAAGGACAGATACAAAACACCACCACAAAAAGAAAGAGGTTAATAATATGAAAGTTGCATATGTTAGAGTTAGTACAGTAGAGCAGAATGAGCAAAGACAGATTGAGGGCTTGAAACCACACAATATAGAAAAGTGGTTTACAGAAAAGGTAAGTGGGAAAGATACCAACAGACCACAATTACAAGAAATGCTTGAGTTTGTGCGTGAGGGTGACACAGTCTACATACACGATTTTAGTAGGCTAGCAAGAAGCACACAGGATTTATTAAACATTGTTGATATGCTAACAAAAAAAGGTGTGCATTTAGTAAGCAACAAAGAGAACATAGACACCAGCACACCACAGGGCAGACTAATGTTAACAATGATAGCTGCAATAAATGAGTTTGAACGTGCGAACCTTTTAGAAAGACAGAAAGAGGGCATAGCAGTGGCAAAAGCAGAGGGCAAATACAAAGGGCGCAAAGAAATAAACATTGATGCAGATACTTTTGATACAATGTATAACAAGTATATGAATAGAGAAATAAACAAAACAGAATTAGCGAAACAGTTGGGGATAAGCAGACCGACACTTGATAAGCTAATAAAGGAACGCAAAACAGCGTAATAATTAAAGGGCTACAGGAACATAAAGCTGGAAGCCCTTATATTTTTACCATTCAAAAGCTAGATATATTTACAAGTTGATATGTAGATATGTTTATATTCGTTGCGTTATGCCTAAAGCAGTGCTTTAATATTCAGCTTCAGAAACAATGGGCTAGGGGTCTATATGGTTCGTTCTGACTGCCTTACTAAGCCCGGAATTGTACCGCAAAATTCCGAAAAGCCTAGCCCTAAGTCAAAGTTAGGGTGATGCTGCATATTCAAAAAAATTTCAAAAATTATAAAAAAGGGGGTGTTAGTTCCGTGATAGATAATGAAACATTGATAGAGCAAATAAAGCAGCACCCGGACAATGAAACAGATTTGATATATAAGTTGTACGAAAACAATTTGCCAGTGATAAAGAAAATTGCAAAGCCCTATTCTGAATATGAACCGCTTGAAGATTTGCTTCAGCAATCATACTTCGGACTATTGGAAGCTATCAAACGATTTGAGCCGGACAAAGGCTATAAATTCATGACCTATGCCGGAACATGGATAAAGCAGAGCATACAGCGTTATATTGAAGAATCCGGGCGAACTATCCGACTGCCAGCACATTTCATGCAAAAGATAGGACAATACAAAAAGTATTTTGCTATGTACTTTCAGGAACAAGGCAAAGCACCAACGATAAAAGAAGCATCGAAAGCACTAGGCGTACCTGAAAGCACAATAGAAGAAATAAAGCTGCATCTGCAACCGCTGAAAAGTCTTGATGAAGAAATAGAAACTGAAACTGACAGCGTGAGTTTGTCGGATATGATAGCAAGCCCTGAAGAGCTGGAAGAAGAAACCATTGACCGCCTATATACAAAATATCAGCAAATAACTTTGTGGGATATATGCGAACAGTTCACAACGGAACGAGAAACGGAAGTATTAAAGGCTAGATTTCAAGATAATAAATCATACAGACAAATTTCTAATGATATGCAAGTATCTTTTGAACGTGTCCGGCAGATAGAGAAAAAAACCTTGCGAAAACTAGGAATGGGAAAAGCCCGGAAAGAATTACAAAACAGGTTATATATTGAAGATAAGCTGAAATATGGTTCAGGACTACAAAGCTATAAAGAACATGATTTTACATCTTCAGTTGAAAGAAGAATCCTGAACCGGGAACGAATCAGGGAAGAACTAGAAAAAAAGTATGGGTTCAAAATTCCATGCTAATATATGGGATCATTTGAAATTCCCCCACAAAAAAAGGACTGCTTGCAGCATAAGCAATCCTTTTTCTTTATATCAAGATACCCTAACCACCACAGAAAGGGCAATGACAGAGAAACCATAAGATTTCCCATGTGTATTATAACATAGCTTTTTCATAAAGTAAAAAGATAAAATGAAATTGCATGAAGCCAAAATCAAATTGCATAAATTACAACTTGACTTTATCTGAAAAGTAGTTATAATAAAAGCTAGATATATCAATATATCTACATATCAACAAAGACATAAACGGAAACCACCACGCAAACCACCACATACAAAGCATGAACTACCAGTCTTTAATTGTGCATTATGCGTGATTAAGGGCTTTTGTTTTTGCCTAGAAAGGAGAGTGACAGAGAATGAAAGTTATAACGCTTGCAAACCAAAAAGGGGGCTGCGGAAAAACCACCACAGCACAGACACTAGCGTTAGGGCTTGTAAATCATGGGTATAGAGTGCTTGTGATTGATTGCGATGCACAATGCAACCTATCTTCAGTATTTGGCTTGATGACAGAAAAAAGAACAAAGGGAACGCTGCTAGATGTTATGCAACAAGATATGACCATATCTGATTGCGTTGCATCGGTTCGGATCGGGCTTGATGTTCTTGCTTGTGATCCTAAATTGAGTGATGCAGACACGATGTTTTCTGACATTGAAAATATTATGATACTGAATGATGCACTTGAAAAAGTGCAAAGTTCCTATGATTATGTTGTGATTGATACACCGCCAGCAGTGAACACTTTGACAACAAGTGCTTTAATGACTTCAGATTATTTGATAGTACCTATGACAGCCGATTATTTCAGTATTCAGGGCTTTAATCTACTTGAAAAGAAAATTGCCGACTTGAAAGGAATTGGAAGCAATATTGAAATACTGGGAATACTGCTGACCCGGTGCGACAGAACGAGCCTAACAAGTACCCTGAAAGAAAGTATTGCGGAAATAGCAAAAGAAATGAACACAACTATTTTCGAAAGCACTATCCGTCAGGGTGTGGCAATCCGAGAAAGTCAGCTATTGCAAAGTGATATTTTTTCGGAAAGTCCAAAGGCAGCAGTCACACAAGACTACA